>JBEKTF010000181.1:0-11451 GCA_049516355.1 Bryobacteraceae bacterium | reverse complement strand
TTTCAGACCCTCCTTGGACTCGGAACTGCCCGCAAATCAACCGAATACGAGCAGATCCGCGGCGCAAAAGATCTCGAACCCAACATCCTGGGCTTTGCTGAGTCAACCGGATAAGCAGAAGGTGTTTAGCGGCAATGTTACAGTTTACGGAACTGTCGCGGTTCCCGCGGCATTATATGCAACTTCATTTGCAATTAAAGATTTGAAGATGCGGAATACGGCTTTGCTGGCAGCCGAAGCAGTCGGTGACTCTGAGATTCTGGCGACCGTCCTTAAGGACGCCACGAAACGGATCCGTCCCGCGGCCATAGGGACTGGACAGAACTATTCCGACACATGGTTCGATAGCTCCGGCTCGTTCCTGCGGGGCCATGGAAGCTTTCCTTCCGGTCACGCCATCGCGGCCTTCTCCGTGGCAACAGTCGTAGCCAGACGCTATCGGAATCGGAAATGGGTACCTTATGTCGCCTATGGCCTGGCGGGAACTGTGGCATTCTCGAGACTTACTCTATCGGCTCACTTCGTTTCCGACGTGTTTGTGGGGGGCGCTCTTGGCTACTCGATCAGCCGCTTCGCTGTTCTGCGCGAATAGCTTTATCCTGGCGCTTAGCTTGTCGGGTCAGTTGACCACTGGAATCGTCGAAGGTAGCGCTCAGAATAACGCGTCTGTTGAAATTACCGGCGGGGCCGGGTTTCGATTAACGATTCATACCGATGCTGACGGCAAATTCTCTGTAACTCTGCCTTACGGAAAATACCAATTTTCCGGGATGCCGGTGTATGTAGCGCCTCTGCAGGTGTCCCATCTCGATCTCACGGAAACGCGGCCAGGCCTTTATCCCGAAGGATTCAGCTTGCCCGCCGTATTGCTAAGCCGAGAGCCATCGACTGTCACCGAACCTCTCGATTTCACCGGCCTGAACGACAACCGGCTTGGCATCGTATCGCAACGCGGTATGTCCTGGACCGATACCCGCTACACTCTCCAGGGATTCGACGCCACGGACTCTTATCAGCCCGGACTACCGATGATCCTGCCGAATATCGAGGCAATGCAGGACATCGTGGTGCGGAGCGATTCGGGGACCAACGTAGGGCTTTTTCTGGCGGAACCAGATACCACCTGGCACGCCACGCTTTCCAGCATGAATACAGGCTCGGCGCTATATTCCACGAACTTGCCCGCCGCCGATCGGGGATTCCTGGAACAACGCGGATATTTCAATCGGATGACTCGCGATGGCCTCGATATCGGCGGGCCGATCTGGAAGCGCGTGGACGTGTTCCTGTCCGCGTGGGGACAATGGAGCTCTCAAACCGAGCCTCTTCAGGCGCCTGGAAACGACCAACGCAGCCGACTGCTCTTTGCGAACGCACGAGGCCGGATTCGCATTACGGACAGAGACCAGTTCGAGGCCCTGTATTCAGGCTCCCGGATCGATCTCTCAAACGGCGGCTCGCCGGTGGCACTTGAGGCTTTGACCGGCAATCGCATGGCGCCGTTTTTTACTTTGCCGGGCGGTTTTTACAGCCAGCCCGAAGTCGATCACCTCGATTTCGTGCAGGCCGCGTGGACTCATGAATTCGCCGACGGAGTTCTTCAGGTGCGCTACGGATACTCGACTGCCCATCTGGATACCCTCATGCCGGCAGGGCAGAGCATCACGGATCTGGTGACTGGTGTTGTAACAGGAGCGCCTCCCTTGGGAAACTTTGCGATCCGTACCCGCCAAAGTATCCAGACAGGCTGGCAACTGGCAACGGTACATCATCGGATTATGGCGGGCGGCGGTTTTACCGCTTCGACGCCGCGGAACCGCTTCAGCGTGCCTTCCGGCGGCGACATCATTACCGCGAATGGCGTTCCCGCGGTGGTACTGGAATTCAATGCGCCAGCGGACACAACCGAGCCCGTCAAAACTTTCTCCGCCTATGTCGCCGATCATGTAAGTTTGGCGCACGGGTTGGCGTTCGACCTCGGTGGAGTATTGGAACTTTGGCGCGGCTCAAACTTGATCGCATGGAACAGCTTGTCTCCCAGAGTGGGCTTCGCTTGGGACGTTCACGGAATCGTCCTACTCGGGTCTTACTCACGTTTGTACTCCCCTCTGGCCGGCAGGTATCTGGATTTTGGAAATCCCGCCGGCCTGAGTGGAGGCGAGTACGAACAAGGAAAGTTGCTCATGCGCTTCGGCAGCGCTTACTCCTCCATTTCACCGTCGCTGCGTCAGCCCTACTCCGACCGGATCAACGTCGGAGCGGAGGTTGCCGTCACGCGCCGAACCTCCGCCAGCATTCACCTCTTTCGGGTGGACACGAAGGATCGCATCGCCGCCCTCGATGTGGGCGTTCCCAGTCAGGACTTTTCGCCTGTCTCCGTCGTCGATCCCGGTTCGAACGATCAGCAGTTGACGGTATATGCGCAGAATCCGGCCACTCTGGGGCAGGATCGATATCTGCTCACAAATCCCGCAGGCCTACGGACGCAGAACACCGGATTTGTGGCCGAAGCAAAAACACAATGGCACAGCCTGACGCTCAATGCTTCTTTCGTCGCCGAGAAATCGTACGGGCCGACAAATCCGGGTAATGGCTTCCTGGAGAACGATCCCGGAGTTGTCGGATCATTATTTCTCGATCCGAATACCGCCATTAACGCGGCGAACCGCAGCTTCGTCGATCGAGCCTACGTAGGGAAGATTTACGGTACTTACCGGCTCCCCTGGGGCATCGAACTCGCGAGCGTTGCCGACTACCTGGACGGCCTCCCTTTTGCCCGTGAATTACTGGTGACCGGATTGCCGCAAGGGCCGTTCCTGGTCGACGCCACGGTCCGCGGAAGCCCCGAAGGAGGCAACCGCGCCGAGCACATCCTGAACTGGAACCTCGGGATTCGGCGGCCGTTCAAGCTGCCCTTGGGAAGCATCACGGCTCTGGCTCAAATCATGAATGTCGCCAACGCCGCTCACAAAATTCAGGAAAGCGATATTACCAGTCCAGCGTTTGATCTGCGTCTGCCCGTCGGCCTACAAGCGCCCCGTGTCCTAAACCTGGGTTTTGTTGACACTTTTTAGCTTCAGGACCTCATCGATCAGAAAAAGATCGGTGAGCAGCGCTCTGACGTGGATCGAAGCGTTCAGGTTGTCGATCAACAAAGAACTGATCGTCGGCTGAGCCAGCACCAACTCGAGGGCGGCCAGCGAATCGCGAGCATCCCGGTCCACGACCGCTATGAACGCGGTGGAATCGAGGCCGTCCGCAGTGATCGCCTCGGGAAGACCTTTGAGAGCGGCGACAGCCCGGCGCAGGAATTCGCGAATCTGAGAACCGGATTGAGTGCCTGCATCGTCCGCGAGTCCCTGCGCCGCATACGCGAGCATGAACTCGTAGCACTCTTCAATGGCGTTGCAGCGTTCGTCCAGGTTCACTCGGGCGAACCGGCCTCGGGCGCCCAGCGCGTAGGATCGTGGTGTTCCAGATAGTGCTCGCGGCTCATCGAACCAAAGATCATGGATTTCGTAATATCCAGTTTCTCAGGCCGCACGGCGAAGTAAACGTGGATCATGATGAGGGCGATCAGGCCGACGCCGGCAAGGCCGTGCAGCACGTACATCATTCCCCAGGTCATGTCGCCGAACAGATACGGGTTGCGCGTGAACAACGGCGTGCGCACACGGGACATCATGAACACGCCCGTGATGGTGACGGCGAGGCCGGCCAGCACGATGACCCCGTGATACATCTTGTTTTCCAGAGGATACTTGGCAAATCTTCGCGGCGGCGGGGCCGATTGTCCGAGCGCGCGGCGAAGCCTGTTGCCCGCGTCCTCAATATCGGCTTTATCAGGCCAGATCGACCAGAAATCCATGAAAAACGTCGCATGAACGATGTGGAAGATAATCGACGCCGTGAGGACAAGGCCGGCGATCCAGTGATACGTCACCCAAGGGAACTGCACGCCGACCCTCGGAAGGAAAGCGGTGATGAGCAACGCGAACATCGCCGCGGCCATGATCCAGTGGAACAGCCGGGCGGCAAGCGAATGCCGGGCGATCTTCTCAGGCAGGCGCGCGGCTACAGCCACCGGAGTGTTACCCGCGAATTCTTCGGGCTTCGCGAAATAACGAACCCAAATCGCGTGGCCGATCAGGAACACGAAACCCGCGATTGCGGATACCCAGATCAGGTAAAACGCGATGTGAATCGGGATGTCCTGGCCCCAGGGACTTCTCGCCCACTCGATTATGCCCATGTCGACTGCTCCACGCCACGAATGGCCCTCTTCACCAGATTCCGCATCAACGGAACCTTGTAGCCGTTGTATCGCAGCGGCTGCGCACCTTGTGTGGCCATTTCCCCAGCCATTTTGGCGGTTTCTTCATTACGCGGCTTGCCCTGGATCGCGGCTTCGACTTCCTTCAAACGCACCGGGTGGGCAGCGACACCGTTCACAGCGATGCGAATGCGCTCAATGTTGCCGTTCGTGAATACTGCCGCGGAGGCAACGTTGACGATCGGGAAATCCCAGACATTGCGGTCGCGGATTTTCTCGAAGTAGAACTGCGTGCCGGCCCAAGTAGCCGGGATGCGAATCGCAGTCAGCATTTCGCCGGGCTTCAAAACGGTCATGCGCGTTATGTCGATACCAGGACCGATGAAATAGTCCTCCGCGTCCACGACACGCTCGCCCTTTGTGCTGCGAATGACCATCTTCGCGTCGAGAGCGATCAAGGCAGGGGCGGTGTCCGAGGGGTTCACCGCCACGCAGCGATCCGCGCCAAGAATGGCGTGTTCGCGATTGATGG
This sequence comes from Bryobacteraceae bacterium, assembly GCA_049516355.1. GTDB lineage: Bacteria > Acidobacteriota > Terriglobia > Bryobacterales > Bryobacteraceae > BOG-234. The sequence goes on along the minus strand of JBEKTF010000181.1, from coordinate 6,646 downwards.
CAGTCGGCGTATCGGCAAAGCAGATGTTCCCGCCCGCGCGATAGCATTTCCAGCCGCTCCGGTAATACCAGCAGCGCGTGTCCTGAGATACGTTACCGCCGATGGTTCCCTGGTTGCGAATCTGCGGCGAAGCGGCCAATTCGGCGCCTTCGGCGAGAATGCTGTATTTCTCCTTCACCACGGGATCGCGGACCACTTCGGTCAGTGTGGTCAGAGCCCCGATTTCAATGCCGCCGTCGAGCGGCTTGATACCGTGCAGTTCCTTCATCTGACTCAGATCGATTACGTATTGGGGGCGCTTGATGCGGTCCTTCAGCCAGTCGAAGCTGTCGAGCCCGCCAGCCATGATCCAGCCGTCCGAACCGTACTTGTGCGCGAGGGCCAGCGCGTCTTCCGTGGTTGCCGGCTGAAAGAGTTCAAATGCCGGCATGATGTCGCGAATGATAGCCATGGTTGAGCTCCTTAGATGTGGGCCGTGAGGCCCTCTCCGGCTGGCCTGCCCAGTTCGAGGGAAGCCAGAATGGTATCGAGGTTAACGGGGGCGCGCCGGATGACTTCGTCACCCAGTGCGTCGGTAAGAGCATTGACGATCGCCATGCAGCCCGCGCCGACGGGCGGCTCGCCGATACCGCGCGCGCCGATGGGCGTTTCCGGATCGGGAATATCGAGCGCGGCCCATTCCATTTTGGTCGGGGCGTCGAGAATGCTGGGCGGCTTGTTGTAGTGGAACCGCTTGGCGAGCGGTAAGCCGTAGTGCTGGTCGTAAACCCACTTCTGGCCGATGGCGTGGCCGATGCCCAGCATCGACCGGCCGAGAACCTGTCCACCGAGTGCGCGGGGATGGATGATGGTGCCGACATCCGCCACGGCGAGGTAATGGAGGATCTCGTACTTGCCGGTTTCGAGGTCGACTTCCACCTCGGCGAAGCCAGCCACGTAGGAGTGAGTCTGGCCGTCGCGAGGCATGGTATCGCGGGCGACAGCGAGGAGGCCCTGGCCTTTCAAGGCCTGAGCCGATGTCACGGTCATTTTATTAATGCCCTTGGGCAGTTCGGAACCATCGTAGATTCCGCCCAGTTCGATGGCGCGCTGCGCGGCCTTCGCGAGGCTCATGCCCGCGCCGCCGCCTCTGCGGAAGACCCGCTCGTTGGCGACATCGTAATCTTCCGGCTTGCCGCCGAGATCTTTGGCCGCGATCTGCGTCAGCTTTTCGCGGGCATCCATTGCCACGGCGTAGGCCGCGCGGGTGTGAGCGTGAGTGGTTTGGCTACCACCGGAGGGGCAACTCCACGGCAGATTTTTCAGCGTGCTTCCCCAAGTGATTTCGCATTTGTCCCACGGCACACCGAGGATCTCCGCAGTGACGCGGTGGGTATCGCTGACCGACGCCGTTCCGAGGTTGCCGATACCGGACTGGATGTAAAGTCTTCCATCGGGCTTGATCACGAACAGACCGTCGAAGCCTACCGATCCGCCGACAAAGCAACTGGTGGCTACACCGATGCCGCGCACTTTATTGCCGCTGCGCCTCGGCTGGGCCTTTCTCTTTTCCCATTCGAACTGCTGGGCGCCGCGGTCCAGGGCTTCCTTGACGAAGGCGCTGGTGACGTAGAGCCGTTTGTTTTCCTTACCGACGGGAGGACCAATTTCCGCTTTGCCTTCAGGCGCGTTGATGCGGTGCATCTGCACCTGATCGATCCCGAGTTTGCGCGACGCCTTGGAAATGATCGGCTCCATGAGCGCGATTCCCTGGAATCCACCAGGCTGGCTTTGCGAAACGCGCGGCGGCGTGTTGGTCAACACGGTGACACCGCGCCAGCGCATGGCCGGCGGCTGGTACATCAGAGAAACCATGCGGCCGGACTGGTTGGCGTCGCCCTGCGGATCGTATGGACCGTTATCCATTACGACGAACATGTCGACGGCGGTGATTCTGCCTTCCTTCGTGAATCCGACTTTCAGGCGGCCATGCAGGCTGGGGCGAGCGCGGCCGATGTAATGCTCTTCCTCGCGGCTGATGCGCATCATCACCGGCGCGTTTACCTTTTTCGAAAGCAGCGCGGGGATGATGGCCGAGATGGCGCTGGTGATCTTGCTGCCGAAGCCGCCACCGGTATATTCGCTGACGATGACCACCTTGCTCAGATCGGGCTGCAGCTTGTCATCGAGAAGCCCGAGCCAGCGCGCGATGGCGGGAGCGGTCTGGGCCGTGCTTTGCGTGGAGCAGTGAACGTGAACCCTTCCGTTCTGCCAATAAGCCATGGCGGTGCGGGTTTCCAGCGGCTGGTGGCTGGTGTTCGGGGTGACGAAAGTCTCGTCGAGAACGAGGGCGGCGTTTTTGAAGCCAGCTTCGACGTCACCGAACGACCATTCGGGATCGGTTCCCTGGCCCATCGGGAGGCGACCTTCTTTGTACTCGGCGAAATCCGCTTCCGTCCATTTGACTTCCTTAACGGTGGCAGGAGGCTGAGGCGGCGGGAGGTTCGGATTGGGGCGGATCCAGACATTGCCTTCGACGCGCGCGTTGGGGCCGCCAGGACGCAGGCTGACCAGCGGATCGACGACGTGCGGGAGGCGCTCGATATCGAGCTTGATCTTCTCAATAGCTTCAGCGGCGGTCAGTTCGTCGACCGCGCAGACGGCCAGGATCGGCTCGCCCTGGTAGACAGGATCGTTGGTGAGGCCACGCTCGCCGAGCGGGTTTGCCGGTATCCTCTGGCCGAGATCGGTCATGGCATCAGAGGGCTTCGGCATATCATCCACGGTGAGGATCGCCTTGACACCGGGCATGGCAAGCGCGGCGCTCGCATCGATACTGCGGATACGGCCATGGGGGACCGGGCTGAGCAGGAGCTTGGCGAAGAGCATCCCTTCGGCGCGATAATCCTCGGCGTATTTCGCTTTGCCGGTGACCTTCGCGACGAGATCGGGCGTGGTGTAATTCTTTCCGATCAGCTTGTAAGAAGCATGAGCGGGAGTGGCCGTGGTTTTATCCAATTTCGCTGGCATTATGCGCTCCTTAGATTTTCAGCGCCACGCATGAGGGCGGTGAGGATTTTGTCATAGTCCTGGCAGCGGCAGAGGTTGCCGGAGACGCCGTGCGCGAGTTCGGCACGGGTGGGATTCGGATTGATTTTCAGGAATCCGACGGTGGCCATCACGAAGCCGGGCATGCAGAAAGCGCACTGGAAACCCTGTTCATCGATGACTCCCTGCTGGACGGGATGCAAGGTGCCGTCGGCTTTGGCGAGGCCTTCGATGGTGACGATGTTCTTGCCGCGCGCGCTGTGGGTGAGCACGGAGCAGGAGTAGTGCGGCACGTCGTCAAGGAGTACAGTGCAGGCGCCGCATTCGGAACGGTCGCAACCGAGCTTGGTGCCGGTGAGGCCGAGTTTGTAGCGGAGCGTGGTGGCCAGCGTCTCCTGCTTCATGACATCGACGCGCCGCTGTTGCCCGTTGACGTTCAGCGTGATCAGACGCTCGACAGAGCCGGGGGCCGATGTTTGCGCCCGCACGACGGCGCTGCGAAACATGTAGCCCGCGGAGGCGGATACGGCTCCCGCCGCGATAACGCCTTTTATGACATCGCGCCGCGACGGCTTGAAGGACGTGGGTTCGGAATCGTGAATATCTGGCATCGCTTCACCTCAATCTCGAAAACTGCCGGGAACGAGAAAGATTATATTCCTTTGTAAACCCTACGTCGAGTGTCATCTTTATTGTCTGGTGGTCACGCGGCTTGTTTGAGGGGGAATTCGCGGTAATCGGCGAGGTTGTAGCCGAAGCGCTGGGCGTTTTCGGCGTCGGCGCGGCGGTATTGGCGGCGGGCTTCGGCTTCGATTTCGGCGGTCGAAAAAACGAACTGGGTGCCTGACTCGGATCGATGTTGGTCGGTGCCCGGGTCGTAGGGTTGGCCTTTCATTTTGTGCAGGTTACGCAATGAAATTGCGGCGTCGAGGGCGGCTTGCCTGGAGGCGATGCGTTTGGTCTGGAGTTCCTGGAGCTGGCGGAGGGATTCTTTGAGGGTCCTCTGGAGACGCTGTTCGTAGAGGCTCAGGTTGACGAAGGATTTCGAGTCTTCGCGGAATACGCGGGCGGCGGTCAGGGCAGCGTGAACCTGAGGATGGTCGGCTTCGATCTCGCCTGCGGCTTCGAAGTGGCCGAGCGAGAGCATGCTGTCCTCGAGGGAGCGCGCCCGATTAAGACGCCATTGGGTGTCGCAGAAGGTTTGGGCATACTGCCGCTCGAGCGGGGTTTCGGGCGCGAGATCGGCGATGAGTTCGGCGCAGAAGGCGTGGTAGGCATCCATGTCTTCGGAAGGCAGGACGACTACGCGACCGGTGAGACCGTGGCGGAGGGCGTTTACGCAGGATCGCGCTTTGCCTTCCTGAGTGCGGGGACCGGTGGATTTCGATTTTTGAGCGGATGGGAATGGGGACATGCGAATGGAGTTCTCCTGGCTATGCAATAGCAGATTGATGAGGCGTGGAATGGCAGGATGGTTGTAAGTGGTTGGTTTTATTCAGACGAAAGACGGATTTTCTCGGTCACCCAAAGTTGGTCTGAAGTACGGAGACTTTAGCAACGCCCATTGGCTCGGCGGTCAAGTAGGCGCGACGACCCATTTGTGGGCGCGGACCATCGCGTTCGCAAACGCACCTGTCTTCTTGCCAAGTACGAGACCGTGTGCCGGGTCGTTCGGTGGATCAGCATCCCTGACAATCGGGTGGCTTTCCTTCCTCTCGACATCGTATTGCCGAATATCGCCAGCAGTGATCGACGTTAGATACCATCCAGAAAATCGACCATTACCGACTCGATATTGACGGATAGTTCAGTGACCTTGAAGACTGCTGATGACGGGCGCTTGGAGCCGTCTGGTTCTGTAAATAACTGATTGGGATGTGCCTGCACACGGCGAAACAGGCGGTCGCCGTTCAAGACGGTCGGATCGTCCTGTCGCGCGTCTTCAGCCATTCCTATTAGCTGAGGCCGCCGATCAAATCACGGACTCTGTCTTCACGTTGTTCCAAGGTATATTCCTCCTCCTCGCCCGTGTCATGATCGAAGAAATAATAACTAGGTGCTTCGTCGGCGGAGACAACAATCTCTAAATCCCTCTGGCCACGATGCCATTCCGCCTGCACTCCTCCGTCAGCAAGTGGCATGATTTGTGGCGGCTGGTAACCGCCCAGCATCACGGTCGAAAGGATATTGAGGAGTCTGACAACAAGCTGCACGCTGGTGGGTCTGGCGTGATAGCCATCCCAGCCAGGAGTTGCGCCCCACCGTTCAGGCAGTGAGCTGAGAACAGGCTCTGCCCATGCCGGCAGGACGGAATCAAGGTACGTGAGTTCGATGGATTCGCCGTCAAGGGGTATCCGAACCTTTACTCGGTGCGGTAGCGGCTCCGAGGCCGCCGTTGCCCGCCTTTCCCGTCGGGCGAATACATCTGTGCTTTGATTGTTCACCAAGCTGGAGATTGCTTGCTGATTCTGGGGTCCAAAGACGTCGGTTTGATAGAAGTTGTAGGCTACGGTCGCCATTGTTACTTCTTTCTCCAAATCCTGTGCATGTGCTCGGTCGTCAAGTATTCGAACGACTTCACAATCCACTGCCTGCCAATGTCGAAGAATTCGACGCCTCCGCCGTATTGTCCCGTGCAGTCAGATTCATGACGTACATTGGGCGATTATCGTTTGCGCGCAGCGCCGGTTGAACGTTGACGTGTAATCGCCCGACTGGACGCGATTCCCGATCAGTGATTGGGAAACGAAGATGGGCGCTAAAATCCTCCAAGCTCCCAGGGGCATCGCCTGAAGTTCGATTACAGAACGTGAACAGCCGATCTACCTCCGCAAAATTTTGCCACCCCTCACCACTGACGATGTGGTTGACGTAAGTAACTTCACATTGGTTCACCTTGACCGCTCCAAGTTCCTCTTCGGCCAGAAACAACTGAAAATCGCGAAAATCTCTTTCGAAAGCGCGTTTTATGACCGGTTCGTAGTGCGGATACGGATCTGTTTCGCTCTGTTTGCGCCAGTTCTTTATGAAGCGGTCGTTCTGGATTTGTATCATCTCCGTCCCGGCCTCGTTAAGTAGCCACAACCGCGGCAACTGCGGAACCTCCATGGCCTCGAACCGGACCCGGCCGCCGCTCGTGATGGCATCAGGAAAGCGCTCGATCATCGGGGTCAATGCGGGCCTTTCCTCGGTATGCGGGAACCGATCATTCACCTTGCGCCAGAACAGGCCAAAATGAACCATCCGCATGGCAGACAGGCGTTCAAATGGGCTGACAGAACTGTCTCCACGACGGGAGGCTCATGGAAATCAGCGAGGGCGAACTGAGGGAAGTCAGGCACGGGGGCGTCCCAATTGATTTAGTGTATACGTGCCATATCAACCAAGGTTCGTCTGCAGCACCTTTCAGGAAGAGGGTTTTCAATCGTGCTGCGATCGCGACAGTGGATCAGTAATTCTTTTTGGGAATCAACTTTGGATACCGCCGTAAATGCCTCCCTAGTCTCCTGTCTCAGATAATTCTTTACAACGCCGGACCTTGTCGAGAATGACGTCGGCCGAGGCCTTCCAGACAAACGGGGTGGGTTCACCGTTCCAGGTGGCCAGCCACTTGTAGATA
>JBEKTF010000180.1:0-11516 GCA_049516355.1 Bryobacteraceae bacterium | reverse complement strand
CGTTACGCTCTTCGAGAAAACGCCCATTTTACAGGCTCTCCAGCCACCAGACTCCCAAGCGGATCTGCTCATTTCTGCCAATCAACTGATTCTGTTCCCTTTATAGCCGGACAGTTGTGATCGAGAATGAAAAATACTCAAGGGCACATCTGCCCGCAAAAGAATTCGCTTACGGAAGCATACCCACCTGTCAGTCTATGCTGGATTTCCCAGTAGCCTTATGGTCCCGGGTCGGGCCGAGGTTCACTCTGCCATCGGGGTGTTGGATCTGTAGTTTGACCATAGGCCGCAAAGGCAAGACCACATCAACAACGACAGCCCCGGAGTGAGAGACTTCATTGGCCACCACCTTGCCTCATTATTGGCAACTTACACCGCCCACCTTCGTCACGATCCGGTAAGACTCACCGTCTTGTTTCCGTCGTGCGCGGCTTCGCTAACGCCGGTGCACGCGGCTTCAGCTGCGTTCTTGCACGAGCATGCCAGGCAGCCATCTGAATGCATTCGTTCAAAAAACGGGTTGAATCGTCAAACGCGAAGGAACTTCGGAGACACGACACTAGGGGCCGCACTCATGGGGCTATCCTCTGGAAGGACATGGCCACAACATTCTATTAAGGCGGTCAGATGGCGTCAATGCCAGGGCGGTATTTGGCCGTACTGCAATGGACCCAATGGTCGAGTATAATAATCGGCTGCCAGGCAGAGTGAAAAAAGAGGAATGTCTTCAATTATGCGCAACAAAATAGTTTCTACTCGACAGGTCTTCCCCGCGATAGGGCTGATGCTCGCCGCCCCATTGCTCGTGCCCGCGCAGCAGGGCGCGCCGGGAAAGACAGCCGGACAAGTCTACAAGAATATTCAGGTGCTGCAGGACACTCCTTCCACTCAATTTATTCCAGGGATGCGATTCATAGCCACGGCGCTCGGTGTGGAATGCGAATTCTGTCACACGGGAAACCGGTCGGAAGATACGCCGAACAAGATAACCGCGCGCAAGATGATGGCAATGACGCTGGCACTCAACAAACAGAACTTCAATGGACGGCTCGAAGTCTCCTGCTACACCTGCCATAAAGGCAACCACGATCCGGTCAACGCTCCCGTGCCTACCGGAGAATATTCCGCAGCGGGGCCAACGGCATTCTACAGACCAACGGCTCCGCCGGTCGGGGCAACCGACGAAGTCATGTTCGAAGCTTATAAAGACGTGATGAAGGAAGAGCAGGCGGCGAAGGCTGCGTCCCTTCCGACGGCGGAGCAGATTCTGGCCAAATACGTCACTGCGCTCGGCGGCGAGCAGGCGCTGCGAAGTGTGACCTCTCGCGTGATTACCTCGACCACGGAGTTGGCTCCGAACGTCCGCGGCGCCGGACCCACGATATTCGTTCAGCAGACGCAGTATTTCAAGGCGCCCAACCTGTACATGACGACCTTGCAGAAGTTCGATGGTACGCAGACCGCGAAGGGTTTCGACGGCGCGGATGCGTGGACGCAGAATCCCAATGGCACTGTGGTCGTGGCGAGCGGTACCGACCTCGAACGCGCCAAAAGGGACGCGGATTTCTACGAAAGCATCAACCTGAAGAGTGAGTACACGCGGCTCAACGTGAGGGGCATCGAAAAGGTCGGCACCCGCGACGCCTATCTGGTTGTCGGCTTTCCCGCGGGCGACAACCGCGAGTCGCTCTATTTCGATACGCAGACCGGCTTGCTGTTGCGGAAGGGGACGTTTAACACGACGCCGGTGGGTAACTATACGATTCAGACGGATTACAGCGACTACCGGGACATCAAAGGAGTGAAGGTTCCATTCTTGATTAGCACCCTGACCGTCAGTCCCGCGGATACCACTGTGGTTCACGTCGAGAAGGTCGAGAATAACGTGGCGATCGATCCCGGCAAGTTCACCAGGCCGGCATCGAAGCCGCCGGCAGCCCGGGCAAGATAGTCGGCGCTAAGGGCGAGATGTCACCGTCAATCCCGCCTGAGAGCCCTCCCTGGGATTCCCCGGCGAAATGGACAGGCAGTGAAGGCGGGCGACGCAATAGCGCACAGTTAACCAGACCCGCACCGCCCGTATGAAGCTCTCCGGATGCGACCCTCCGATTTGAATTCTGCGGAGCGGTATCGGGGCGCGCTCAGCGATTGAGCAAAATGCTTCGCGAGCATTACAATCTGCCCAAATGATCAGGTAATGCGCTGTCTGGCGATTAATGGCCTGTATGACCGAGTGCGGTTCGACGCGATGAACTTCCACTGGCACACGCATATATCGAACACAGAACCGCCGGGAGGGATTGCCCGGACATGCCAACGACGGTCCCGAACTTGGTTTCTTCTTTGGCTCGCGCGAGCTTTCTAGTCCGTCGCCTGTGCCCGCCTGGCCGGAGCGGTAGCAGTTCATTCCCCACCCGAGCGGAAGCATGGGACACCGAGGCTTCAGGGCTACCCCTGAGCCCTGGTTTTTTCCCCTGCGATATGTTTACCCGGAACGGTCTCCCCTGTTTCCTTGTGCGTTAAGCCGAGTCAGCACGTAACGAAACGGATCATGGTAGCAGCGTGGCGACTCCCCTTGGAGTACTGTCCGGATTGTTGTGTGACGAGGCAGCGGGAGGTGGGACCGCCGAATTGACCGAACGAAAGAAAGTGGACCGGATTATCTTTTCAAAAATCCGAGACCCATCCAGGCAAGGCGGGCGGTAGAATGTCGTAAACGGCACCATGAGCCAGTATCGCCATGACATATTCGCCAGGGTCGCTGATCCCGTCAATCGCGTTTTTTCGCGGTTGGTCCAGAGTAGTGGGCTCCATTCGTTTATTTCGATACTAGTGGTGAGTTTCTGGTTGATCGTTTTCGCCTGCTTGTTATGGATGTGGGGAATTGTTGATCTGAAATCCGGCGTGTCCTCGGGGAACTAGGCCCGGAGACCCAACCATCGGATTCGGAAAGGGAAGTACACGCTTCCTTCCGCTGCTCGCGTCGTCGTGGTAGCTTGCAATTCCCGGAAATGTCTGAGGCCGGAGTCAGGGTCCAATTGCAGCGAACACATAAAGAATACGTAAATAGTGTAAAATCCAGTCATGTCCCTTTTGGGCTCTGGTCAGCGCAAAAAACTTCCAGACGGCTGTGGGTGTTTAGTTTAATATGTTCTGGCGGATGGATTGCCGATGTGGACGGCCGTATCTCAGAAGATCCAGGCAAGTACTGCACGAACGGCTGTTCGGATTCCTGTTAGTCCCTTACCGCTGCGCCTTCTGCGACCGGCGAATGTTCAAGTTGTCGTGGCTGCGTCAGGAGGATAAATCAGCGTAGTGGGCTGTTCGGTCTTTATACAAGCGGCTCCGCCATTACCGGGCCTGGAAAGCACGAGGAGCGTCAAAGATCGGATCGCCTTCGCGCGGCGAACGCCGCCGGTCTGTCATCCTGAATCCCGATCCGCAATCCTTGCAGCGATATTTTCTTTTGCTCGTTAAGAGGATCATCAATCGCTCGGGTCCGTTAGGGGCTTTGACCAGCAAGTTTTCAGATTTGCATTTCGGGCAGGAACTGCGCGAAAAAGCTTTCATTAATCGGGCAGAGCGAATGATTCCAGCTGGCGAAGGGCCATTCCCGGTCATACTGCTTGCCTCAAAAGTCGACTCGGCCATGAAGAACCAGTATCCCGGCGGGTCCGACCGTCGTACAAGCTAACCAAAGAAAACCGGGTACTGCGTTCGCGCGCGTCCTTGTCGGGCTGGCTGGTTCAGATATCTGTCAAACCTTGCGACTCCTGGCAGCAGGCGGCGGCACGCGTGGGCGGTTGCCGAACGGCTCAGTTCCCGCCATTTCGTATACAATGCTAGAAGCTCAGGAGCGCAAAGGGCGCTGTCCCGTGCCGCCAGGCAGTGGAGGAACTTTACCCAGCGGTGGTGCGGAGGCGACCGTTTTGCGCGTGTCCCTCAATAAAGGAGCCCGTATGAAACTGCCTCGCCCTTTCGGTAAAGTTCTCGCCGTCAATCTGGCACTGGCGGCCATGTGTGTAGTTCCGGTCGTCATCGTGGCCCAGAATCAATCGGGCTCCGCGCCTCCAGCAGCTCCCGCCACGCCGCTGCCGTGGGCTTATCCGCTGAATCCTCCCGCGCAGCCCGGCGCCCAGCCAGCTGCGCCTGATACCGCCGAGCACCACCTCCCCGGCAGCAGCAAGGCCTTCACGCGGAAGCAGGCTACGGACATATTCAATCCGCCCGACTGGTATCCGGAAGATCATCCTGCCATGCCGGAGATCGTGGTTCACGGCCGCCGGCCCGAGGTTCGGGCTTGCGGCTACTGTCACTTGCCCAACGGGCTGGGCCGCACCGAAAACGCGAATTTGGCCGGGCTTCCGGTCGGCTACTTTGTGCAGCAAATGGCCGATTACCGCAATGGTTTGCGCAAGAGCTCTGAGCCGAAGATGGGGCCTCCCTCTTTTATGCTGGCCCTGGGGAAGGCGGCCAACGACGAGGAAGCCAGGATCGCCGCCGAGTATTTCTCGAAGCTGAAGTACAAGACCTGGATCCGCGTGGTGGAGACCAATACGGTACCCAAAACTCACGTCGAGGGGTGGATTCTCGTGCCCGATGAAGGCGGTGGCAAAGAGCCTATCGGCACGCGCATCGTGGAAACGCCAGAGGATCACGAACGCTTTGAACTGCGCGACTCCAGGTCCGGCTTCGTAGCCTACGTGCCGGTCGGAAGCCTCAAGAAGGGCGAAGATCTCGTCACGAAGGGCGGCTCAGGCAAGACGCTGCGCTGTTCCATCTGCCACGGCGAAGGGCTGAAGGGACTTGGGGAACTACCGTTCCTCGCCGGGCGCTCGCCCAGCTATCTGGTGCGCCAGCTATACGATTTTAAGACCGGTAATCGCCAGGGCGTCTGGAGCCCGCTGATGAAGGAAGCGGTCGCCAAACTGACCACCGAAGATATGGTCGCGATCGCAGCCTACGCCGCGTCGTTAAAACCGTAAGGCGCGGTCATCTTGAATTAGGTAGCCGCGTCGCAAAGATTCATCGCGTCGCGAGAGTGCGGCCCGGCCACACCGCGCCGATCGCTGGCGCAGCCCGGGGGCGTGCGTCGAGTGTTCGTATCGGCCGTGCCTTTTCGGCAGTGATAAGATCGTTGACCATGAACGTGGCTCAAAATTGGTTCCTGTTCTCCGCAGCCGTTTTTGCTCTCTTCCTGCCTGCCGGTCTGCAGGCCGCCGGTTGCGGGCTAATCAAGCCGGACGCCACCGACGCCATGGCCGCGGCCCCAGGCCAGCACAAGGTGATTCTGGAGAACGATGCCGTTCGCGTGCTGGAAGCGACCATCCCGCTTCACGGCAAGGAACCCCCTCATACGCATTTCTGGCCCAGTGTGTTCTTTGAACAAACGTCGGGCCCCACCGAGCCCTGGAAGACAGTCAAAATCCGGTGGTCGGAAGGGGGGCCTGCCAAAGGATATGTGAGCGCCGACAGCGTCCGGCACAATCTTCTGATCGAGCTGAAGAACACCGATTGCCAGCCTGCGCCGGCCGCGGCCTTGCCCGATACCGATCCCGTCAAGCTCCACGACCCCAATATGACCGTCGCCCTCGAGAACGCATATGTGCGAGTGCTGAGCGTCACGATTCCCCCCGGCGAAAGGGAACCCTGGCACACCCACACCTGGCCTGCCGTCGTAGTGTATTTCCGCCTGCCTCCTTCCGAGCGCGAGACGGCGGACGGAAAGAAAACGCCGCGGGCCGAGCTGAAGGAATTGCAGGTGACGTACGACGCCAATAGCCAGCCCCTGCACTCGATCAAGAACCTGGGCACGGTAGCATACCAGGCGTATCGCGTTGAACTCAAGCCGACGACTACCGTCGCGGTCGCAAAGCGATAATCAATCGGCGTTGGTGTTACAAGCGCAAAGGGCCGCTGTCCCGTGCCACCAGACAGTGGAGGAACTTTCCGCAGCGGCGGCCTCGCATTGGACAACGCGCCGTGCGCGCAATCGAAAACAAATAGATACCGATATTCGTGGATAACGCTCCGGTCGGATGCTTTCCGGATGCCCCGACAACATGGTGGGCGGGTCCGAAGTCAGCTCGGCAATGCGTACGATTTTGCCGGACCGAAATTCAGCACCTTCACCGACCCGTCCGGTACGGTTCGGAATCTGATGACGACGACGAATATTTGTGGTCTGATAGTTGTTGTACTGCTGCCCCGGGTGCCGTTAACACGGGAGTGGATCAGTCATTCAACTCATTTTCGCGAAGCGCCAACCCGAGGATAGCTCTGTATGCACACGAACCATCTCGCCACGCTCACTGCGATCGCCCTGACGAGCGCGCTCATGGCCGCTCCGGCCCGCCCGCCTGCTCCCCGACAGCCTTTGCCTCGCACGGCCGAGGGTAAGCCGAACCTCGACGGCATCTGGCAGGCGTCCAGCACCGCGGCAGCCGATCTTCAGGATCACGCCGCGCGATACAACATGCTGGCCGGCCGGTCGGTTGTCGTCGGCGGCGAAATCCCGTATCAGCCGTGGGCCTCCGCGCAGAAGGCCGAAAACTTTCAAAATCGGCAGAAGGCCGATCCGCTCGCCCAATGCTACATGCCCGGTGTCCCGCGGATCATGTATTTGGACTTCCCGTTTCAGATCTTCCAGACACCCCAGGCCATTGCAATCGCCTTCGAGTGGTCGCTGGACTATCGCCTGATCTACACAGACGGCAGTCACCACACCGCCGCCGACATCGATTCCTGGATGGGCGATTCGCGGGGCCGTTGGGACGGAGACACGCTGGTTGTGGACGTCGGCAACAACAATGACAAAACATGGTTCGACATGGCGGGGGACTTTCACAGTGACGCGCTCCACGTGGTCGAACGATACCGCATGACCGACCCTGACACGATTCAGTACGAAGCGACCATCGAAGATTCGAAGGTTTTCACGAAGCCGTGGACCATCCGCATCCCTTTGCACCGGCGAACAGATCGGGACAGGCTTTTCGAGTACTCCTGTCAGTCTGAAGCCGAAGAGGTGAGCGGCGCGTTCACGCGGGAGGAGCGAACATGGTGGCCCCCCAATTCGCAGCCAGGCGCCGAAGCCCCGCCTTCGGCGACGGCCGCAGTTCCACTTGAGCCCGCCGCTTCGCGTGCACCTGCGGCTCCGCTGAAAGCTGTGCCGAACATCCGCCGGACGGCTGACGGCAAGCCGGACCTGCAGGGCTTTTTTGAAGGCAACACTGGAGCCGCGAACCAGGGGTTGGAAAAACGCGCCGCCACTGACCTGGTAGGGGCCGGACGAGGCGTGATCGTCGATCCGCCGGACGGAATACTTCCGATGCAGCCGTGGGCCGTTCAGGAAAGGGTTTCCCGGAACCTGCCCGAACGCGGTTACGACGATCCGACAGCGCATTGTTTCCTCCCCGGTGTGCCGCGGTCGATGTATGTCCCGGCGGCGTTTCACATCATTCAAACACCGGATTACATCGTTTTTCTGCACGAGCGCATGTCATGGCGCATTGTGCCGTTGGATGGGCGCGCACACCTTCCCGACACGATCCGTTTGTGGCAGGGCGATTCCGTGGGTCGATGGGAAGGCGACACGCTTGTTGTCGATACGGCCAACCTGAATGGCAAAACCTGGCTGGACGAGAACGGCGAGATTGTGAGCTACGCCGAGCACGTGGTGGAACGATTCACCCCGGCGGGTCCCGATGCCGTCAACTACGAGGCGACCATCACCGATCCGGTCGTGTATACGCGGCCGTGGACGATCGCATTTCCGCTCAAGCGCGAAAAGTTCGAGCTGATCGAGGGCGCGTGTCACGAGGAAGATCGCGACCTCCCGCACCTGAAGGCTCTCAAAGACGCCGCGGCCGCGAAGAAATAGTCCGTACACCGCGGCAGAGCATCACCGTGGCTGGGATGGAATGCATTCAAGAATGCATTGGGGGATTGGTGTGTGAATGACCTTTTCCAGCCGAAAGCCGGAGGCTTGCAGAAGTTCTCTCCATTCCTGCTCCGTCCGCTCGCGGCCGCCCGGCAACACCATCATTTCCAGATCCATGAGCTTCGCCAGCCCAGGTTCATTGCGGGGAGGCACGACCTGGTCCACCACCAGGAGCGTGCCCTGCGGACCCATGGCTTTACGAATGTTACCCAGAATCTTACCTGCCTCAGCATCCTCCCAGTCGTGCAGGATGTGCTTCATGACGTAGGCATCGCAACCACTGGGCACTTCGTCGAGGAAGCTCCCGCCGATGAACTCAACGCGGTCTTTGTGCGGCTCCAGGATGGATGACTGCTTCGCCTGCTCCGCCACGGGCGGAACTTCAAATAAAGTACCGCGCAACTGAGGCGTTCGCGCAAGAATTGCCGCCAGCAGGGTTCCGAGGCCTCCAGCCACGTCCATAAGGGACGTGAACCTGGAGAAGTCGTACGAAGCGGCGATCACGGGACTATCCGCCTGAGACAGGTCGCTCATCGCGTGATGGAAGTTGACGGACTGTTCCGGATTCCGCGCAAACCATTCGAATCCGCCCATCCCGAAGAGTTTGTAAGGAGCCGGTTTTCCGGTTTCGACGCACCAGGGAAGCTCAGCCCAGCAATCCACGTGATAGCCGTCCAGCATCATCAGCGCGAGGTTCCTTATGCAGGGAACGGCATTCGTTCGCAGCGGCTCGGAAAGGGGCGTATTTGCGAAGCGGCCGTCTTCGAGCTCCGTAAAGAGGCCCAGGCTGGCTGCGGCGCGCATTACCCGGTATAGCGCGCGCTCCTGGGTCCCGGTAAGTTCCGCAAGTTCCCTGAGGCTCCTGGGTCCCGATTCCAGATGATCGGCCACGCCGAAGCGCGCCAGCGTGGAAATCATGCTGGAAACCCATTTCCCGGTGAGCATTTGTAACAAGACGGCATGAGCCGGCATTTGTTGAGCGGAGGCGGTTTGTGCTTGTGACATATTCCGTTCCATCATACGAGCTTATGAAGCGACCGCGGTCACCTGTGCCACTTGACCTTGTGTCGGCATTTGGTCGTGGTTTGACTAAGTATGGGCGTGCAACGCGGAGCGACAGCTAGCCAGGAATATTCATTTGACCCGATTTCGACGGTGCCATGAACCAGGAATATGGCCAGAAGATTGCTCCCGCGAAAGAAGTCGCCTCCATCAGTGAGGCAAGGTATTTATGTCACAAAAAGTTGCGGATATTCTCTGGGAGATGCTGGCTAAGGCCGGCGTGAAACGCTGCTACGGTATCGTCGGAGATGCGTTGAATCCAGTGATCGACGCGCTGCGGCGCAACGGGAAAATCGACTTTGTCCACGTTCGTTATGAAGAGTACGGCGTCTTCGCTGCGGTCGCCGATGCTTACCTGAGCGGAAGCCCCGTGGTCGTCTGCGGCACCGCCGGGCCCGGTGTAACGCACCTTTTCAACGGACTCATGGACGCACGAAAAGAAGGGGCTCCGATTATTGCCATAGCCGGCGACGTCGAGACCGAGCTCATGGACACGGCCGCCCTCGAAGAACTGAACCCTTACAAGTTCTTCGATACGGCGCGCCTCTACGTCGGGCGTGTGGTCAATCCCGCGCAGGCTCGCGCCGTGTTCACCACCGCGATTCTCACTGCTGTCGCCGACAAAGGGCCAACCGTGATCTCGATGCCCCGCGATATCGCATCGGCGAACGCGCCGGACCATTCCTTTCACGAAGTGACGCTTCCCGCGCCATTTTCGGCGGCGATGGCTGCCGCGATGCGCGCGATTTAGGTACTACAGCTCGCAGCCAGACTGAAGGCCCCGGTCGGGTACTCGTTTCGCGGGAAGTCTGATTCACCTGCGTCGGTGCATCAC
This sequence comes from Bryobacteraceae bacterium, assembly GCA_049516355.1. GTDB lineage: Bacteria > Acidobacteriota > Terriglobia > Bryobacterales > Bryobacteraceae > BOG-234. Next base: position 1,677 of record JBEKTF010000180.1, on the reverse strand, counting down.
GGCGCTACTTCGCTGGCGGCTTCCTGTTCAGCGGCGGGTGCATCGGTTATGTCAGAAGTGGCGCCGCTGGATTTGACGTCGGCGCCACGCGCCTGCAGGCGGCTCGTGCGGCTATAGTGCGGACTATATTCCAACCCATACGCGGTCTTGAGCCTGGTGCCAGCCTTTTCGCGGAAGAACGCCTCGCTGGATTGGCGTCTCGCCGCTATCTGCTCCTCCGTCCCATCGCGCAAGGTGATCTCCTCTCGCGGTACGAAGATCACCTGTCCGATCGGCAGGCTGTGCGACGCGGAAATCGTATCGCCGGGCTGCAGGACATACCGGAACTCGGTATCGTGGACGAACCAGTCGGTCTCGACCCGGATCACCAGCATCGGAGCCACGGGCCGCTCGATCATATTGAAGATAGGAGTGTACACCGTGTCCCAGCCAGGCGGGGTCTGGAAGTTCCACGCGCCGCGTAGCGTCACTGCGCCGGCTGGGGTGCCAAGGTCCTCGGGGACGATGAACATGCGGGCCATCAGCAGCGCGGTCTCACGCGCTTCCGGCGTGGCCGGGATATGCATCGTGACTTCTTCCCTGGTCGCACCGATACTGCCCACCGGAAGCAGGAACACCACGGAAAAGACCGGCTCCCACTTGCCTCCGGTGGGATTCACGGAATATACGAACTGGTAACGCCCCTCCCCCTCATAACCGACCAGAAACGACTCCTTTTCGGTGAGTGGGGGATGGACCAGAAAGCCGAGGGTGCTTCCCGCTTCGAGCACCGGGCAATGGCGCGCATGTTGCGGCAGAAGCGGCCGCTGGCCCTCGCGGCGGGGCTTCAAGCCAATGCCGGGTCGCCGCGGATTGGGAAAGAGACTGACTTCCATTTCCGTATTCTACGGGATGGTGAAGGCGATAGGCGCATCGGCGAAGCCAGAGCCGCGAAACTGCCCGCCGTCACGTGTCTGGACGATCAGGGCGCGCTGTCTTGCTGTCAGATGAGCCTTGCTTTACTGCCTGGCTTGTCCGGGTAACGCCCACTGTCTCAACTTAGGATCCCGGTTTTTCAGAGTGGAAAACTTTTCATCCAACAACCTTCATGCAAAGACATAGAGCGGGAAGCGGACATGGTAAAGATAGGAGATCCTGAGGTTTACCTCAGACGACCTCACGCGATGGTTGTACACCGGGCAGCGATATCTGGTGTCGATGCTCGGAGAGAACGTGCAGTGGGTCCAAAACGTGGGTGCGGCCTACGGAAAAGCAATTCTCGGGAGCGGCGGTCGTGAAGAGGTCCAACTCGATGGGAATTCCGCAAGTGCCGCATCTTTGTTGACGGGCACGTGCGGTCGCGCTCCCGGTGCTCGCGGAAGATAAGCCCTCAAGATGGGTACACGCTGGTCGGCTGGACCTTCCATAGAGTAGCTGCGGCATTTCCGGGATTCCTTCTTGCCTATGACGCGGCAGTGCAGCCGCACAACCAGTTCGTTATGACGATCACTTTCAACGTGATTCAAGTATCTTAATTTATAGAACTTAAACAATATAAGCTCCAGCAGAACTTTCAGTGCAAAGGAGACGTCGGCACAGGCGGGCCAGCAAATATCCGCTGGCGACGCCTTTGGTGTCCCCCATAATGCAGCGACGCAAGGACTGGCGAAGTAGTACCAATCCTCTTAATACTGGGAC
>JBEKTF010000179.1:0-11541 GCA_049516355.1 Bryobacteraceae bacterium | reverse complement strand
CGTCATGTTCGACCTGTTGCTGAAGATCGCGAACCCTCTGATTCGCTGCCAGCGATTCGTAGCGGGCGGCCTGCTCTCGCGCCGAAAACAAATGCCCGTTGAAGATGGGGATCTCCACATTGATCGCCACTCCTTCGTATCCCTCGGGCGCTACGCGCGGATTCTGTTCGAGATAAGGCAGCGCCCCACCCACCGCAACCAGCGTCACGTTGGGACGCTTGAGATCCCTCTCGGCCTCCTCAAATTTCTGCGCCGCCTGATAACGAAAACGCAGGTCGGCAAGCTCAGGACGATTCTGCACGGCTTGCGCGACCAAATCTTCGATCGTCGGCGGAGGCGCGCCCGGAATAGTACCTTCCACCAGTTGATACTGCGCCGGTGGAATATCCTGGCCAAGTGCGCGAGCCAGATCCACGAACGATTGCTGCAGATTCGCCCGGGCACGAATCAGCAGCAGTTGTGCCTCGGAAAGATTCACTTGCGCGAAACTGACATCCACCTGAGACTTGAGTTGCGCATTCCCGAGTGCGGTCACCTGGTCGGTGAGCGTCTGGCGTGCGCTGACCGTCTCCTGAGCGACCCGCACAAGAGCCTGCGACTCCAGCACTCCGAAGTACGCCCGGTTGACTCCCAGGATTATGTCGTAGCGGGTTGCCTGCGTTGTCTGAGCGGCCGCCTGCGCCTGCAGGCGAGCATTCGCGACCAGGCTGCCGGTTCTGCCGAGGTCCGTTATCAGCTGATTGACGACTAAACCCTCTCCTTCGCGGCTGAACAATTGCGACGTGGTCAAAGATCCGGCCCCGAGCCGGCTCAAATAGTTGCCTTGCGAGCCGGTGACCTCGCCGTTCACGGCCGGGTAATAAGGCGCGCGGGCTTCAGTAACTCTTTGCCCCGCAGCCGCCTCGAGATTCTGCGCGGCCGCGATCTGCGGATGATTCTGGATCGCGATCGTCACAGCCTGGTTGAGAGTCAACGTCTGCGATGGTGTTTGAGCATCGGCGAGTCCCGTAATAAGAGCCCACAGCGGGATGATCGAAAGCTTACGCATGGACCGGTTCCTCGTGCCGGCGGTTGCGGTAAATCAGAAGGTAAGCCGCTGGAACGATGAAGACCGTCAACAGAACCGATGAGGTCAGGCCACCAATGATCGCCCGTGCCATCGGAGCGTACTGCTCAGCCCCGGTTCCGAGTTTCAGCGCCATCGGGATCATGCCGATGATTGTTGCGAGCGAAGTCATCAGGATCGGGCGCAGGCGAACCCGGCAAGCCGTAATCACCGCATCGGCCACCGACATTCCCTGCTCTTCCAGCCGGTGGGCGAAATCCACGATGAGGATGCTGTTCGAGTTCGCGATCCCGACAAGCATCAGAACGCCCATGAGTGACATCACGTTCAAAGTCGTGTGCGTGAATAACAGGATCAGGAGCACGCCGCTGACGCCCATGGGGATCGCGAGCATAATCAGCACCGGATCGATGAACGATTTGAACTGCGCGACCAGAATCAGATACAGAAGAATGAACGAGAGGATGAAGCCGATTCCAAAACTCTTGAACGATTCTTCCATTCCCACCACCATGCCGCGCAAATTGATGCGCACATTGGGCGCGTGCTGCGTGTGCGCGACGATGTCGCGAACCTGCGCCGTGATCGTGTTCAGCGCTTCCCCCTTCGGGGTCACATACACGTCGGCCGAGCGTTGACTCGAGTAGTGATCGATTTCGGTGGGAGTCTGAATCCTGGCTAGATTCACCACGGTATCGAGCGTCGTTGGGTCTTTCAGGTTCGGAGCGCGCAACGGGATGTTCGTCAGATCGAGCGGATCACGGATGGAGGGTGTTCCCTGTTCGTAGTACTGAACGGTCAGAAAATAGTTGTTGCCCGTCTTGCGGTCGACCCAGTAGTTGGGCGCGATCATCACATTGGAATTCAGCGCGGTGATGACATTGTTTACAACGTCCTTCTGCGTCAGGCCCAGTTCCGCCGCATGCACCCTGTTCACGTCCATCCGAATCGCGGGATAATCCATGTCCTGCGGAATGTAAATCTGCCCGGTTAACGGAAGCGCCGCCACTTTCGCGGCGATTTCACGTGCCAGACGATAGTCTCCCGGGATATCCGGACTGCTCACCTGGATATCGATCGGGGCCGGCATCCCGGTATTGATGATGGCGTCCACCATCGAGCCGCTCTGGAAGAAGGCGCGCAGCTCCGGATATTGTTGGTTCAGCTGCCGCTGGACTTCAGCCATGTATTCATAACTACCCGTCTTGTGTTCGTCGGTAAGCTGCGTCTGAATCGTCGCGGTATAGGCGCCGGTGTTCGTGGTATAGAGGGCCGAGAAGTCCGGCACTACGCCGATATTCGAAACGGTCATGCGGAAATCTTCCGGCGAGACCGTCTTCTTGATCAGCGCTTCGACCTTCGCCACATAGTCGTTGGTCAGTTCGATTCGCGTCCCTGTCGGCGCCTTGAGGCTGATGGTGAACTGGCCGGCGTCTGTCTGCGGAAAAAATGCGAGGCCGATCAACGGGTAGAGGCCGAGACTGAGAACAAATGTCGCCATGAGCGCTACGACCGTCAAAGCGGGAGCGCGCAGGGCAAGGCGGACCAACCGTTCATACAGGTCCAGCACCCGGTTGAATTGACGATTGAAACCCTCATTGAAACGTACCCACAGCGACGCTTTGCGCCGTTTGACCGGTTCCTGAACAATTCCGCCCTCGATTTGCCCGTGGTTTTCGGCGATGTGAGAATGCGGAACCCCGGTCAGGAACCGGGAGCAAAACAGCGGGATCACGGTCATGGCGACCACGAAGGACATCAGAAGCGAGATGGAAAATGCCAGCGCGAGCGCGGTAAACAGAAACTTGCTGACGCCATAAAGAAACGTTACGGGAAAGAAATCGACCACGTCGACGAGTGTCGCCGCGAGGACGGCGAGAACTACCTCGGCCCCCCCGATTTCCGCCGCAATCCTCGGCAGCGAGCCCATTTCGAGATGGCGATAGATATTCTCGAGCGAAATAACGGAGTTATCGATCACGCGCGAAAACGCCAGTGCGATCCCGGCCAGGATCATCGTATTGATCGTTGCGCCCATCAGTTTCAAAATCACCACCGTTGCCAGCGCGGATAGCGGAATCGAGAGCAGAACGGCGCCCGTGGCGCGAACATTTCCGAGAAACAGCAGGATCATGATCCCGGTCAGCACCAGGCCGATCAGGCCTTCGTGCATAACGGTGTTGATCGTCTCCTTAACAAAAACCGATTGGTCGAACAGGAGGTTCGCCTTGAGTTGTTGCGGCACGTCGTAAAGATGTCCGATCAGTTTGCGGACCGAGTTGACTACCTCAATCGTGTTGGTATCTCCGCCCGCCTTCATGATTGGAATATAAGTGGATTTCTGCCCGCCCACTCGCACCACGTTGTATTGGATGGCAGCGCCATCTACGGATTTGCCAACATCGCTGACACGCACCCACGAATCCTTGACAGCCTTTAAGGGCACTTCGTCGAGTTGATTCATCGTATCGACGAGACTGTTCGAATAAACGTAATAATCGAAAGGCCCGATCTTTACGTCGCCTGCGGGCAGGATAAGACTTGAGTTGTTGACCGCGTTCACAACATCCATCGGACTGAGTTCGCGCGAGGAAAGTTTGAACGGATCGACATAGACCATGATCTGGCGGTACTTTCCGCCGAAAGGCGGTGGAATCTCCGCTCCCTTGATCACCGCGATCTGGTTTCGAATCGCGATCTGCGCGTAATCGTGAAGCTGCGCCTCGGTCAGACCTTCTCCACTGACGCCAACCAGACAGACCGGCAAACTCGAGGCGTCCGATTTGAGAACCACCGGCGGCAGCGTTCCGGGCGGAAGACGCTTGAGGTCGGCCAGCGCGAGATTCGAAAGTTGCGTGACGTCGGAGTCCGCATCCGTGCCCGGCTGGAAGAACACGCGTATCATGCTGACGCCTAGCATCGAATGCGATTCGATGTGCTCGATGCCGTTCGCCAGGGTGAAGAAGCGCTCCAGCGGAGACGTGATATCGGTCTCGATATCCTGCGGCGGCATTCCCGTGTAGAAGGTGGCCACTACTACCTGCGGCAGATTAATGGACGGGAACAGATCGACCGGCATACTTGCCGCGCCCACAATACCCAGGATCGAGATCACCAGGCACACGACGATCACGAAGTAGGGATTCGATATCGAAAATTTCGACATGGCTATGCTCTTTACTGCGGCTTCTCGGGAGAAGAATCGTAGGCCAGTGCTTCCATCGGATGAGGGACCACACGCACTCCCGGCTTGAGACCGCCGCGGTCGCTGACGATAATTTGTTCTCCGGGAGTAAGGCCGCTCGCAACTTCGGCATAGTTTGCCGTCTGGATGCCCAGCGTAATCGGGCGCCGCACCACCGTCATATCGCCCTGCAGAACCATGACGCTGGTTACGTCACCCTCGCGGTCGATCGCCTGAATCGGGACTGCGGCGACGCTGCCTCGCTGATTCAGCGTCAGGGTGGCTTCCGCATATAGGCCCGGCACAAGCTTGCCGTTTTTGTTCGGGACATCGACTTCCGTGTGCATCGTTCTTGTGTCCAGGTTCACATCAATCGAGGTGCGTGCGACCTTGCCCAGAACGGTGTCGTTCAACGCCGGCACCTTAACCTCAACCGGGTCGTTGATCCGTATGAACCCCACGTAACTTTCCGGAACTGGTATTACGAGCCGGTACAGATTCTCCTGCGAAAGGCGAACCAGCGGGGTCGCCTGGGTGGAACTCGTGCCCGCCTGCATAAGCGCACCGAGATTCGCAAAACGCTGTGTTACCACCCCGTCGAACGGCGCGGTGATCTTCGAGTAATCGTAGAGAGCCTGATCGTGCATCAGCTTTGCTTTGGCCACGGCGACTTCGCTTTGCGCCGCCTCCAGCGCCCCCTGGGCTGCATCCAGGCTCGATTCCGACGCGAGATCTCTGCTTTCGGCGTCGTCGACTTCCTGCTGGGCTACCAGACCTTTCTGTGTCTTCGCTACTCCATCGAGCCGCGTGAATTGCAGGTGCAGCACATCGTGCTGCGCTTTGGCGCGGCCTACCATGTTCCTCGACCGTATGACTTCGTTATTTCGCGCCTTGATGGCCTCCTGGTCTTGCTGGAGTTGTGCCTCGAGTTCCGGAATTTCCAGCACCGCCATAACGTCTCCCGCTCGCACGTGCGATCCAAAATCGACGTTCAGCTGTTTCACATAACCCGCCTCTTTGGCGTAAACATCGATTTCCTGGAAAGGAACCAGTTCGGAGCTGACCGTAAGGCGCTGCGCCATGGGGCGTAGCTGCACCTCAGTGGTTCCAACAGAAGGCACTGGGGCCGTTTCTTTGGCTGCCACGGTGTCTTTCGAGTTCGAGCAGCCGGCTGTAAAGATCACGAGCACAATGAGCCCGATTGCCGGGTGTTTTAGCGTACGAATGGCCGGCCTCCCCGCACAGTTTGGGAACTTCTTCGGAAGAAATGAGCAAATTGGATGTTGCTGATCAGCCGATCGGTGTCGGCAGACCGGGGAATTACATCGAATCCTCCATGCCGCACCACCTCCGCGCGAAGATACTCGTCGTCCACTACCGACGCCAGCAGCACGCACGGATGATCTGGCCGGCCAGTGAGCCGATCCATGTCAAATCGCCAGTCGTCTTCGGTTGTGCGCCAGTCGTAGATAGCAACCGAAGCCCGGAACTCGTCGAGTATTTGCAATCCTCGTTCCACTGTTCGGACCATCCGCGTTTCCCACCCGCTATCGGTAGCCACCCCGTGAACCGAGAGGAAAAAATTGTCATCCCGGGTGACCACGAGCACCCGTATGAGGTTCTTATCTTCTGCGTCCTCGTGAACTTCACCCGTTTGATGGCGCGGCGACGATCGCCGCCATCGATCCAGAAAGCCTGACATAGGGCTGTATCGACAACAATGGCTAAACTCCAGGTTATTCGGTTTCCGGTATCCGTGTGAATACAGCCGTTACCTGAATTCAAAGCCTGAAAGACCTGAGGAACAGAGGATCGCGTATGCTGAAAACATGCCGGCAACCCGCGTCCTGATCATCGACGATCATCCGCTGGTCCGCGGCGGCTTGCGGTCCCTTCTGCAAAGAAGCGGTGAGTTCGACGTGATCGCCGAAGGCGCCGATGGCTATGAAGCGATCGAACTGGCCACTCTGCATGCCCCCGACGTGATCCTGCTCGACGTCGCGATGCCGCGTCTGAACGGAACCGATGCGGCGAAGTATATCCGTGAAAAGGTTCCGCGGGCCGGCATCGTCATGATCAGCATGCACGCCGACGAGAGTTACATTTTACGCGCGTTGAAGAGCGGCGCGCGCGGATACCTGCTCAAAGCGTCACCGGAATCCGAGGTCCTTTCCGCCGTCCGGGCGGTAGCAAGCGGCCAGGCCTATTTCAGCCCGGTCATCACGCGAATACTGGTGGAAGAATATGTCGCGGAGATGCAACGCCGGGGAGTTGAAGACAGTTACGATCTGCTGACGTTTCGCGAGAAGGAGATCCTGCAACTGCTCGTCACGGGCAAAACGAACAAAGAGGTGGCGGACACGTTGAACGTCAGCGTCGCCACGATTGAAACGCACCGTAACAATATCTTCCAGAAGTTACACGTTCATAACCTCCCGGAACTGATTCTCTACGCCGTTCGCAAAGGCCTCGTCAGCTGACCGGCGTCAATCCGTCCGGGGACAGGCAATTCGAACGAAATCATGGTCCCTTTCCCCGGTTGGGAATCAAGGCGCATGGTGCCGCCGAGGCGCAGGATTCGCTCTTCCATACCCAGAATCCCCAGTCCCGTGTCTCCGAATGGTTCAAAGCCTTTTCCATCGTCCTGCACGGACACGCGCAGACGGCTCTCCGCCGTTTGCTGCAAAGAGATTCTGATGTGGCCTGCGTCCGAATGCCGGGCGGCGTTGTGTACGGCTTCCTGTACCACCCGGTAGACGCAGGTTCTGTGCTCTTCAGGCAGGTCCTCGGGAATCTCTTCCGTCGCGCGTTCCACCACAACGTCAACCTGAATTCCGCTGGTTCGCGAAACCTCGCGGGCCAGCCATTTCAAAGCCGGCAGAAGGCCCAGATCGTCCAGCATGGTCGGGCGGAGAAGAAGAGAAATATTGCGCACGACGCTCGCGTTTCGCTGTGTCATGTCCTGCACCAGTTGCAACTGGCTCAGCGCCTCTTCCCTGTTCTTGCTGTCGATGGCGGAACGAAGGTTTCCGAGACCGAGCATGATCGCCGACAGAACCTGGCCCACTTCATCGTGCAGCTCGCGCGAAATCCTTCTGCGCTCATCTTCCTGGGCGGAAAGGAGCTCCGCGGAAAGCCGCTTCAGCTCGTCCTGCGCGGCAACAATTTCCTGAAAACGAGTCTCACCCTCGCGCTCCAGCGCGAGAATCCGCCGCAGTGAAAATCCGGCAAGTACCAGTCCCGTTCCCAAGGTGAATATGAGAAGTAAAACCAGCCGGGTCCGGAAGCCTGAGAACAGGTCGCTCACCTCGACGCCGCTGGCCTCAAGTTGCCTTTCGGTCAGCTCATGCATCCTGTCTGTCAGATCGACCGCCAGCATTCTTCGGGGCAGGACTTCCTGTTCGACAAAAGCAGCGCCTTGCAACCGCCGCTCATCCGCCGCCCAGCTCAGTGCCGGACTCACCGTATCGAGATAGTCGCTCGCCTCTTTCCTGAACTGATCGAAAACCGCCCGTTCACCCGGCCGGACCAGTTGCGCATAATCCCCTATGCGGGATTCGATCCGGCTGCGCGCGTCAAAGAAGGCCGCTTTGTGCGTGGCCGCCGCTTCATCGCTGCTGTCGAGCAGATAATCGCGCACGTAGGTGCCGGAGATGTATATATCGGACCGGATCTTCTCCAGCGTCTGGTCCCTCTCGACATAATCCTGCCGGATTTTCTCCTGCCGTATCTGAATCTGATTCATGAAGGAGAGCGCGCTCACGCCGAGCACGGCCATCAGGAGCAGCAAACCTCCGAAGCCGCACCAAAGAAACATGCGCGTTTGATGGCGAAAAGCTCCGTGGCTGATATTCAAATTGAATTCCTCAACGAAAGGCCGGCTGCGGGTTCCACTTGCTCGAATCGCGGAGTGCTTCCTGCAGTTTTTCAATCGAGAAATCGCGGTCCTGGCAGATCCTGATCAATTCGGCCTCGTGCGCCTTGATCTTTTCGACGGTGCCCGGCAGCCTGTCGGTTACAGCCGCGGGTATGGAATGAATCCCGTTCAAATCGCCGTGCAGCAGGTCACCGGTCGAAATTTTCAAGCCGCCGACATGAACGGGGCCGCCGAAGTCGACAATGTGAGCATAGGAATGCGACACGCTTGCGCCATGGGCAAAGCACTGAAACCCCAGCGCCTGGATCGCACCAACGTCGCGAATGGTTCCGTTTGTAAGATATCCCACGCACCCGAGCGCCCGTCCGATCTGAGCATGAATCTCACCGAATAACGCCCCTATTCCCGGAATCCGGTCAAGGTCTTCCATCACGATAATCTTCGGCCCGGGAACGCTGGCGCAGTATTGCCACCAGTCTGTGCGGTGGTAATAGCAAAGCCCCGAAATCGGCGGAGCCGAGCCCCGAATATTGCCGGTGACCGCGTATCCCGCAATCGGCGGCAACTCGGGAAACATGCAGCGGGACCCGCCGTGAGCGTAGCCTTCGTTACGCATGCGAACGTTCAACGTTTCGATCGCGTTCGAAACCGTGCACGTGTCCGTGCGCCGCAGAAACTCGAGGATGTCGGGCGAAACCTGCTGCGTCTTCATGTTTGAATTCGTTGCTTAGTATAGGATTTCACAACGCAGCCCGGAATACAGTCGATACCTGATTCCCCCCACGATTCTGCATCATGGCCTACCAGGTTTGGTTCGAGGCGCGCCCGCGCTTCCGGATTCAGTCAGATGGACTCCCAGACCTGCCCTTGCCTTTCGAAAGCCAGGCAAACCACAACTCCCTCCTCCATTCCTGGCTTCCTGCCGACCGTTCCACCGCATCGTAACCCCGGCTCCGCAAAACGAGCTCCCAGATCTCTTCGTTGACCTTCGATGCCGCCAGCAAAACGGCCGGATGGTCTGGAAGCCCGCCGATTCCCGGCAAAGCTTCGCGCCAGTCGATACCCGGAAGGCGCTCGTCGTAGATAACGAGCGGAATCGGTCGTAACCGGCACAGTTCGAGCGCTCTCTCAAGCGTCCGCGCCCAGGTAATTTTCCAATGGAGATCGATGGACGCGGAGAGGAGCAGATAGTACAGCCGGTCGTCGGAGGTGATCGCAAGAACACCAGGGAGATGAGTTTCCCGTCGCTCCCGCTCGAATCTTTGCTCTTCCCGGGGTCGATCGGCAGCGTGCATTTGGAGAGGACGGCAGCGTGCGCACTGCGCGGCTTGGGGCCGCGTCGGCTCGCGATCCGGGAACCAACCGCCCTCTTTTCCGAAGATTAACCGCTGCGCGTCACTTACGGAATACGGTCGCCGGGGTATTTTTCGCAAATTGTGACAAAGTATCAGGCATCATCGAAGGAGTTGCGTGATTTCACGCCGAAACAAGACCGCCGTAAGTACGAATCCCAGGATCGTCCACTCCGTCAGCGCGCCGGCGGTGACCGTCAAATCCAGGTTACGCGCCTCGAGTGTCGCTCCGCAGAGAAATCCCAGAATGCCCGCTATGCGCTGGAGGTAATCGAGATTCGCCAGCCTGTATAAGGAATACGCAAGAAGAAGAAGCGTGAGATATTCCATAGCGAGTTGAAGGCGCCTTCTTCTCCTGTTCCCTTTTGACAGTGCAGGGAAACAGTGTCCGACGCAATACTGTGGCCGCAGGAAACTTCGTTGCGAATGACGGTAGATAAAGCCCGTTACCTCTATTTGACTGCCAAATTAGGGTTTCTACAGTATGGAATTGAAAGCAAAACGCTTGTAGCCTGAAGGCGCAGTATGGCGAAGGCTATCCGGCTCATGATCGCCGACGACCATCCTCTGGTTCGTCGGGGATTAAGGGCGTTGCTGGAACGAACTGGAGAGTTCGACGTGGTAGCGGAAGCTGCGAACGGCTACGAAGCGATCGAATTGGCCACGCTTCACAAGCCGGATGTGGCGTTGCTCGACGTGGGCATGCCCCGCCTCAACGGAACAGACGCGGCAACCAGCATAGGGGAGAAACTACCCGCCGTCCGAATCATCATTGTCAGCGTGCATTCCGACGAGGGTTACGTTTTGCGAGCGTTAAAGGCGGGTGCGCGAGGGTATCTTCTGAAAGCTTCGCCCGAGGCTGATGTCCTCTCTGCCGTTCGCGCGGTAGCGGCGGGCAACGCCTGGTTCAGCCCGAGCATTACGAAACTCCTCGTTGAGGATTACGTGAATGAGGTTCGCCGGCGGGGTCTCCAGGACAGTTACGATCTTCTGAGCATTCGGGAAAGAGAAATACTTCAATGCCTGACCACCGGCAAGAGTAATCGTGAGATCGCCGACCTTTTATATCTCTCGGTTTCGACTGTTGAGACGCATCGCAACAATATCCTCCAGAAACTCCGCTTGCATAGTCTCGCCGATCTGATTCTCTATGCGGTCCGAAAGGGGCTGATCTCTTGACGGACTTTCGCAAGGAACGGCGTGGGCTTGGGGATGGAACATGGATTGGCCTCTTTTCATAATCACGATATTCCTTTCCCTTGCCATAACCGCCGCGATCCAAAGCGTCCGTGTGATCTTCAGGATGGTGACCGGAGCTTTGGGGCGCACGGCAGCCCGTTATGGAACGGCTCGAGATATTTCGCGCCGCGCCGGCGGTGAACGTACGGTCGCACACATGCGTTGCTGGTTGATGTCGACCCGTAAATTACCACCGGCGCTGTATTGTAAGTCTTCCCCTCCGGCAATATTCTCGAAGGTGAAGTGAGGGCAGTTGATGTTCAGGATCTGGTCTGAACAGTCCCCGGTTCGCAGTGGAACAGAAAAATGAGTTGCCTATCATGGGGCGTGATGCTGGCGGGTGGCGATGGCACTCGCTTGTTACCGCTCACCCGACGCCTTTTTGGCCACGACCGCCCGAAACAGTTCTCCCGGTTGTTTGGAAACAGGACGCTGCTGGCCTTGACACGCAACAGGATCGCTTCCCTCGTCTCGCCTCAGCGGACGTTGTGCGCCGTCGTCGAGCGTCATCGGGAGTTTTACGAGGCTGAGCTTTCGGACGTGAGCCCCTCGAGGATCGTGGTCCAACCCGTCAACCGAGGGACCTCCGCGGCAATCGTTTACAGCCTTCTGCGAATCTCCCGCATGGATCCCGAGGCGGTTGTCGCTTTCTTCCCGACTGACCACTACTATGCGGATGAAGGCGCCTTTGTCCGGGGCGCCGAACTCGCGTGCGAGATGGTCCGCCAGCAGCCGGAATTCCTGATCCTGATGGGCGCAACGCCGGAATGGGCTGACGCGGATTATGGATGGATCGAACCGGGCCTGTGCATGGGACGTTCTT
>JBEKTF010000178.1:0-11676 GCA_049516355.1 Bryobacteraceae bacterium | reverse complement strand
GAAGAAATCAGCCGCCGGATGGATATTCCGGTCGAGAAGGTCCAGAAGCTGAAGACGATCTCGCGCGATCCGGTATCGCTCGAGACTCCGGTCGGGCGAGATGGTGAATCGGCTCTGGGCGATCTTATCGAGGATCGCTGGGTTGGGTCTCCGGTGGATGCGGTGATCGAGTCCAACGTTCGCGATGAGACGGCCGGCATCCTGAAGACGCTTTCTCCCAAAGAAGAAAAGGTCATCCGGTTGCGGTTCGGCATCGGGTGTGAGCGCGAGCACACTCTCGAAGAAATCGGCCAGGAGTTCGACGTTACGCGCGAGCGGATCCGCCAAATCGAAGCCAAAGCTCTGCGGCAATTGCGGGCACCCGAGCGGGCGCGAAGGTTGCGCGCTCTCCTCGCCGCCCGGTAAAACCGGATCGTTAGGTGCTCCGTCGCGGACAAGATCACCGAGGCTGACATTGGGTGGGCATTGGAACCACCGGCAGATATTGTCAAAGCACTCCGTGAAGCGGCTTTAGCCGAACCCGCGGCCCGCGTCTGAATAGGCGGAAACCGGCCACGCACAGATCGGCGGAAACGCCGGATTCCGCATTAGCGCCAGTCTTGCGCACCGTGCCAGATGTACAGGATTTCGACAATTTCTTCTGTCGAACGGTACACGACAACGTAAGGCGGGCTGATCAGTTCGCGGGTTCCTTTCACCTCTCCGGGTCGGCCAAGGCCCGGGGAAGGTTGCCAGTTGTTCAATGCGGTCGATAGCCCCCTGGGCGACATTCCGGGCACCGGTGGGATTGTCTTGCTGGATGTGTCTAACAGCGGCTTCAAGTTGGTCCGAGGCTTCGGGTATCCACCGAATGAGCCTCACGAGTGAAACAGCCGGTCGATGCGATTAAGCACGTCCTTGTGCTCTACAAACTCGCCCCGGTCGGCTTGCGCGATCCCCTTTGCACACCGCCGATGAAGCGGGCGCGATTCTCGAGCATTCGGGCAACGGTGTGTTTCACCAGTTGCTCGGCGTCCCTGCCGTTGGCGGAGGCGACTTGCTGAAGCCGCGTTTCGAGGGGGGAGAAATGTACTTCCATGCCCTTCAAGGTACGCGAAAACCGGCTTTGAGGCAACACGGGAAACGGAAGCGCCGGACAATCCGCTTTAGCGGATCCGGGGCGGAAATCGCCCGGTGATAACCTTAAGGTCTCCTGTAATGAGCAACATTCAAGTAACGCTGCCCGATGGAAGTGTCCAGACGGTTCCGCCCGGGACCACTGCGCTCGACGTCGCGCGAAAAATCAGCCCACGCCTGGCTGACGCGGCAATTGTGGCAAAGGTCAACGGCGGTCTATACGACCTGAACCGGCCGCTCGAAGCCGACGCAAACCTGCAAATCCTGACGCCGAAGGATCCTGCGGCGCTCGAAGTTTACCGGCACTCCACAGCGCATCTTTGCGCCGCGGCCGTGCTGGAGCTCTTTCCGGAGACAAAACTCGGCATCGGGCCTCCTATCGACACCGGCTTCTATTACGACTTCGACCGCCCTGAGCCATTCACTCCGCAGGATCTCGAGAAGATCGAGGCAAAAATGTGGGAGTTGCAGGCGCGGAACCTGACCTTTGAGCGCCAATTGATTGCGAAGCCGGAGGGCATCGAAAAATACCGGCGCATGAATGAACCGATGAAGGTGGAACTCATCGAAGAACGCGCGGACGATGTTTTTTCCGAATACACTCTGGGGCCGAACTTCATCGACTTCTGCCGCGGTCCGCACATCCCGGATACCTCGAAGATCAAGGCTTTCAAATTGCTCTCGATCGCGGGCGCGTACTGGAAGGGCGACGAGAAGAACAAGCAACTGCAGCGCATTTACGGCACCGCCTGGTTCACGAAAAAAGAACTCGACGAGTATCTGACGAAGCTGGAGGAAGCGAAGAAGCGCGACCACCGGAAGCTGGGGCAGGAACTCGATCTCTTCAGCATTCAGGAACTCGCCGGCCCCGGCTTGATCTTCTTCCACCCCAAAGGCGGAATCGTCCGCAAACAGCTGGAAGACTGGATGCGGGACGCGTACCTCAAGCGCGGATATTCTCTGGTCTACACCCCGCACGTGATGCGGCGGGAACTGTGGAAGACGTCCGGCCATGCCGGTTTCTACGCGGAAAACATGTTCACGCCGATGGAACTGGATGACGCGGAATACCAGCTCAAACCGATGAACTGCCCCGGTCATATCCTGATCTACCGGGACCGTCAGCACAGCTACCGCGATTTACCGGTGCGGCTGGGCGAACTGGGCACTGTCTACCGCTACGAACGGTCGGGAACCATGCACGGGTTGCTGCGCGTGCGGGGATTTACGCAGGATGACGCGCATATCTTTTGCACTCCCGACCAGATCGAAAACGAGATCGTGAACTGCCTCGAATTCGCGACCGACACCCTGAACACGTTCGGATTCAAAGAGTACAAAGCCGAGATTTCCACGTGGGATGGTGGCGCGAGCGGCAAGTACGATGGCGAGCCCGCGAACTGGACGCTTGCCGAGGGCGCATTGCGCAAGGCTTGCGACCGGCTCGGAATCCACGCCACCGTAATCCCGGACGAAGCGGCGTTCTACGGGCCGAAGATCGATGTGAAGCTGGTGGATGCGATCGGCCGTCTATGGCAGCTTTCGACCGTGCAGTTCGACTTCACGCTGCCGCGAAGGTTTGAGTTGGAGTACATTGCCGAAGACGGCAAAAAGCACCGACCGCTGATGGTCCATCGCGCGCTCTTCGGATCAGTCGAGCGGTTTTTCGGTATTCTCATCGAGCACTATGCGGGCGCGTTTCCCGTATGGCTCGCGCCGGTGCAGGCGGCGATACTGCCGATTACCGACAAGCAGGCTGAATACGCGCACCAGGTTGCGGAGAAGCTCAAGACGGCGGGCGTGCGGGTCAGCGTCGACGACCGGAGCGAGAAAGTAAACCTCAAGATCCGCGATGCGCAAATGCAGAAGGTCCCTTACATGCTGGTGGTAGGCGGACGCGAGGCGGATGCGGGTCAGGTGGCCGTCAGGCACCGGAAACAAGGGGATCTGGGCCCAACCAGCGTGGAAGAATTCATTCGGACTGTTACAGCTGAGATTGCAGCCCGGTCGGCAGATTAAAGGCCTTCACAGGCTGAAGCCTGTTTCCACCAACCCAGCCAGGTTGTTGATAAGAGGTGGCACAGGCTTCAGCCTGTGAGTGTTTTCAGCACCTGTTTAAGGAGCGGGGACAGCTTTTGGATTCAGGGCGGCCCGTCTCCGGATCTCCTTATCGGCTTCCTTGATCCTTGTCCTGGTCATGGGATGATCCCCACCGAAAGCCATGTTTGTCTGGACAGAGACCGGTATTAACTTTGCGCTCCCGATAAAATCCTTGTATAAGAATGGATGTTTTCTGGCTGCTTCGTCCTGCAGCTTCTCCACCTCGATCAACATACTCTTAAAGTCGTTCGGATCCACTTCCGGACAAGACAAAGCAAAAGCATCCGCAGCCGCTTCCAGCTTCCTGCCGCCATGTTGAGTTTCTTTACTCCCATCTTTTTTGAATTGGGGGAAATGCCCCATTTCGTGAGCCACGGCCGCCAACAGTTGCTCGTCCGTCAGACCGTCCTTGAGGTACTTTGTTACAAAAACAATGTTATGGTGCTTGCCATTAACGTTATTCGCCCATCCTATACTGGCATCGGGCTTTTGCGGTTCTGGATTCCCTTTGTGATCCACCGTGGGATTAACGATAAGAATATCCGGCATATCCATATCGAGGCGCCTGGCGATTGAAGCCACATTTTTCAGGAATTCGGCCTTCTGAGGGTTCGGGCCATAGACCTCGTCCAGGAAAATCTTAGGGCCTGGATAGCGATGCAGAAGATCCGGACTGTTGTATTGCAATACGTGCAATAACTCTTCACGGTCATTTCGTGGAGAAGAATTTGTAAGAGTGGTCAAGCCCTGAGGAACTGGTTCTTCCCCTGAAGCATCCATTCCGGCTGCCACCGCCAACGCTACGCCGAAGAGCCTTACAATACTGCGCCTGCCAAGGCTATTCACTTCATTCGAAGACATAAACTCCGACCCGGCGCTTGTCGATCCGCGGGGCTTGTCAATCCAAACGACCAGCTTACTCGATCCGGCGCGTCAGGATCGCAGTACCCGCGTCCGGGCCTCGCTGGGGGCCGGCTTCGGTGGCATGCCAGTCGATTCGCAGGGAATTCGAGGAAATGACCTTCAGGGCGAGTTCTCCCTTCGCGCCCGCGGCGCTGGTCCAGGGAAAAGTAAACTGCGGCCCGGCACCCAAAGGGCCGGCGAACGCAAAGTTCACATCCGGAGAAATAGACTGATCGGCGATCGGGAAGCGCGCGCGGTATTTGCCGTAGATCTTGCCATCCTGCTCCGAGATCGTGGCTTCGATATTCTCGGGCTGATCGAGGGTTTGTACGTCGCTGTCTTGCGTTTGCGGCGATTTCGCGTAATACCAGACTCCGGCGAGACTACGGGTAGACGAGTTCTCAGCCGGTAATCCACCTTCAGCGACAGCTTGGGGCTGCACAGAACCGGTGGACTGGGGCTCCGGTGCGGTTCCGCGCAAACGGCCGAGTTCGCGAATCGCTACGCTACGCTCCAGCGTGACGGCCCGCAAATCCGACTGCAGCGTGGCGATCAGAGATCCCTGGTTCGTCGCGACCACGGATCCCGAGGCGGCTACATTGTTGTTTTGATCGTGCACGAAACTTTGGGGTCCCGTGGTGCTCTTCGCGCTGCCCTCAGTGTTCCTCTCCGTGATGCTCTCCGGCGTGAGCCAGATCAGCAGTCCCGCGCTCAGGAGGATCGCCACAAACGGCGCCGCTCTTCCGATGAATAGCCGGAAACCGGACCTGAACACAGGTCCAACTACAACAGTAGGTTTATATTCGCCATCCAGAACTTCGTCATACTGCCGGCGGCGTTGCGGATCGGAAAGAACCGCGTAAACACGGTTCAGCTTCCGCATTTGCTTTTCCGCAATGTCTTTCAGTTGAGGATCGGTTTGCTGATCGGGATGAAAAAGGCGAACAAGCGCGCGAAAAGCGTTCCGGATCTCTTCGGGCGAGGCGCCGGGCGCCACGCCGATTTCTTCGTAATACGTTATTTCGTCTGCGCGGTGCGACGCGATCATGGGAAAAATACAAGCCGACCTATGTTAACCGTACCGAAACTCATCCCTGGGTCGCAACTCTCTATAGGCAGTTACTCACTGGCGACGTCGCGGGTTTCCATTGCAATGGTGGCGCGGGCGCGACGCAGATCGAGGAGTTCCAATACGATCGCTACAAGCATGAGCGAGACTCCGCCCAGCAGCAAAGGCACGGAGAACTCGGCCCACGTCTGAATCACCGGGGTAAGCGCGATCACCATCACCATCGCGATAAAACAGACCGTAGCAACGTAAAGCAGATAGTGCGCGCGCGATATCCAGGCGATCCGATCGGTGAATAACTTCACCTGCGCGAGAATCGCATCCCGCCGCGCAGCGCTGGTGCCGGAGCTGCGCCATTCCGCGGTAAGCAGTCGCAATCGATCCGACATCGCTTGATGCTTCGAGCCGATTGTCCCGATCAGAATCGCATTGGCCGAAATCATCACTACCGGCGTTACAGCCGCGGCGATCGCCGCCATGGTTCCTTGCGCGGTTTGTACGGAATTCGCTTGCATGCTCGTCCTCGTGAAACGATTATGATAGACAACACTTGTGAGGCTTGTTCCGCTGCTATGCGCCGCCGTTGCCTTCGGCGCGTCGAACTCTGCGCGCGCCCAGGACATTCGTCTCTACTCCGAGTTCGAGCGCTTCGATCCGTTCGGCAGTCCGGTGGCTTCCGATCGCGATATGACCCCGCGGGAGATTCTGTCCCCCGCCATGGCGCGCAATGGCCACCTTTCTTTGCATGTCGTGATCACGGCCCCCGCGGGCACAAACTATCTTCTCTACACCGGCTCCAATCCGCCGGATATTCTGCAGATCAAGCTCTATCGTGAATACTTCAGTCCCTGCGGCAACGATTACTGTCCGGATTGGTTGACGGAGCAGAACACGCCCACCTTCGGCGTCATCCCGGAATTCCGCCAGGATCTCGCTCGTCCTGCCATGGATCGCCAGACGACTCGCTGTTATCTGCTCGACATCTGGGCCCCCCCAGGCACGCCGCCGCGCCGCGTGCGCGTCGAAGCGCTGCTGAAGACGGGAACCTGGCTGGTCGCGCCGCTCGAGGTGAGGATTGTGGCTCCGACTGTGCCCGAGATAAACAGCACGCACGTTTCAGAGGATCGTGTTTTCGCGGAGAATGTTGCGCCCCTCGACGAACCCTCGAGCGCCACCGCGCAAATCCAGTTACTTCGATATCTCGCCGGCCTGCCGATCCAGCTACCCACGCAGACGCTGCGTGTGCGGGATATCATTCAACGCAATGCTGCGGAGGATATGCTTCTCGCCCGATCCCTGAAACCGAACCCGCATGGGCCGCCTTTTCCGGAACTCAACCTGATTTCATGGTGGCCGTTCGTATATCCCGGTCCCGGCGCGGAATGGTATTTGAAAGTCCGGGATTTCCTGTACCGTTTTGGGACTTGAACGCGGTCCCATAGATTTAAGCTGTTTTTAGTACTGCAAGTACAAGAATTCGCGTTATGGTTGACGAAGGATACTATACACCGGAAACATTCCGTGGTAAGAATGAGGTGTAGCAACCAGCGGGAGCCGCAATCTCAGCAGTCTCGCACGAAGGTAACCGCTGTATTTTTCCATTAGCAAAGCCAGAGATCAGGTAACGCCCAGGACTCCCCGTCTGTTACCGGGCGAACACCGAAATTGAACACAGGGGTTTTAGATCCGCATGGACTCCGATCGCAAGTACCGGCAACACGGTTACTTTGACAGCAACAGCACATCATCCAACGGTAATGGCAGTAACGGTTCCTCGCGCCCGAAGCCATCCGGGCCGCGTCCGCCGATTGACATTACGGGCCCGCGCCTGCCGCGCCTCGTGCAGGCGGTGACTGCCTCACGCTGCTACAACTGCTCCACGACGCTCCCGCCCGACACGGCCTTCCAGGGGAACTGTCTGAAATGCGGAACGGCGCTACATTGTTGCAAACAGTGCGCCCACTTCGAACCTTCCACGCGCTTTCAATGCATGAAGCCCATCCCGGTCCGCATCCCGGTGAAGGACCAGGCAAACCTTTGTACGCTGTTTTCACCCCGCGTAACCGTAGCGCGGGAAGCTTCGTCCGCCCAAATGCCCGGCGGTCGGCCCCCTGCGCCCGGAATAAACACCCCTCCGCCGCGCAATGCGAGCGACGCCCGCGACGCCTTCGACCGCCTCTTCAAAAAGTAGTAATCCCAACAAAAAACAGAATCCTTCACAGTTGTTTCGTCCGTAACTCACTGTTCTGTAACGAGTGAGGGTTTACAACGGGTGCATGAGGTGCGATCTCCACGTTCACACGGTGCATTCGGGAATGTGTACGGTTCCCGGACTCACCCGCGTCTGCAAGGAGTCTTATAACGAGCCGCATGCGCTGTACGAACGGTTGAAACAGCGCGGCATGAACCTCGTCACAGTCACTGACCACGATTCAATCGACGCGGCGGAAGAGTTGCGCCGCTATCCGGACTTCTTCCTCAGTGAAGAAGTCACCTGCACCATGCCGAGTGGCACAGAAATGCACGCCGGCGTATATGGAATCGAGGAACGCGATCATATAGAACTGCAGAGCCGCCGCCATGACGTCGAAAGCCTGCTGGCGTATGCCGTAGAACGCAGCCTGTTCGTTACGGTCAATCATCTCTATTCCAGTCTCACGGGACCGCGCACGGAAGACGATTTCGCGGTTTTTGCACGGGATTTTCATGGGGTTGAAACAGTCAACGGCCAGATGCTGGCTTGTTCGAACAAATTGGCGAGGGATTTCGCCCGCCGCTTCTCCAAACCGGTAGTCGGGGGCAGCGACTCCCATACACTGGCCGGGCTGGCACGCACTTTTACCGAGGTTCCTGGAGCATCGAATGCTCAGGAATTCCTGGCAGGTATGCGGCGCGGCCAGAGTATTGCAGCCGGAGAATCGGGTGATTATTTCAAGTTGACTTCGGCAGTGTTTGCGATCGGCGGATCGTTGATCCGCACGAAGCCCTGGATTGCGCTCTGCTCGGGGCTCTTTGCGCTCGCGCCCGTCATTACGCTTGGCAATTACGCGCGGGAGTTGGCTTTCGCGTGGTATTGGGGACAGAGGAACCGGCCGCAGGATCCGGTCGGCGTTTCACCGGAGGTTGCCTTATGACCTTCTCGCAGGCGAAGTCCACCATCTTCGCGCCGGATAACAATCTGATGCGGCGCTTCAACCGCTGGCGTGCGCCGCGCTGGGTGCGCTGGTGGATGCTTCTCGCTACGCGCGCCGGAGATGGGTGGCTTTGGGGATTGATCGGGATTGCGGTGTTATTGTCGCCGGACGCAGCGCGGTTTCATGCCATCGAGGCCGCTGCATGCGCCGTTACCGGCGGGATTGTTCTGTTTCACAAAGTGAAGCGCCTGGTCGGCCGGGTCCGGCCGCGAGACATTGAACCTCATTGCTGGGCGCAGATCGTAACGCGGGACAAGTTTTCGTTTCCGTCGGGCCATTCGACGACGGCGTTTGCGGTCGCGATGTCGCTCGGGTCGTTCTATCCCGAAATTATGCCGCTGCTGCTGCTCCTCGCGGCAAACGTGGCGGTTTCGCGAGTGGTGGTCGGGATGCATTTTCTAAGCGATGTACTGGTCGGGTCCGGCATGGGTGCGCTGCTGGGCTACGTCGCTTTCCGTTTCGCGCGCTGATCGCATCTACGCGATCTGACGAGAGACGCCAGGCGCATGTCCTGCGCAGCTCGGGCGCGCGCGCTTCAAGGGCGGGAGCTTCCAGCCGGAAGCTCCTCTGCTCCTGAACGAACCTTCTCTAACGATGAACTTCCTCCAACAGGCTGCTGCAAACGTAAGGCGCAGGCCAAAAGGCCTACTCCACGCGGGCCGTAAACCGTTGAGTTTTCTTGTGGAGTAGGCGTTTTCGCTGCGTTCCCGGCTTGCAAAGATACTTTTCAGCACCTGCTAACAAAGCGCGGCCATCAAGGCGCCCCGAGCGGTGGAGTTGAGCGGATCGGTGGAAACTCGTACTTCCGAAAGCTTGACGGGAAACTCACTGCCCCGCAAAGCCTTCATGAAGTGGTCAAGAAAGCCATTCGGTATGGCTGTCCCTCCACTCAGAACAATCGGAATCGACTGCTCGAAATGCGGCAGCCGTTGCGCCGAGGAAATTTGAGTGCGCAGCGTCTGCACCAGATTCACTAAAACCTCCTGGTAGTAAACGTTCAGCGCATCGTGTACACGGTCGCCGACCAGGCCGTTCAGGTGGAATGCCCGTTCCTTTTGCATCCGCATGCGGATTGCCAGGTCGCCCGTCACGATCGCGGACTGAGTGTCGATGTAGTCGCCCGCCTTGGGCACGCTGAATGCGATAACCGGCACCGAGAGAACCGCCATGCACACATTGCACAACCCACTGCCGCAGGAGATTCCGATGCCGCTGAAGTTGGTGTCGGCCAATTCGCCGAAGACCACTGCCAGCCCTTCTGTGATGGGCGTGGGATTGTAGCCAAGATCGGTCAGAATCTGGCCGATGGAGGCCTGGTGGTAAGGAATACCGGTATCGCTCCCTTCCACCGGCGCCGGCACGCTGAAGAATACTTTTTGCCCATCGCCATTGGCCTTACCCAAAAGCCTGGTAATAATACTCCGCACCACGCCCAGACTGTGCGGCTCGCGCGGATTCAGAACGCCGCTGGCCATCGGTCGCCGGGTGTCGACGTGAAAGACCTCGGCAAACTTCGCGGCGTCGTTGCCGGACACCACGATCTCCGCGCCTCGCACCTCGTGGAACACGTTCTCGCGCTGCAGCAGGCTTTCCGCCAGCGGCGAATGCGGCAGGGTCAGAAAAGCGTTGAGTTGCGACTCGTATTGGTACTTTTTGTCCGCGCTCCGCGCCACCACAATCCGGCTGGTCCCCACGTCCAGACCTAAGGGCTGGATGTAATCTTGATCGGCTTTATTCATTACTGGTGTCCTCTATTTGCTCGCCCGCAAAGCGCCTGTCGCGACGCAGGCTCCGTTTTGCTGAAGTTTCTGCCACCTCTTATCGACAACCTGGCTGCATTGGTGGCACAGCCTTCAGATGCTGCTGAAAAAGTAAGTTGCAGGCCAAAAGGCCTACTCCACGGTCTTGCAAGCCATTGATTCTTCGCCGTGGAGTAGGCGTTTTCGCCTCCGCCTTTGTCGTGTGAGGGACTTTTTCATCGGCCTGTTCAGCCTGTGAAGGCCTTCTTCAGCCGCCTGTTACTAATCGAACGGCTGAATCTGCTCTTTGCGGATCTGGTCGGCATAATGTCTGATAACCCGGATTTCGGCACGATCCAGCGGCGCATTGCCGGCGAACGAGTCGCGCCAGATAGCAATCAGAAGCGCGGCCAGACATATTGCGGCAAGGAGCATCGTCCTATCGCCGTGCTCCGGCGGCGCGTTCCAGCACCGCTGTCAAAGTGCGATGGTTGGCGCCTTCCTGCGGAACCAGGAATGCGGCGGCCTCCGTCATGCGCTGACATTCCCGCTGCTTGCGCTGTTGCCAGCGGCGAACGTTGTCCTGCTGGCGGGCGACGTCGTCCACGTTGCCTTGAATGCGCACCATGTACTGGGCCGTGATTCGGTCGAGCTCCGCCTGAATCGCCTGGTTGTCCACCGCTTTCGCGGCTTCGAAATCGCGCAACCGGTCCTGCGCTTTTTCCTCGAAATCGTGGAGCACGCGCTGGCGGATGACGGCATCCTGGAGAAGGTCTTCGATCTCCGCTCCGGCCGCTTCGAGGGCCATCAGCAATGCGCAGCGCTTCACCTCCGGATGCATCCCGACCAGGTGCGAACTATCCGCCATGCTCATCACCTTCTGAATTCCATACGGAATCCGGGGCGGTTTCACCGCGGCGTTCCGGTATACCCGTTCAAAGCCGCCGGTGGTCGTGGGCGTCCCCGCGCTTTCGGAAGACGATGACCCTCCCGGGGATTGATCGCCTTCCTCATCCATTTCCGTCAGCCCGAGCCCGGGATTCACCGGTTCGGGTTCGGGCGATCCACACGAGGATGCTCCGTTGCCGCTAAACGTGAAGTCAAACCATCTTTTCGACATGCAAAACTCCTAAATCCGCCAGTCAGGGCGGGCCGCATCCCGCTCGCAAAGTGCGGGACTAGCTCTCTCGCTCTCGCCAGGCTAGTGATTTCGCAACCGAGTTCTTCTCAAAATTAACTTTTCGACCAGGAATCCGAACATGAGCGAGATTTTTTTCTTTCCGCCGGCACCAGATAACGACTATGAGGGTGTACGAGGAGCCGCTCGATCCCGACCGGCAGTGGACGGGTCGGCTCGCCACTTGTATCCGCGATCCAGTGACACGATTGAGATTCCTGAAAGCCGTTGCGCCGTCCCCCGAGCGCACCCGGCGGCGCCCGCTTAGGCGCCTTTTTCTTATCGCGGTAATTGTCCTGGCGGCCGCGCTTGCGGTTCTGACCCCCGCAGTTTCGATTTCCCGCCTGCGGGGCTCGGCGATCGTCCGGAGTACATCGG
>JBEKTF010000177.1:0-11682 GCA_049516355.1 Bryobacteraceae bacterium | reverse complement strand
GTCTGAGATCCGAGCGAAATCGTTCCGGTTCGGGCGGAAGACCCCAGGTTCGGACGGGCAATCCAGTTCAACGTGCCGTTACCCGAACCATACCCTCCCGAAACGATTTGAATCCATGAGGCGTTGCTGACGGCAGTGTACTGGCAGGGCGCGGCTGCCGCGATGCCTGTGCTCCCCAGAGAACCAGTCCAGGCAACGGAACCTGTCGTGGTCAAGAAACTGGCCTGGCATGCCGGCGGATTCGCTAGTGAAATTGTTTCCACGGCAAAGTCATTCAACAGGTTCGAGGTACTGTCGGCCTCCTCCACTACATAGAGGTTCGTCGAAGCGCTGTTGTAAAACACGCCTTTTCCATGCGCGGCAAAGGAGCCTGCATTTGTTACGAAGGGAGATAGTTGCAGCGTGCCCGCGGGATTGAAATAGTCGGTGGTAAACAGCTCTATCTGAGTATCGGCTGTCGTCGCGGTGGTATTGCCCGCAATGACAGCGAGGCGCGCTGCTGCGGCCGACTCGGTCAAGCCCAGAATTGCACCCGTCGTAACCGGCAGAGTGCGGAGATAGTACATATCCACGGCGGGATCGGAGGAGGCGTGAACGATCGTCGCGCAGCCGGTATAAATGCGGGTCCCATCGGGAGATAACCACAAAGGTCCGCAGTCCGGGTAGTCGCCGTTATAAGGCCACGAAGTATTTGCTCCGAACGTACCGTTCGATACGTCGATCTTTTGCATGTTGTCCGGTGACGAACCCTCCTCAACGGCATAGATCACGGTTCCGGTTTGGTTGAGAACTCCCCGCGTGATGGGAGAAAGTGCAAGATCCGATGGCGACAAGACGGCGCCAGTGGCGGCAATAATCGCAACCGGTCCCGCATAGTTCGACGCGCTGCCGAATAGCCAGGCGTAAGTGGCTCCAAGGATGACGTTGTTTACGGTAATGCCAACGCTTGACGTATTGATGATCGTAGCCGAGACCAGATTGATATAGCTGATCTGGCCGTTCATTCCTGCCATGGCCGAGTTCCCATCCGGACTGATCGCAAGGCTGATCGGCGATTGGGGCAGATTCACAGCCGTATCCGACTTCGTAACAGGATTGTAAATATGCAATTGATTCGGATTTAACGAAATCATAACGATTTCGTCCAAACTGGAGCTGTAGATCGAGGCGACAGGGCGATAAGGCAATGGATTTACCTGCGCCTCGGCCGCAGCAGTTAGAAGCGCCAGGATCGAGCCCAGCCACAGAATTAAGGGTCTGGAAAACACCCTTGCAATCTAGCATGAAAAGCATTTATTTTTCGTAACTTTCGACAAAAATAGTAACATGATTATTGCAGTTCGATGGAATGCTGAAGCGCCATCCGGCATGACTCCAGTTTCGGTCCCGTCCGTCGCAGTCTCGATCAGAGGCGCGAATTCAACTCCGGCTTTCAATGGCGGCGCGTTGACCGCAGATCAGTGAATCTATCTGTCGCAGTCCATCACACATAACAACCCGATGTCGCTCACGGCTGCAGGAGTGGCGATGGAAGGCATGAGCGCGGCCATTTACTGCTAATGGTGTAAGAAGGGATTTGTAAGAAAGGATTGAGGCTATATTTGCTTTTCCGGCTACGTACGCACCGTTTTCAATTCCGTGCAATCGAGAGCGTTTATTTTCCGCCGGGCAAGGCGGGGAATGTACTGCGGGGGGCCTTGGGAACCGTTGCGGCCCCTGGCGAGCCGAAAATCGCAAAGCTGCCCAGCGGACTCGCGGAACCGCCGCGGCCTTTCGTTCTGCGCGCATCGCACCTCGACGGCAAGCGCTTCGGCCCGGATGAAGCGTTTTCGTTCGACGTGAATATTTTCGACCTGCGCGCGCCCGTATCGGAGAGGATCGAGGAGAGCTTCTCCCAACTGGCACACACCGGTCTGGGACCTCGGCGCGGCCGCGTGGAACTCCTGAAACCCGTTATCGCTACTCGTATCGAACTGGATCTTCTCGCCCCCGTCGGGCCTGGAGCTCTCGAAAACCCCGAACGTATCACCGTCCTGTTTCGCACGCCCACCGAATTGAAAGGAACTCCATCGCGCGAAGACATGCCGTTTGGGATTTTGTTTGCCAGAATCAGAGATCGGATCGCCACACTGCGTACGCTCTATGGCGAAGGACCGTTGCCGCTCGATTTTAAGGCGCTCTCCGGGCGCGCGGACCTGGTGCGAACCGTCGAGTGCGACCTCCAATACCAGGAGGTCTTCCGCCGCAGCTCGCGAACGGGCGAGGTTCACGGGATCGGAGGTTTCACGGGCACGGTGGAATATGAAGGGGATGTTGCGGAGTTTATTCCCTGGCTGCGAGCGGCATGGTGGACGGGCGTCGGCAGATATACGGTCTGGGGAAACGGAGTGATTGAAGTTGTCGTCCGATAGCCGCGTACCTTACCGCGCCACCCTCGCCGCGGCCGCGTATGAAGATATACGGCCTCTTCCCGTGTGCGTGCTACTCGAGAACGTGCGCAGTTTATACAACGTGGGCGCGTTCTTCCGTACCGCTGACGCAGTCGCGATCGAGAAACTCTATCTCGCCGGGATTACCGGCTATCCTCCACAAAATATGATCGCGAAGACAGCATTGGGCGCCGAAGAAACCGTGCCCTGGCTGCACGTTCCCGAAGCTGCAAAAACCATCGTGGAACTGCGTCTGGCCAACTACGAAATCGCCGCCATCGAGACCAGCGCGCATGCGGTGGATCTGTTCGATTGGCAACCGCGCTTCCCCGTTTGCGTGCTGTTCGGCCACGAAACCGACGGGCTGACCCCTGCCGCGGCCGCCCTGGCCGATACGCATATCCGGATTCCCATGCTGGGCCGCAAACATTCGCTGAACGTTGCGTCCGCTGGTGGCGTAGTGTTGTACGAACTACTTCGGAAGTATCGGGCTCTGAGGCAACCTGGGCTGCGATGACCTTTGCGATTTGAGATATGATACCGCTGTTACGACGAGGTGGATAACCATGAAAGTTATTCCCATAGCGTGCCTGGTGTGCTGTACCGCATTGCCCGCTTACTGCCAGTCTGGCGCAAAAAACGCAGAGTGGACGACCTACGGTGGAGATCTGGGAAACACGCGCTACGCGCCGCTCGACCAGATCACGCCCGACAATTTCTCAAAACTGCAGGTGGCGTGGAGATTCAAGACCGAGAACTTCGGTCCCCGTCCGGAACTCAATCTGGAGGGCACACCGCTCATGGCGAAAGGTATCCTCTATTCGACAGTGGGAACTCGCCGGGCTGTCGTGGCGATCGATGCCGCGACGGGTGAACTGCTGTGGACCCACAGTGAAAATGAAGGCGCGCGCGGCGCAAACGCCCCGAGGCAACTCTCCGGTCGCGGCCTCGCCTGGTGGTCTGAAGGCGGCACTGACAGCAGAGACGAACGCATTCTGTATGTCACGCCCGGTTACCGCCTGATTGCCCTGAATGCCAAAACCGGCATTCCCGTGCCGACGTTCGGAACGAATGGCGCTGTCGATCTCAAAGAGGATGACGATCAGGCAATAGATCCCATCACGGGCGAAGTCGGTCTGCACGCCACACCGATCGTGGCGAAGGATGTCGTTATTGTTGGCGCCGCCCACCGTCCGGGCGGCGTTCCCAGGAGCAGGAACAACGTAAAGGGCTTTGTCCGCGGGTTCGACGTGCGCACCGGCAAACGCCTGTGGATCTTCCACACCATTCCCCGACCTGGCGAATTCGGCCTCGACACATGGGAGAAGGACTCCTGGTCTTACACGGGCAACACCGGTGTGTGGGGCCAGATCTCGGTGGATGAAGACCTCAATATGGTTTACCTGCCCGTCGAACTGCCCACTGGCGATTACTACGGAGGCCATCGCCCCGGCGCAGGCCTGTTCGGCGAGACGCTCGTTGCGGTCGATCTCCACACCGGGCAGCGGAAATGGCATTACCAGCTGGTGCATCACGGGATCTGGGATATGGACATCCCTTGCGCACCCGTACTCGTCGACATCACCATCAATGGCCGGACCGTCAAAGCCGTCGCACAGCCGACCAAGCAGGCGTTCCTCTATGTATTCGATCGCGTCACGGGACAGCCCATCTGGCCCATCGAAGAAAAACCGGTCGAGAAGGGCGACGTCCCGGGAGAATGGTATTCGCCGACTCAGCCGTTCCCGACGAAGCCGCCGGCTTACGATCTCCAGGGCATTCTGACGAACGATCTGATCGACTTCACGCCCGCACTGCGCGAAGAGGCCGTAAAACTGGTCTCGCGCTACAAGTTGGGTCCGATGTTTACGCCGGGGGTTCTCAGCAAGTGGCCTGGGCCGTTGGCCACGCTCACGGCGGGGACTGCCGGCGGAGGTTCCAACTGGCCAGGCGGAGCGTACGATCCGGCAACTCACATCTTTTACGTGGAGTCGCAAAGTATAGTCACGCCGATCGGGTTGGTGCCCGGGGGCGCACGGTCTGACATGAGCTATATCTCCGGGCAAGCGCGGTCGCCGGATCCAACTCCTGTGCGCACGTCCCCAGCCCAGGGTGGCGCCGAGGGCGGTGAAGGCGGCGGTGGCGGAGGCCTCACGGTGCAGGGGTTGCCGCTGCTGAAGCCGCCGTACGGGCGCCTCACGGCGATCGACTTGAATAAAGGTGAGATTCTGTGGCAGGTCGCGCACGGGGAGACGCCCGATAACATCCGCAATCACCCGGCGTTGAAAGGTCTGACGATTCCGCGCACGGGACAGCCGGGAGTGGCCGGGACACTGGTTACAAAGACTCTGGTGATTGCCGGTGAAAAGGCTTTCACGACTACGGCAAACGGCCAGCGCGGGGCGATGCTGCGCGCTTACGACAAGGCGAGCGGCAGAGATCAGGGCGCAGTCTATATGCCAGCGCCGCAAACCGGTTCGCCCATGACATACATGCTCAACGGAAAGCAATATATCGTGGTTGCGATCGGCGGCCAGGGCTTCCCGGCTGAGTTACTGGCGCTGCGGCTGCCGAATTAGTCTGACCGGTGTCCCAAACATTCCGCGCTTCAAGCGCTCGCCCTTCTTTACGTGCGTGGCTTTCGGGGCGCGGTGGGTACCAGTACAATGCGACTAAAAATTTGGCCGTAACCGATCTATACTATTTTCTCCAGGACCCCAAAAGGGAAACTCTGGATAAAAACCCTCCTGCTGCAACTCTCTGGCGCAGGATAACGAGTCGCCTTTTTACGACTGGGGCTCCCGAAAGCCCTTCGTCTCGAACTCGTAGCACCTTCGCCCGTGTGTTGCAGCAGAGGGCAGGTTGAGGTAATTCAAGCGATTCGCTTGCCACAATAACAAATCGGCCCGCCGTTCGGAAGGTTATCGCACGCGATAAGGCGCTTGTTGACGGAGCCGCATAGCGTACTGGGACTGCGGCAAGTCAAAGATTAGTACGTACTGTGCAGACTGAAACACGCGGTTCCGGCGAATATGGAGCTGTGCAAAGGTCTTCTTCTGGTGCAGGAGTTACAGTCAAAGATATTGCGGCGTGGGCCTTGGCTTTTTCGGGCTTTTTGGTTGTGTCATGGTTCATTTTCGCCCTCCATATAGGGCCGATATAAGCTGACTCGAGGTTGAATTAAGCTGCTGACAGAACCGAAAGTCAATCTGGAAAGAGGTGAAAACCTGATCGATTGTCCGGCCGTTCGATAAAGCGGCTGCGGAAACCGCGTCAAGCCACGGCGGCGTCCCGATTTGGCTCGAGCGCCTTTTTCGCGTCGAGCCCGTGTTTCTCGATCGGAATTTTATTTACCGAAAGTCTATCGTTGGCGCCAGGTGAGCGGTACAGCTTCAGCTTCCGAATCAGGGTGCGGCGCGAAATGCCCAGCAGATCGGCGGCTCTCTGCTGATGTCCGCCGGTTTGCGCCAGAACTCGACAGATCGTCTGCTGTTCCAGCCCGTCGAGCGAATAAGCTTCGTCCACAGATTCCGCCGGGCCCAGCAGAATTTCCATAGGCAGGTCGCCAAGCTCGATTTCGGGTCCGGCGGCGCACAGGACCGCCTTGTTCAGGCAGTTTTTTAGTTCCCGGATATTGCCCGGCCACGAATAATCCTCGAGAACCGCCAGCGCTTCATCGCTTAACCTCAGATCGCTGTCCCGCAGAAACCATCTCGCAAGCGGCCCGATATCTTCAATTCGCTCACGGAGCGGTGGTACGCGCAAGTGAATCGCGTCCAGGCGATGGAATAAATCCCTGCGGAATTTCCCGCTCTGGACCGCGTCTTCGAGACTCAGATTCGTCGCCGCGATAGTCCGGACATCAACCGTAACCTTTCGCGATCCGCCGAGCCGGTAATACGATTGGCCATCCAGAGCGCGCAGAAGCTTGGCTTGCATCCGGCTGTCCATTTCCCCGATCTCGTCCAGAAAAAGCGTCCCTGTGTGCGCCCCTTCGAAGAAACCGGGTTTGAGGTATTCGGCTCCGCTGAAAGCCCCTTTTTCGTACCCGAAAAGCTCGCTTTCCATCAGGTGTTCGGGCAGCGCGGCGCAGTTCACGTCAATGAATGGCTTCGTCGCGCGCGGGGAAAAATGGTGAACGGCGCGGGCGATAAGTTCTTTGCCCGTGCCACTTTCACCCGAAATCAGTACCGGGGAATTTGTGCGGGCGGCCCGGCTGGTGACGGCGATGAGGCGGCGCATCGAAGGCGAAGCGACTACAGCCGTCATGCCGAGGAATTCCTCGTAAACGGTCTCGGGTGCCTGGCGCCGGTCACGGTACCGCTCAGACCGGAGGTCGGGCCGGATCGGGACCGCCGGGTCGGCCTCATGGATACTGACCGGCGTCACTTCGTCACTTTGATAGCAAGTCTTTCCCATAGCCGTATTCAACTCCTTCATTTTCCGGCAACGTATTGATTTGTCAATGTTAACCTCGGAGAGTAGAGCATTCCCACGGCGTCTCCGGGATGGATCGGTTGTGTCAATTTGGCAATAGCCTGCCGTGCAGCAAAAAGTGACACCATGCGCTAAGATGGTGCCTGAATGTCACGCACTACGTCGGTGTTGTAACTGGTAAACGGCGGGTAAACGCTATAGGCCGTATAATTTAGAGATCAAGGAAGCCAGGTTGCACGGCAATTGGCTGCCGATCCCCTCATGCCGATCAGGGCCAAGCTCTATATCGCGCTTATCCTGTGCGCCGGGACCATCGGGCTCGCCGCACAGATGGCCCACTTACGGTCACCCGATCCCCTCGAATTCTGGTGTTATTTCGTATTTACTCTGCTCACCTCGGGTCTGAAGGTCCGGCTTCCCACTGTATTTGCCACGCTTTCGGTTAATTTCCTTTCGATTCTGATGGGGATTGTTTTGTTCAGCCTCCCCGAGGCGATCCTGCTCGGCGTGGCTGGCACGATTGTGCAGTGCTTCTGGCGGCCCCGGGTGCGCCCGAAAGCGATCCAGATCGCCTTCAGCGCCTGCTCCATCGGATTGGCGGTGACGGCGGCGCACACGTTGTTCCATGGGCCGCTGAACGGCTTGCTCGGCGATCTCAATCCGCTGCTCCTCGGTCTCGCGGCGTGCGCTTATTTCGTGGTCAATACGGTTCTCATAGCTGGCGTCATCGCGCTGACCGAGCGCAAATCCATATATAAAACCTGGTATCAAACCTATTTCTGGATTCTTCCTTATCACCTTGCGGCCGCTTCCGTAGCCTGGCTGATCGTGGTGCTGACCCGGCAGAATGTCTGGCACGCGGCGCTGGTGCTGCTCCCGCTGGTCTATTTCGTATACCGGTCATACAAGATGTATCTCGACCGGCTCGAGAAAGACAAGAGCCATGTGGAACAAATCGCCGGCTTGCACCTGCGGACGATCGAGGCTCTCGCGCTCGCCATTGAAGCCAAAGACACCACCACCGCGGATCATTTGCAGCGGGTCAGGGTCTATGCCACCGAGATCGGCAAGGAACTCGATATCAGCCAGAGCGAACTCGAAGCTTTGCAGGCGGCGTCCCTGCTCCACGATATCGGCAAGCTGGCCGTGCCCGAACACATCATTTCGAAACCGGGACGTCTGACCCCCGAAGAGTTCGACAAAATGAAGATCCATCCCCTGATCGGGGCGGAGATTCTGGAAGAGGTCAAGTTCCCCTATCCCGTGGTTCCCATCGTGCGCGCACACCACGAAAAATGGGATGGCACGGGCTATCCCTTCGGCCTCTCGGGCGAAGAGATTCCGATCGGCGCCCGCATTCTCTCGGCGGTGGATTGCCTGGACGCTCTGGCGTCGGACCGGCAGTACCGCAGGGCCTTGCCGCTCGATCAGGCAATGGAGATCGTCGTCTCTGAGTCCGGCAAGAGCTTCGATCCCATGATCGTCGACATCCTGCGGCGCCGCTATATCGAACTGGAGCGGCTGGCCATCAGCTCGGGCGTCGAGAAGGAACGGATCAAGCTTTCGATGGGCGTCAAGGTTGAGCGCGGCCTGGCCCCCGCAACCGGTTTCGCGGAGCCGGCCGAGGAACTGGCGAACCCCGATATGGGGACGGTCGTGATCGACCCGCTCTCTTCCATCGCGGCGGCTACGCAGGAAGCGCAAATGCTTTACGAGCTGACGCAGGATCTCGGGAATTCGCTCAGTCTTCAGGAAGCGCTGGCGTTCGTCGGTGTGCGTATGAAGCGGCTGATTCCTTATGAAACGATCGCCGTATATATTCGGCGCGATGAAAAGCTCATTCCGGAATACGTCAGCGGCGAAAATCTGCGTTTGTTCACGTCTCTCGAAATCCCCGTGGGCCAGGGCCTCTCCGGTTGGGTGGCGGAGAATAATAAGCCGCTTCTCAACGGAAATCCTTCCGTCGAGGCCGGGTACCTGAACGATCCGACGAAATACAGCACCTTGCGCGCGGCCCTCGCGGTGCCGCTCAGCGGCGTGAACGGAATCCTCGGCGTGATGGCGCTCTACCGGGCCGAGCGCGACGCTTTCAGCAAGGAAAACCTGCGTATTCTGCTCGCCATCAGTTCAAAGGTGGCGCTGGCAATTGAGAACGCGCTGACGCACCGGCTGCTCGAAACATCCATTACGACCGACTATCTGACCAACCTGCCGAATGCCCGCTCGCTGTTCCTCTCGCTCGATAATGAAATGGCCCGGGCGCAGAGGACGGGGACCTCGCTCGCCGTGATCGTCTGCGATCTGGACGGCTTCAAGCAGGTGAACGACCGGTTTGGCCACATGGCAGGCAACAAAGTGCTCCGCCTGATCGCCAATGGACTGCGCGAGCAATGCGGCTCGACGGACTTCGTGGCGCGAATGGGCGGCGACGAATTCGTCATCCTGAGTTCCGGCGGCAGCGACGAGGAGCTGGACGCGAAGATCGACCGCATGCGGAATGTTGCGAAGAAAGCGGGCGATTCAACGCCGGAACCGAGCGCGTTATCGATGAGCGTCGGCGTGGCGATTTATCCCGAGGACGGGAAGGACGCCGAAGACCTGCTCGCCGAGGCCGATCGCCGGATGTACAAGAGCAAACGCCTGCGGAAGAAAGGCACTGCGGTGATTTCGATGGAATCCCCTCCGCTCACCGCGGCCGCATCGTAGCCGGGCAACCTGCTGACTAAATCCCCGGCAACCGCTGATTCACAAACCCGATCTTCCGTTTTTCCTTCCGGCCCGCGCGCCAGCAAGCCAGCGCCAGCGCAATCACCAGATCGTCATGTTCCCCGCACCCGTCCGCCCCCAGCCTTACCTTTCCTCCACGCCCCCGGATCGCCTTCATATCCATCAACTCCCGCACCAGCGGTCCCACCTCGCGCAATTTCCGCGCAATCCGCAGTTCGCCCCGCTCCAGCAGTACCTGCACTCCGGCAATCAAATCCTGCTTCGGCACATTCCACCCGGATGCCGTCTGATTCTCCCGCTCCCCGCCGGTAATCGTCACCGCGCAAACCTCGCAATCCAGTCGCGCTGCGCGCAGCATCTCCACCACCGGCGCTCCCACGCCCGTCGCGTCCACCGCCAGCGCGCATTGCCCCCGCAACTCGGCATGCTCCACCATCCGCCGCATTCGCGCCACCACCCTCGGATACGGCGTACCCAGGGGCACCCGCTCCACATGCCTCAGTAACACGGACTCCCGCACCCATTCCACCACCGCCACGGCCGACGGATCCCGTCTCTGCCCCAGATGCAGCCCAGATAAAACCTGTTCCGATTCGGATTCACATCTATTCCCAGGACTGGTCTATTCCCAGGACATGGAGAAGTCGAGCCGATTCACCGTATCATCCAGCGCATTCTCCACCATGTCTCTGCTGAAAACACCCGCCTCGCCGTCCACGAACTCGCACATATACTCCTGCTGGAACCACTGCGCGCCCATCTGCCCGCGCTCTTCTTCGAGGAACGCAGCCGGAATCCGCTCACACTCCGTCGCCGGCACGCTCACCCGATGCCATCCCGGGCCCCCAAACTCCCAGTTCTCCCAGAAGAACCCCTGCTTGCCCCGCGGCGTACTCATCAGCCACAGATCTCCCCCTCCCACCGCCAGCGACGGCCGCAGCGCCTTATAAATCGCGTCGTCCATCCGCGCCGCCTCGTCGACCAGGAGCATCGAGACCGCCGAAAATCCCCGCACCGTCCCCTCCTGCCCCGGCAGCCCGACGATCCTCGCCTCGTTCGGCAACAGCAGCGAGTTCTCGTTATCCCCGTCCCCGCGCGGCTGAATCCCCAGGCTCCGCACCATCCCCGCCGCTTTGCGCACGAACTCCGCGCTTTGCCGCTTGCTCGGACTCGCCACCAGCACCAGGCTTCCCTTCCGCGTAAACGCCCGATGCACCGCCTTAGCCGCCGCCACCGTCGATTTCCCCCACTGCCGCGAACAGTTCAGGATTCCCCGCTTACTCGCCGATCGCAGAACTTCGATTTGCTTCGGATCCGGTTCGATTCCCAGCCTCTTTCGCACGAATTCCACAGCATCCGAATCGTCGAGTCGATGGATTACATTCTTCGCGGGTGGCACGCTCGTATCCCAGATAGGCACGCTCCCATGTACCACGCGCCGGCTGCATGGCAGCCAGGGGCGAACGCCAATGGTGGGTTTACGTCTATGTAAACAAATGACTTGGTAATATTGCGCCGCGCCGTGGCTGTGACGTGGCGCACGCTCTCAGCGTGCCGCGTCGAGACTTATCTCGACGCCTGCGCTTGACTATACCTTTGCCCGGAGGACGCAGCGTTATTTCTCAACTGGCACCTGCACGGCAGCGCGCCCGGCCCGCTAACGTCCGGAGCCACCATGCGGGGAGTCCTTCTGGCAAAAGAATCGAGTTTGAGAAGATTCGAGCGTACATCGAAGCCAATCCACGTAGGGTTAGCCGCGGACGCCTTACTTGGATTTCAAGAGTTCGTCGTAAAACTTGTCCAGACGCTCCCCATTCAGGTTGAGCTTCCAGCCAAGGTCGTCCGTCTTGAGCTCTGCCATCAACTGATCTTTCGGCGTACCTTTCGCGACCAGTTCCTTCGCCCGCGAGATGAGCGTATCGACCTTGGTCTTGTAATCCTGCACATCAGCCCTGGTCAAAAGCTTTCCGCCGCCGGGAACGCAGGTGTCCCAATCGAGCTTCAAAGCCTCACCAAGCGCATGGCCCCAGTTCAACAGGCTTCCACCGCCCGCATAGTCGGCGCCCGGCGCGTTGGGCCCAATCTCATC
>JBEKTF010000176.1:0-11732 GCA_049516355.1 Bryobacteraceae bacterium | reverse complement strand
GAGCCGAAACGCAATCCGTTGACCTCCGAGACCGAAAAGCTGCGCCGGCAGAATCAGCGTCTGCAGGAGGATCTGCGCAAGGCGTTGGTCGTTCATCAAATGAACGCGGGTATCATGCTGCCTACCGGTGAGATAATCCGCGGAAAGGAGTACTATGGCCGCGTGGGAATCCGTACCTTTGATCGCCTCGGTCACGGATATGCGGCGCTCGAGGCTGCCAGCGAGGGCAAGCTCGACTCCGGCGGCTGGCACGCGCTCATGAAAGACTTGCTCCATTTACCCGAGTCGATGTTGCCCGCGGTCAAATGGGCCCTGAAACAGGGGGCGTGGCGACGTGCCAACGATCCGATCAGGTCCGTCAGGGAGAACGCGGAACGCGAGGCAGGGCGAATGGGATTGAGCGGAAGGCCGGGCGCGGCGAAGGGCGAGTGAGTGGCCGACGAAGTACGGGCGTGGACTGCTACTCAGGGAATCGAGATCCAGCGGTCATGACCTTCCGCTCGGCGTTAACCGAACGTTCATTGGTCCAAGGAGACTGTGAGAGGTTCACTTTGAAAGAGCGGCATCGAGCCGATCCGGGCAAGTGAGCTGGCGGATATTGCGATAGCCTGAAGTGGCCGCCATTCCGGCAGTATGGCCCGTTTTCGCCCTTAAATGCCGCTGCGCGGTTAACCAAAAACGCAGAGAGAATCTCGAAGTGGGAAACATCTGGCTCCGCAAACAGGATTCGGTCTCAGGACCTTTTGGTTGATAGCCGAGAGAGAAATTGGGCCATTTGAGCGAACTCGGGAGAGTCAGACCGAGCCGGAATCGATGTGCCGCTGGGGCTGCGGATGAGCCCGTTCACGATTCAATCGTTTTACGGATCGGCATTTCGATGACTTTCGCCGGGCCTTTCGTGAGCACGCGCACTTCGGTGTAGCGCGTAAGCTCAAAGCGTTTCCCGGAGATGTTCATGATGATTTTGTGCGCATAGCGCTCTGCGGGTGGATCGGGCCGCGGCGTTAACTCTGCTGC
Organism: Bryobacteraceae bacterium; assembly: GCA_049516355.1. Classification (GTDB taxonomy): domain Bacteria; phylum Acidobacteriota; class Terriglobia; order Bryobacterales; family Bryobacteraceae; genus BOG-234. Next base: position 10,715 of record JBEKTF010000176.1, on the reverse strand, counting down.
GGACACTTCTGCCGGTGCTGGATTTGTCCGGTCGCTTGTAACGTGTTTCATGGATATTTCCTCCTTGCGCGGCGTCAGCCGCCTGAACACATTCCTCACTCAGGACCTCGGTACAAAGCAAGCCAATTCAGTGTTGTCTTTCGACTTGCTTTTGTGACGACAGAGAGTGTTCATGTGACTGTGGTTGACGGCCACGGAGAGGAAAACCAAAACTGTGGACAATGCGGTATTGATGGAAATCGAGAGCCTGCGCCGGGCGACTCTGGCGGCTCTGCGCGAGAAGTATCGGGAGGTATTTCAGGAAGAAACGCGATCGCGGCACCGGGAACATCTGTTCCGGCGCATTGCCTGGCGTCTGCAGGCACTGGCCGAAGGAGATCTCTCCGAACGGGCGCGTGGGCGGGCGCACCAGATTGCGCAGGATGCCGACCTGCGCAAGGTCGCGCCGCGAGACTTCTTTACTGTAAGCGGCGAGCGCGTCGAGACAACGCGAGGGGATCGGAATCGCCGGGATCAGGATAGCCGCCTGCCGCTGCCGGGCACTCTGCTCAGCCGGAAGTGGAAAGGACGGACCATTCTGGTCGAAGTCCTCGCCAGGGGATTCCGCTATGAGAACCGGCATTACTCCTCGCTCAGCGCGATCGCGGTTGCGATCACGGGCACGCGCTGGAACGGCCTCGCATTCTTCGGGCTCACGCGCCCCGCGGGCGGAGCGCGCAAGGAGCGGCAGCGTGCGGAAAAGTAATCAGGACATTCCGAAGCCATCCCCCGCTCGCCTGCGCTGCGCGATCTACACGCGGAAGTCGACTGAAGAGGGTCTCGATCAGGAATTCAACTCGCTCGATGCGCAGCGCGAGGCTGCCGAGGCTTTCATTCGGAGTCAGCGGCGCGAAGGCTGGGTCGCGTTGCCCGAGCTCTATGACGATGGTGGCTTCACGGGCGCCAACATGGACCGGCCCGCTCTGACGAGGCTGCTCCACGCCGTCGAAGCGGGTGATCTCGATTGCGTCGTGGTGTATAAAGTCGACCGTCTGAGCCGGTCGTTGCTTGATTTCACGAGGATGCTGAGCGTGTTCGAGAAGCACAAGGTGAGTTTCGTTGCGGTCACCCAGCAGTTCAACACCAGCACATCGCTCGGCAGGCTGACATTGAACATCCTGCTCTCATTTGCGCAGTTCGAGCGGGAACTGATTGGCGAGCGTACGCGGGACAAGATGGGGGCTGCGCGGCGGAAGGGGAAATGGGTGGGCGGGTGCCCGGTGCTGGGCTATGACTTAGACCCGGGCGGCGGACGGCTGGTGGTGAACGAGGAGGAGGCCGAACGTGTACGGGCGATCTTTGCGTTGTTCGAGGAGCATCGTTCGGTCCAGCCGACGCTGGCCGAGATCAAACGGCGGGGCTGGCGGCTCAAGAGCTGGACCCGGAAATCGGGTCAGTTCCGCGCGGGCGGCCCGTTTGCGCCGAATTCACTGCGGCGGCTGTTGACCAACATCCTGTATACGGGTGCGATCCGGCATAAAGGGCAGTCTTATCCGGGCGAACACTCCGCCATCCTCGCTCCCGGCACGTGGGAACGCGTGCAGACTCTGATCACTCAGCGTGCAGTATTTGCGAGGGGCAGATCGCGGAACAAACACCTGGCATTGCTGAGCGGACTGCTCTACTGCGAATCGTGCGCTACGCGGATGGTGTACTCGTATTCAGGAAAGAACGACCGCCGGTATCCCTACTATGTATGCCTGAACGCGCAGCGCAAGGGCTGGGCAGTGTGTCCCACGAAATCGCTTCCGGCGCGCGGAATCGAGGAATCAGTGCTGGGGCGGATCCGGGCAGAGCAGCATGGGATCTTCGGACCCTCGGAGTGGGACCAGATGGATCGTACCCGCCAAGTCGAGGCGATACAAAGTATGGTCGAGCGGATCGGTTACGACGGCGCAGCACGGCAAATCTCCGTCCTGTTCCATGCGACTGCAATCCTGGCGGCCGGAGAGGAGGGGCGGGCATGAGCGGCAACCGAGAAGTCACATACGCAGTTGATTTCCGTACTGGCAGACAAGGCCATCGGGAGAACAAACCCCCTGCATGCGATCAAAAGTCGGCCGAGGGCGAAGCAGCTGGCCGCGCCATTCCCCGCATCGCGCGGCTCATAGCTCTCGCCATCCGGTTTGAGGGGTTGCTGCGGGATGGAACGATTCGGGATTATGCCGAACTGGCCCGTCTCGGCCAGGTGACGCGCGCCCGCATGACCCAGATCGTGAAGCTGCTCGATCTCGCTCCCGACATTCAGGAACAGATCCTTTTTCTCCCATCCATCAAGGGCCTCAACGAGAGAAACCTGCGCCCCGTCGTCTGCCGGGTCGATTGGCGCGAGCAGCGGCGTCTGTTTCAGAAAATCATCGACGCGTAACTTGCCCTCAGCAGGTTCGCCGCCACTGCTGCAAAGCTGTCAGGAGATTCGCGTTCTTTCGCTCGCCAAAAGTCAAGCTCTGGAGCGTTGCAGAATTGACTTGCCTGTCGCTCGAACAAGAGTGATCCATGTGGTGTGCCCGGCTGGACCGGGACCGAAAGAGACCCCACCATGAACGCTTTCACGATCGACTCAGATAACAACATCGCCATTCACGACACAGCGAAGGCCGCGCGCGAGACTGGCGCAGACGTCTTCGATACCGCAGAAAATCTTGCCGAGCTTATCGGTCCTGACAACAAGCGGCTGGTCGAGATCTGGAACAGCCTGACAGGTGTTACGCCGGTAAAGAAGTTCGCCAGCCGGGCCGTTGGCGCCAGACGTATTTTCGCCGAGGTACAGAAGCTTGCCGCACCCGCCGCCGAGATCCCCGGAGCAAACCGCGCCCCACAGACCAGGGCCAGGAAGGAGCCGAAGGCCGCAAAGCGAACCCCGAAGCAAGCGAAAGCCGAACCGAAGGCCGGCAGCAAGAAGGATATCCTTTTCGGCCTGATCTCGCGCAAGAACGGAGCTTCGCTGGAGGAACTGACGTCGGCACTGGATTGGCAGAAACATTCGGTCCGGGGCTTCATCGCGACGCTCGGCAAAACAGTAAGAATCGAATCCTTCAAGACGGAGCAGGGCGTACGGACGTACAGAGCCTTGTCGGCAGGAGGAAAAAAGGGCAGCTAAAAGGTTGACCTTTACTTCCCCACGCAGCGGGCCGGTCCTTCCCGCGAAGGATCGGCTTTTTTCGTGCCCGCCCAAATTGCCCGACGACGATTCCGGGCTGCGATTGACCGGGTTCGCCCTGATTGGAAAGCCATCCGCCCAGCGTGTGCGGGTGCTTGCGTCGCCACAGCCCAACGCGGTGATTGAGGTTCGGCCTTCGTCGAAAGGCCGGTGTGCGCGCTGAAGATGTTCATCAGTATCTGTTGAAGTCGATAAAGCGAATGCCCGGCTCGGGTTCGGGATCGAGCATCAATTCCGTAAGCCCCCAGATTCCTGCATCGGCATGGTCCGGCGAGTGCGTGCCCATATACCTGTGTGTCGAAAACAGGCAGTACTGCCGCTCCAGTTGTGGGAAGTGCCCCACATGCCGAACCTTACCCTGCTCATACAGTGCGGCGACCGGTTCGGCACGCTGGACCTTACCCCGCGAGGCATTAAGCAGCTTGATCGGTGCATGTCCTCGTGCTGTACGGATGGTCGATTCGACCATGGCGCCGCCGAAGTTCACCTCGGCTACGATCTTGTCGGCTTTCCAGCGGTCAAAAAGCTCCAGCGTTTTGGTCGCCCATTCGTTCGGCGAGTAGCGCCCGGTCGCGTCTTCCAGCACGCGCGCGATGCCATCGTGCCCCACGCCGGTAGCAATGATTCCGATCTCATCGGCCCGCCCGTCTTGTTCCCCCGAGCACCCCGACGGATCGATGGAAATCACCACGCGCCTCAACGTTGCCAGTAGCTTTGCTCGCCCCGCTTCGTTTTCCGGCGCTGCATCCCGGTTCTTCGCAAACATTTCTTTCGTCCAAAGTGCACCGGCGACGTGCGATCTGCAGTGGCCCTCCCAGACGTTGTTGTAGGCTTCCAGATCGCGGGCCTTGAGGTGATCCTTCTCGCGGCGCAGTTCCTCCGGGAACCAGGGATTGTCGTTCCAGTTCACCTTTTGCACCTTCGAATCCGCCTGCGGCCAGACCACGAATCGCTGGTAGGCCTCGTCCTCCTCCAGGTCGGGATTGAACGTCACCCAGATTTCCGATCCCGGTTTTCGGATGGTCGGGATCAGTACGTCATAGGATTGCTTGGAAACATTCTGCCCTTCTTCGACCCAGACAATATCGGCACCCTCGAAGCTCTTGATCTTCGAGATATTGTGCCGCAGTCCCGCGAAAATGAACACGGTTCCGTTGGCGCCGATAATCGTCTTTTTCTGAACCGTATAGAAATCCGAAAGACCCAGCTCGACCACCTGGTCTGCCAGCAGCCGGTGCGAACTGTCGAGAAGCGAATTCTGAAACTCCCGCGTGCAGAGAATCCGCAGGGGCTCCTCAGCGCCACGAAGAAGCAGCGCGCGCGCCACACTCCATGATTTAGCCGAGCCCCGTCCGCCGTACACGATTTTGTAGCGTACGCGGGCGAGCAGAAAGCCGAGCTTAAAGGGCAGAACTCCGGCCCCAGTGCCCGGCTGGTCATCTTCAGCAGAGAGAAAAGCCGCAGCCCTGTTTCCGCTGTGCGGGTTCCTCATGCAGCTGGCACCGGGCTTTTGTCCCCCTCCCGGGAGTCATCCTTTACCAGGTCATCCTTCTTATATCCCTCCGGCGGATCCCACCAGCGGTGCCGGCCATCCGGCCCCGCCACCGAAGAGCCCGCCGCTCTTCCGTCGGCCGAATGAACGAGTATCATTCTTCGGATCGCGCGCTGCCCGCTGGCCTGCTGCAGTCGGGATTTGATCTGCTGCAGTCTCTCATGGAGACTGCTGTCGATCGCCTGCGATACCACTTGAGGCTCACCGGTGGTACTGCCAGGCTCCATCCCGGACAGGCGCGACTCCAGATGGGCAATCACATTTGCTCTTAACGCGCCGGCACGGTAAATGGCGGCCTGGAAGCGTGTCTCTTCCGGGACCGCGGGATCGACCGACAAATTCTTTATGATCACTACGGCATCGCCGTGATGCTGTTGCGCAAGGCTCATTGCCGGTCCGTAGACGGCGCAGGCCGCCTCGGCGTATTTGGCGTTAAAGGCAGGGTCCTGCATCCACAGACGCAACGTTTGCGGTTTGATGTCGAGGGTGCGGGCTGCTTCAGCCACACTGCGGTGCGCAAGTAACGCCACAATCGCCTGTTCTTCCCGGCGGGGACGTTTCGCGCCGTGCCCAGGGGGCCGCGCCTTCAGGCCGGCACCCGTCGACCGGCATCGGCTCCGGGTTGCTCTGATCATGCGCTCAGCATCCGCCACACCGGCGACGAACTCTTCGATCTCGTTAGCTTCATTTGCGAGAAGAGTTATTTCGCGGGCGACTCTGAGGCGGAGGGCTGGCTTCTTGCTGTGGTACATAATGTAGAGCATTGACTTTAAGATCTGAGTTGCTCCCTGACCCAGGTACGCCATGGATTGCCTGCATTCGGCACGCTTTGCGGCCCGATACGCGGCCATGAACTCCGGGTCCTTCATCCAAAGAGACAGCTTTTTGGTCGCGACGTTGATTTCACGGGCGACGTCCTCGACGCTGCCGGGTCGGAGCAAGGCCTCAATCGCCTCTTGCTTCTTTGGTCCGAGCTTTGTCCCGAGACTGCTTGCCATATGTGTCCTCCGATTCGGTCCCTCGGCGATCCAGGTTCGCAACGAAAGCGGAATTATCGAGTTGGCGTGGACTGGCGCGGGCGAGAAAGAGCCACAGCTCCGCGTCGCTCAAACAGACATAGCGCGGCAGAGGTACGCCATACAAACCCTACTGTTTCCCACGAGGGGGCGGGTAGTATTCTTCGATAGAACCCTTATTGTTTCCCACGGAGGGGCGGATAAGAGTGTGTGATCGGCCCTTATTGTTTCCCGCGAAGGGGCGGATAAGAGTTTGACCTAGCTGGCTCAGGAAAACAGGTGGCCCGCGGACTGGATCTCGCGATTCGGGTCTGGGGCCGACACAAGAACCACCGCTCAAAGTGTATTAATTCCTCAAATAAAACAGCAATACTGCCTTTGGTTAGCGACATACGGCTCTCGTTTGGGGTGAATGGAGATGGTTTTTCGGCACACAGTGGGGATTGCTGTTATTCCTTGTCATCAGCAGCTTAGAGCGGTATTTCACGCCCGGTGCTTCCGATCTGCGGCCGTCTCTCGGGAGACCGCGACTCGAACTGCTGTTTGCGGAGCCACATATTTTCGACTTCGAAATTCTCTCCGCTCTTTTGGTTGACACAGAAGCGGGATTTCCATGAACAGAGCACCGCTCGAAAGGAACCGCTTTATGAAACGGAATATCACGGACAGTGAAAACCCTGCCTTGGCAAAAGGTCCGGTCGAAGAGTCAGCACCGCAGCGGCCGCCCGTTAAGCACTATACGCAGAGAGTCGTTTTGAATATCTGCGGGAAGCGCTTTGAAGTTACGCACCGCGCCGAGGTGCGTGAAGTAAGCAAGGGCCCCGCAAAAGTAATCGAAATGCCAAAGCGGCCGACTTAAGGCGCGAAATCAACCGAGGCTGCGGGCGCGTCCGCAATGTCGCGTTAGGGTACTTCCTTTCGGATCACCTTCCGTCAAGCCTGTTTAGCACGCTGCGGGCTTCATGTTCAACAAGGCCCGGCTTCGTCGTCGCTATCAACTCATCGCGGTAGGCCCGCGCCCCGGAAAACGGCTCGGCCGGTGGGGGTGGTTGAGGCCGGTTGTGTACCCCCGGCAATCCGTGCACTTTGGGCAGGGACTATCTTTTTCAACTGCCGTCGCGAACGCGGGTACGCGATCAATCCGTGGACCACCCATTCGCCCCCGGTGCACTTTCATCCCGTCGCCGCCGGATCGCCGCTCAATCCCATTCGCGTGGCCTGCGGTAAGGCATCATCGTCCCTAAGGTCGTCGGTATCATTCCGTGAACGGCGAATCGATCATAACGATTCGTTCGTATATGGTGTGGCCCGCAACACAGAACCGGCAGGATCTTTACCAAAGCCCGGCCAACCCGCGCGGTGATTAACGACACCTTGGCCGGATGCGTGCTTTAGAAAAGCCGGTCAGTAGGTTGTGTTACGACTACTTACCGGTAACGTCCTGTCGGGCGGATTCTATGCCGGAAGATGTTCTCGTGGGCGGCTTCGAGGCTTTCGTTCCTCAGAAGATGCTGGGAACCAATGGCGGCGGTTTTTATGGAATGAACTCGGCACATCCGTTCGAGAACCCGACGGCGGCGACCAATTTCATCACCACTTTCGCGATGATGATTTTCCCTTTCTGCCTTGTGCTGATGTATGGCCGCATGCTGGGGAGATTTCGGCATTCGTAGAGCTTTGGCAGTCGTTACTGGGATTCTGATCGCTCTGGCGGGAACTGCGGTCCCTGCGCGGGCGCAGACGTCGATCAATTTCAGGAACGACAGGGCGAGGCCTTCATTGCCGACACACTACGATGAACTCGGGACGAAAACGGCGGTTCTGAATCACCGCCCGGCATGGGCCTCTGGAAAGCAGCTCAGGTAAGCTGGCAAATCCTTTCTGACAGATTTCAGAGCGTCGGCTGAATCGGAGAACACTTGCCGATACGAGTGCGCGGCCATCCGCAGGTTACAGAGGTGAACGAAGGTTTCCGAGACCGATGAAGCCCCTGGCCGGAAAACACTCGACGGTTCGAGTAGGAGCATCGCTTTGGTGGGCGATAGTGGATAATACAGCTCGAACTTTTCGGGTGGCGCTGTGTCTTTTGGGCTGGCCGCGATATTGATCACCGGTTGATCTGCCGTGATGAAGGGCATATCAGTCGGATTGTCCAGCAGCATGATGGTGTGCTGCTTCCGTTCCATGTAGAGGCTCCGGCCGATGTTCACCGCGACCATATGTGCGAGAGGATTCGCAAGCCTCAGATACCGCTCGAATCGCTCGCGGTCCATCACCAGACGCGTCTGCTTGATGTGGTTCGTTCGCGCGTACTGGACCATCAAGCCCCGGTAGAACGATGCGGCCTCTCCCGGATCTTCGAGGAAATCGAGACTGCCCGAAATCATGCTGGTGAGATAACGCTGAAAATCCGCCTCGATAGCGGTGTGAAAGTTTTCATTCAGCTCGATGATCGTCCGGTCGATCTCGGCCATCGCATCCGGCGTCGCGCGTCCTGAGGCTTCGAGCCGTCGCTTCGCCACCCAGGGAGCTGCAAAAGCGCGGAGGAGTTGCTCATGCGTCGCTTTCAGGCCCTCAGGCGATTCCCGGATGATGGCTTCTCGGAGGAATTCAACATCCTCGGGGCTCAGCTCCTGGAGCCGATAAAAATAGTTTTCAGCCGCTACATTATTCAGATTCGTCCGCCGGATTTCACCGTCGTGCAGGCAATAGATTTTCTTTTCTTCAGCCCACGCCTTCAGGTAAAACCGCGGGACATAATGATGCAGCTTTTTGGTCATTGGCTCATGCCATGAGGCGGGTCTCCGCGCGCGAGCAGATTCGCGAACGTTGAAAGAAAAAGACTTCGTATTCGTTATTAAAATTAAATTCTACCTAGTTGCGCCAACTCGACTGCAGATGCTATAAAGACGCCAGTCGCCACGCAGGGTACCTGGAAGGGAGTTTACGGAGCGGATGGGGAAGCGATCTACGATGATTCGGCTAATTATCCTGCGTATGCCCAGGTGGCTTTCAGCGGGAGCTCTTCGTACGTATGGGTTTCCTCCAGCACTACCGATGTGCGGGACCTGCAGAAGTCTGCAGCGTCGGATCGAATCGCATCGGTGTGGTACACGAGCTCGACGATGAATATCGATGTGAATCTGACGGACGGGAACACCCATCAAGTGGCCCTGTACTTCCTGGATTGGGACTATCTGGGGCGTACGGAGCGGGTGGATGTGCTGGACGCTTCGAGCAGCGCCGTGCTGGATACGCGAACGGTCTCTGGTTTTTCGGGCGGACAGTATCTGGTGTGGAACCTGAAGGGACACGTCACCTTGAAGATCACTCTGACCGGTGGCCTCAATGCTGTCGTCAGTGGTTTGTTCTTCCATTAGATGCCGAAGCGGACCGATATCCGCAAAACTGGGTATGCACCTGACTCAGGTAGCCCCTACAGATTGTGATGCGCTACGGAGCGGGCCTTCGAGGGATTGGCGATGTGGGCGTAGGTCGTCGGGCCGGTGTCCACCGCCTGTTGTACGAGACGGAAAAACAGCTTGCCGCGGCTCTTGGATTTTCGCCGGTTAAAGCGAAACGTGAACTCATCGAGGTAGTACGGCAGATGCTCGTGTGACACTCCCCCTTGGTGTGTACCGGCCAGCCACCGCTTCAGAAGCGAAACGACCAGGTGTACCCGAGGCAGGAGAGTAGAAACTTCTTTGGGTCGTCGTCTCTGGACCGACGTCACCTCGTGATCGTATCCCTTCTTCTTCAATCCTGCATAGCCTTGCCAGCCGTCGGTATGCACTGTGCTGCCGGGCTCGATGCAATCTTCAATGAAAGGATGCAGGCTGGCGGCGGAGGGGTGTTGGATCATCCGCATGCGAATTCGACCGATGCCCCTTCCGTCCGCCTGCGCCGCTATCACAATCAAAGCTTTGTCCTGAACTCCCCTACCTACAACGCCTTCCTCGGGGCCGCCCAAGTAGGTCTCGTCCACTTCAACCCAGCCAACCAGCCGATCGCGACCGGATCGAACCATCGCGCGCCGCAATTTGTGCAGCCACGACCAGGCGGTTCGATAACTGCCGAGTCCGAGGACCCGCTGCAAGCCCAGGGCGCTGGCGCCGTTCTTCTGGCTGGTCACAAACCACATCGCCCGAAACCAGACCGAGAGAGGCTTCCGCGTATCCTGGAACACGGTGCCAGCCGTCACCGACGTCTGACAGTTGCATCTCGAACACTGGAACAAGGTGGCACGCACTGCCCACGCCTTGCCACATCCGCAACGTGGACACCGAAACCCCTCCGGCCACCGCAATCGAAAGAGGTACTCGCGACAGCCTTCTTCGGTCGAGAACCGGGCCTCGAAGTCTTGAAGAGTCCGCGGGTAATCCTCCATTCGGCGACCATACTACCGGTAGGGGCTACCTGAGTCAAGTGCATACCCAGTTCCGCAAATATCGGAAGCGGTTTCACCTATAGTCCTCAGCAGGCCCGGTTTCCGCGATCTCTTTCAGTACTTCGGCTACGATTTCCGGGTTGGGTTCGCCATCCGCCGTGGCGATCAATTCCTTCGGTACCAGCAGGATCAGGGGCAGGATCAGCGCATACACGATAGTCGTCGCAATCACACAGTAGAGAAATCCATGCGTCGGGCTGCTGTTATAGATCCTTGAACCCAACAGATCGCCGCCACGGGCAGAAAGCGCGAAAACACCATCGACCAACATCATCAAGGTTCCCTGGAGGCCGGGTGGACAGGATCTCATCGCTAAATCGAAGTACGCCGCTGTTGCGATGCCGCCCAGCAACCCGATCGGTACCGCCAACGCCAGCGCGAGATTCGCCGAGTGAACGAATGCCAGCGGAATCATCTGCGGCACCGCAATGATCGTCCCCCACCAAAGCAGCTTGTTCAGCGCCACTTTCTTGCAGAGATAACCATACAGCAGGAACGTCG
>JBEKTF010000175.1:0-23387 GCA_049516355.1 Bryobacteraceae bacterium | reverse complement strand
CTGGCCCAGGTTCCCGGACCGGATGAACTCACGGTAGGCATAAGCGGTAGTGGCGAAGCCGCCGGGAACCCGCACACCCTCGCTCGCAAGATGCCGAATCATTTCGCCGAGCGAAGCGTTCTTGCCGCCCACCAGGGGAATATCTTCGATTCCCGCTTCTTCGAACCACAGGACCAACTCCCCGGCTCTTTTGTTCTCGTCCCGTTCCACTCTTTCCCCTTCAATCAGGGGCAACGCGGCTGTGGCCATATCCGGCTCCTTCACGTTTCAGTGATGCAATTCCAGGTCAAAACTACCAATGGACCAGCCTGGCTGAAATTCCTCAGCAAGACCGGCCCATTCCTCCGATGGCGCCCGCGCGCCGACTGATCAAGCGGCAACGGCTTTGGGCTTTGGTGCAGCCTCTTGTTTTGCTTTAGCCGCCGTCAGATGCAACACGCCCTTATTCAGATCTGCCGTCACCTTGTCGAGGTTGATCGCTTCGGGCAGATCAAAGCGGCGAAACAGAGTCTTCTGGCCGAACTCGCAGAACCGCACATTGCCTTCTTTGTTCTCGTGCTTGTGCGAGGACGAGGCGCTGACGATCAGGGCGTCGGGTAAAGCCGTAACCTTGACTTCACCAGGCTCGAATCCGGGTGCGTTCATCCGCACGTCAAATTTATCGGCCTGCTCGACGAGTTCGGATTCACAACTGTGTAGAAGGTCGCGCTCCGCATTGAGCCAGTCTTCCGTGGCGAATCCTTCGCCGCCGCGGTGTCCTTCGAAGATCTCGAAGGCGCGCTGGCGAATCCGCTCGGACAGGGCTTCTATTTCCTGAAAGATCGAGGCGGTCCCGACTTTCTTTTCATCAACTTTTTCGATTGCAACGTGTGACATGACCTTTTCCTTTGGGTTTCCTGGTTAATTGGGTTGAAGTGTTAGCACGGTACTTCCTGCTATGGAACGATGGAGATGTGATCGATTACTTCCGCAACGCCTGGAGCAGACCATGCGGCACGCTCGGCTTCCTCGCGCTCAAACCACGAGCGGACGCTGCCATAGAGGTGAACCTTGCTGTTCGTCGCCGAAACGGTGATCCGCCGGGCATCCAGCTCGGCGTTCCGGCGCAGCGCCTCTTCTATCTTTGAGGACACTTCCACGGCCGAAACTCTCGGCTTGATCTTAAGGTGGTTGACGACGCCGCGCACGCCGGCCACATTGCGCACACATGATTCCGCGCTCCGGCGCTGGAAGTCCCAATCGACCGTGCCTTCGAGCGTCACAAAACCTTCATTAACGAGGGCCTTGATCTTTTCATCGGGTACCGTGATGTTGATTTTCATGGCGTGGATTGCGTCGCGCGCAATCTCGGGATCGCTGCGCGCGCTTCCCGGCTTGACCTCGATGTCATTCGCAAGCGCCTGGACCCCGTAAACGCCTTGCGCCGCTTTTTCTGCAGCATATTTTTCCGCGTAGCTGTGAACAAACCCGGTTAACGTTACAACGTTGTCGGCCGTTGCGACGTTGATGTCGGTGGACGTGACCTGAGGATCCCATTCGAGCTGGCGCAGGACGGCATCTCGAAGTTGCTTATCGCTTTCTTTTGCAGTCTTCATGTGTCTGGAACTCTCCTCTTGCCTTGGGTGCTTTCCGTCGGCCAAAGCCTGTGGCACCCGACCGAAGAGAAGCAAGTGGAGCGCCGATTCAGGCACAGGAGATAATCCGTGTGGATTGGAAGCATATACCCTGGCTGGATATCTCTTCTGCGCGATTTCACGCATTTTTGACGAACGTTCAGCGTTCTGACCCAGCGCAGTGCCGGAGCTTTTGGTCAGATGCTGAGCACAGGGCAGGCTGCATCGCGAACGATTGCATAGGTGTGACTGCGAAGACGTGTAACACCACGGTCGAGTCCTCGCCCGGCCAGCACCAGGTCCGCGTCATAACGCTGGGCGCAACTCGCGATTGCGTGTGAAACCTCGCCGGTCTCGATACACACCTCGAAATTCGTGCCTGCGTCGGACTGAATGGCCTGGATGGTACTGGCGGCCTGCTGTTTCAGCGAGTTCTCAAACTCCGCGTTCAACAGGCGCTGGGGTAGGGCCTCCTCGCCGGGCACAGCGTGCGCGATGCGGATCGTTGCACCGGCGGTGCGGTTCAGATCCCGGGCAGCCTGAATCAGATGGGTACTTTCGGCAGAGAGGTCGACGGCACAGATAACGTTCCGCCATTCGATGTGCCTGCCCTCACTCAGCGTCTCCACATGAGCCGCCGTCCAGACCGGGCAGTCGGCATCATGAAGAACCTTGGCTGTTACCGAACCCAGCAAGGCGGCACGGAAAACCCCGCGGCCCCGCGTTGGCATCATGATCAGCCCGATGCCCCAGTCCCGGGCAAGGCTCGCGATACATGAAGCGGGGTCGCCAGTTTCGACAACTCTCTTTACCGTCACGCCGTCGAAATCGGAGTCTGCGACGCCGTCAAGCATTTCTTCCGCCTTAGCCACAAGATTGGCAGGCTGCAGTCCCGTGAAAGCTAATGTTTCGATCGGGCCATACGGCATCACGAGAGGTTCCACCATGTGCAGCAGAGTCACTGAAGCACCGAACCGCCGGGCCGCGGCCTCAACATGAGGTACAACCGCGGCGCAACGATCCGAAAAATCCACGGGGAAAAGAATGCTCTTGATCTTCATGCCCTCGCTCCGTTTCGGCGGCTTTCAAAACTCAGGAACTCAACGAATTGCGTACTTCCACCAACCCAGTGCAACGGATGCGATCAGCAGCAGGGCGAGCAGCAACAGAAAATATTTCAACCCTTGGCGCATAAAATAATCTCCTTTATAAATCTTGTTTAAGCACGCCATGCTCCATAAAGAGGGGCCCCGACCTGCTCTATTTGCGAGAACCGCAGCCAGTTGTCTCAATCCATTTCAGTTCCGGCCGACCGCTCCGCGGACGGGGTGTGCTTCTCCGGAATATCTGTCATCGTTGCCTCGGTGAGCAATAACGTACTTGCCACCGAAACCGCGTTCTCCAACGCGACCCGCACCACCTTCGTCGGATCGATGATCCCCGCCGCAACCAGGTCTGTGTAACGGTTGAGAGCGGCATCGAATCCGATTGCCCCATTCGCCGAACGGATTCTGTCAACGACAACTCCGCCGTCGACGCCCGAGTTTTCCGCGATCTGGCGCGCAGGTGTTTCCAGCGCGCGTTTCAGAATACGGACGCCGGTGCGCTCGTCTCCTTCGCACTCTTTCTCTTCCAGTTCGACCGCTGCGATGGCACCCAGCAAGGCAACGCCTCCCCCCGGGACGATACCTTCTTCCGCCGCAGCTTTTGCCGCACTGATGGCGTCCTCGAAAGCCTCCTTACGGCTCTTCATCTCGGTTTCGGAGGGGGCGCCGGCGCGAATTACCGCGACGCCGCCGCTCAATCGGGCGAGTCTTTCCCGCAGCTTTTCCTTGTCGTAATCCGAAGTGCTCTCCTCGATTTGCTTCCTGATCTCCGCGCAGCGTCCCGAGATTGCCTCCTTCTTGCCTGTCCCGGCAACGATCGTCGTGGTGTCCTTGTCGGCGACTACGCGATTGGCCCGGCCCAGGTCTGCAAGCGTCAGATTTTCGAGTTTTACGCCCAATTCCTCCGCAATCAGCCGCCCGCCGGTGAGAATCGCGATGTCTTCCATCATGGCTTTGCGACGATCCCCGTAGCCGGGGGCCTTGACCGCGAGGCAGGAAAGCGTGCCGCGGATCTTGTTTACAACCAGAGTCGCCAGCGCCTCGGCTTCCACATCTTCGGCAATAATGAGCAATGGCAGAGCCTGCCGGGCCGCCTCCTCAAGCAGCGGAAGCAGTTCCTTCATGTTGGAAATCTTCTTCTCATAAAGCAGAATCAGACAATTCTCCAGCACCGCTTTCATGCTCTCCGGATCGGTAATGAAATAAGGCGAGATAAAGCCACGATCGAACTGCATGCCATCCACAACATCGAGCACGGTCTCGGTCGTTTTTGCTTCTTCAACTGTGATGACGCCCTCGGGCCCGACTTTCTCCAACGCATCGGCCACCATTTTGCCGATCGATTCGTCGTTGTGCGCGGAAACCGTCGCCACCTGCATGCGGCCCTGATAACCTGCCACCGGCTTTGAGCGATCGTGCAGCGCGCGCACCGCCGCTCGCAGCCCGCGCTCCAGACCGCGTTTCAGGTCGATCGCACTTGCGCCCGCCGCGATGTTCCGGATTCCCTCCGAGAAAATGGAAAACGCCAGGATTGTCGACGTAGTGGTTCCGTCGCCCACCGCATCGCCGGTCTTTTCCGCGGCCTCGCGCAGCACCCGCATTCCAAGGTTTTCTACCGGTTCCTTGAGTTCCAGTTCACGGGCGATGGTGACGCCGTCATTGCAGACGAGCGGACGTCCGAACCGTTTGTCGATCAGCACGCATTTCGATTTCGGCCCGAGCGTCACACGAACGGCGTCCGCGACAGACGCGGCACCACGCAGCAGAGTCTCCCGGGCATCGGAACGGAAGTGTAGTTCTTTGGCAGGCATAGATATCTCCCGTACGTTACAGTGGCACTACCCATGCCAGGCCCGGGTTCCTATAAAGGCTTACGTGTCAGTACGAACGCAAAATGTCAGGGACCGCGGTGCTGCAAATGACGCAGATGTTTGAGAAGGGGCGCCGGCTACATCCACTCACGCCGGCCCGCCGCGAGCGCTTGCGCCAGAGACGCATCCGATCCGTAGATATCTTCGAAGAATCGAATATTTCCATCTTGTTCGACCACAGCAGTTCCGTAGACGATAAGCACCGGAATCGGCGCATCGAGATTGACCCGAAGGGGATGCCCGCTGTTCATCGCCTGTTGAATGCGTTCGCGCGTCCACTCGGGCTTGTTCCTCAGCACCCAGGCCGTAAGTTCTTCCGGCTTCTCGACACGGATGCAGCCGTGACTAAAATCGCGCCGGGATTTTGAAAACAATTCGACGGCCGGTGTTCCATGCAGGTAGACGTTGTATTCGTTGGGGAAGAGGAACTTTACTCCGCCCAGCGCGTTATCCGGCCCCGGCGCCTGCCGCACCCGCGATCCGCCGGAGGCCGTCGGCACCGTCTCGTAGTGGTTCTTCGCGAAGTATTCCGGATCCACGGCGGCTTTTGGAAGCAGTTCCTTGCGCGATGCTGTCCGGAACATCCCAATAAGGCCGAAAGATCAGATAGGTCATTTCCGCGGAAAAGACCGGCGTCTGATGCCCGAATGCCTTTCCCACCACGACCTTCATCTGCAGCGCGGCGCGGCCAGAGTCGTCCAGCACGCGCAGTTCAAACTCCGGGATATTGACGATGATCGGCGGGCGGGCGAAGCCGTGCGAGAGCCATCTCCAGCGCTCAAGAGTCAGCTCGATTTGCCGGGCCCTTTGGCTAAGAGGAACATTCAGCGCGCGGAAAGTCGCGGCGCCGATTACACCATCCGGGTCGAGCCCATGTCGCGCCTGGAAGTGTTTCACGCCTTCGACCACCGCGCCAGAGTAAGCCGCCTCGCGGGTTGCGGAGTTGTCCCGCAGATCTCCCAGCCGCTGAAGCAGGGTCTCGAGGCGTGTGAGATAGGGGTATGAATCCCCGGGCTTGACGGGTCTTTTGGCGATTGGGAAAGGTTCGCCCTCGTCGAATGAAAGCCTCCTGTACGCGGCCAAAGCTTGCTTTGTGCGCCGATAGCCGTCGAAAGGTGGCTCGATGCCGCTCAGCGCGGCGGGAATCGCGGCGGAAGCGTTCGATGCGCCCACGAGTCGCGAGCGAATCCAACCCGCGATGTCACGATCACCATTATCGACATCAAAATCGGAGTGAAATACTTTCGGATTCACTCTTCCAAAGTGCAAGTCGGAGGCGAAGCGAAGCACAGAGACCGTGAGCGCGAGATCGAAGCGGGCTACATCCGAAGATGTTGCGCCAGCCGAGCGAAGGCGATCAAGACGCGACTTCCAGCGCCCTGCGTCATAATCTTCAGGGTTAAGTCCCCTTTCCGCTGCATTCTCGAAAGTCTCGATGAGAGCGAGAGCCTGTGGGGTAGGCCCGAGAGAACTGACCCAGGCGGGAGCGAAATCGCCTGCTTCATAGAACCGGGTTACGCTGGCGCGGTCACCGGAGAAGTTCGGCCAGCGGAGATCGGCCAGGCGGCCTTCGCCGATGAAGTGACGGAGTTCGGAGCGCACTTCCGTCGAAGGGCTGCCATATGACTCAACAATCCCGACAGACGTCACCAGGGCGATCGCGAACGTAAGCCTCACCGATTTCAGCCCACTGCCGAAGCCGTGACATGGGTGCGCACGCCGCGAGACAGGCTTGGGGCGATTCGTTGTGTCGCGCTCAATTTTTTTGCTACAGCGGGCTGGGCAAGCCGCTGCTCCGCTTCCCAGACAAATCCGAAACTCTGGCGCACGTCATCTTCCTTCAGCGGCAGCCAGAGCGCATGGAATGCGCCGGCATCGCATAATCCCGGCCAGTCGATCGGTTCGGCGAATCCGTGGCAGGCGACCGGACGAGCTTCGGGTAACGCGGACCTGAGTAGCCGGACGGCGTCAATCCAGGAGCAGGATCCCAAAGCGTCGCGGTGAAAGAGTACCGCAATCGTCCTCCGGTGCGCCTGCGCCGCGGCTACTTCGCGCAGATCGTCAGCGACGTCGACCGCCCATCCAAACTCCTTGGCGACACTGTGCAAAGTCACGAGATCGAAACAGGCCGGTCCCGGCATCACGACGATGTTGTTTGTCATTGGCGGAAGCAAAAGCACGCGAGATGCCACCGATATTTCGTCCGAATGCTTTGGGGAGGGCATGCTTTGGGGAGGGCTATGCGCTGAATAACGCAGCGATCTTTCAAAAGACCCAGTCCCTCTCGAAAACTACCGGATTTCTTTGGCCGCGGGATGGCGTACAACTTGCACCCCGTCGTGACGTATGGAACTAATGGACGTCCTCAGGAACCGACGCGCTGTTCGCGAATACACCGACCACCCAATCAGCCGTCAGCTGATAGAGCGCCTCATCGGAGCAGCCATTCTCGCCCCGAGCGCGGTCAATCTCCAACCGTGGGCGTTTGCGGCGCTGCTCGATCCGAAGCGGATTGATTCGTATGCAGAGCGTGCCAGGAAATGGCTGATCGAGAATCCGGCAGACGCCGCACTCCCCGATGAAGCGCGCGAAATTCTCGAGAAGCCGGGTTTCAGCATCTTCTATCACGCGCCCGCACTGGTCGTTGTGATGGCTCAAACCTGCCTCAGGCAGAAGATCGAGGACTGTTGTCTCGCGGCTCAGAATTTGATGCTGGCTGCACGCGACGAAGGAATCGGAAGCTGCTGGATCGGTTTCGGCCGGCCATGGCTGAATCTGCCATCGACGAAGAAAGAACTTGGTCTCTCCGAAGAGTATTGTGTCGTTGCCCCTGTTGTGTTGGGTTATCCCGTAGCATGGCCTGAATCACATGGCCGCAAGCCGGCGAAAATCCATTGGCTTTGACGGGAGAGCGAATGATCCCGGCGCTATTTACGGATCTGTACGAACTCAATATGGCCCAGGCTTATCGCGCCGAAGGTATGGCCGGTAAGGCTGTATTTGAGTTGATTTACCGCAAGTTGCCGGACCACCGCAATTTCATTGTGGCCGCTGGACTCGAAGACGTCCTCCGATTCCTGGTACGATTCCGTTTCACTACGGACGAGCTTGACTGGTTGAGAGGGCAGCGCGGTTTTTCGGACGCATTCGTGCGTTCACTGGAAGATCTCCGGTTTACCGGCGACGTATACGCAGTGCCAGAAGGTACGCCGGTCTTTCCCCATGAACCTTTGCTCCAGGTGGTCGCACCGATTACGGAAGCGCAACTGGTCGAAACGGCGTTGCTGAACATGGTCCACTTCCAGAGCCTGGCGCTCACAAAGGCGGACAGAATTGTGCGCGCGGCAAAGGGCCGCCAGGTCATTGACTTCGGATCCCGGCGCGCTCCGGGCGGCGATGCCGCTTTGAGCGTGGCCCGCGCCACTTACCTCGCCGGCGGGCACGGCACATCGAACGTTCTGGCCGGGCGCACTTGGGGCATGCCGATATTCGGCACGATGGCGCACAGCTACATCCAGGCTCATGAGACTGAAACGGATGCCTTCGAAGCGTTTGCGTCACTGAATCCGGGAACAACACTTCTGGTGGACACCTACGACACGCTCGAGGGCGTCCGGTTGGTCGTCGATCTCAAGAGGCGGCTCGGGGATCGTTTTCAAGTCAGCGCCGTTCGACTCGATTCGGGCGATCTCGCAACGCTGGCGCGGGAGACGCGCCGAATGCTCGACGCAGGCGGTCTCGGAGACGTTACGATCTTTGCTTCGAGCGGACTGGATGAATATCAGGTTGCACGTCTGGTCGAAGCCGGAGCGCCAATCGACGCCTTTGGAGTAGGGACAAAGCTGGCCGTCTCCGCGGACGCTCCGGAAGTCGACATGGCTTACAAGCTGGTCGAATACGCAGGCAAGGGCCGGTTTAAACTTTCGCGCGGCAAAACGCTCTATCCGGGGCGCAAACAAGTCTTCCGGCAGATCCGCGATTCGCATATGGCAGGCGATGCAATCGGCAGATTCGATGAGAGTTTGCCGGGCTTACCCCTCCTGCGCCCATCAATGCTCGCGGGTGCGATTCAGCCTCAACCCAGCCTCGAAGAAGCGCGCCACTACATGCACCAGCAACTGGCTCAACTGCCCGAAGAACTGCTGAGCCTCGAAGCGGCCCGGGAACCATACGCGGTTCATTTCAGCAAAAATCTGGTGGACGATTTGGAGAATCTGCGGAATCCTTTAGTGTCTTGCACTCATCTTTGATGACAAGAGGCAATGCAGATGTCCGAACAGCAGATTCTCCCTGTAGTCCCGATCAAGAACACCGTCCTTTTCCCTAACTTGTTGATGCCATTATCCGTTGGGCGCCCCAAGTCCGTGGCGGCCATCCAGGCAGCACTGGCAAACGAGGCCAAAGAGATTCTCGTGGTCACCCAGCGCGATTCGACCGTCGAAGTTCCCGGTCCGGGCGATCTTTTCCCGACGGCCACCAAGGCCGTCATCAAGCGGTCCGGCCGTAGCGGCGATAAGTTCGAAATGCTCGTGCTGGGCGTCGAGCGGGTGGCGATCGAAAACTGCACCGGTGACGACTTTCTGCGGGCGAGTTTCCGTCCTCTTCCAATTCCCGATCAGTCGGAGGAAGCGAACGCCGAGATTGAAGCTCTCCACCGTGAGGTGATCGACCTTGCCACCAACGTTTTGAAATACGCCGGCGTGGAGTTGCCGGTCGAGTTCGCCCGCGCCATCGCGGCCCAGGCGGATCCCCTGCAAATGGCGTGGATGATCGCGAGTGTGCTGAGCATGGACGTTGCGCTCGAGCACGCGCTGCTCGCAGTCGAAAACCGTGCCGAGGCGTTGCGTCTGATCCACGCACACCTTTCGCATGAACTCCAGATCCTCGAAATCCGGGGTAAGATCGCCACTAAAGCCCAGA
The DNA here is from genome assembly GCA_049516355.1 of Bryobacteraceae bacterium. Classification (GTDB taxonomy): domain Bacteria; phylum Acidobacteriota; class Terriglobia; order Bryobacterales; family Bryobacteraceae; genus BOG-234. Next base: position 13,877 of record JBEKTF010000175.1, on the reverse strand, counting down.
ACGAAATGGGCAAGGAACAGCGGGAATATGTGCTTCGCCAGCAACTCCGTGCCATCCAGCAGGAACTGGGTGGACAAGAAGGCGAATCCGAGCTTGATCTCCTCCGGGAACGCCTGAAGGCGGCCGACCTGCCGGACGAGGTCCGCAAAGAAGCGGACCGGGAGATGTCGCGCCTGGAACGTCTCTCGACGCAGGCTCCCGACTACAACGTCGGCCGCACCTGGCTGGAAACGATCCTCGAACTCCCGTGGAAGAAAGGCAGCGAATCCGGGATAGATATTCCGGCCGCCCGCCAGATCCTCGCGGACGACCATTACGGTCTCAAAGACGTCAAAGAACGCATTCTCGAACACTTGGGCGTGCTGAAGCTCAACCCAGGCGCCAAAGCGCCGATCCTGTGCTTCGTCGGACCTCCTGGGGTCGGTAAAACGTCGCTCGGGCAATCGATTGCCCGTGCGCTCGGCCGCAAGTTTGAGCGCCTGAGCCTGGGCGGAATGCACGACGAAGCCGAGCTGCGCGGGCATCGCCGCACCTACATCGGCGCCATGGCTGGCCGCATCATCCAGAGCATCCGCCGAGCTGGTGTTAACAACCCCGTGGTCATGCTCGACGAGGTAGATAAACTGGGGCGCGATTTCCGGGGCGACCCGGCCGCCGCGCTGCTCGAAATCCTCGATCCCGAGCAGAATAAGACATTTCGCGACAACTATCTGGACCTGCCGTTCGATATCTCGAAGGTTTTCTTCGTGATGACGGCCAATACGCTCGACACGATTCCGCAGCCCCTGCTTGACCGCATGGAAGTGGTCCGGCTGGCGGGCTACAGCGAAGAGGAAAAGCTCGAGATCGCTCGCCGCTACCAGGTTCCCAAACAACTGAAGGAAGCGGGCCTCTCAACCGATGTCTGCGTCCTGAGCGATGAAGCGCTACGCATCGTGATTTCGCGCTATACCCGCGAGGCCGGCGTGCGCCAGCTGGAACGCGCCATCGGCCGGGTCATGCGCAAAGTGGCGCTCAAGGTGGCCGAAGGAACTCCTGGCCCAGTCGAAATCCAAAAGGAAGAGCTCACGGATCTTCTGGGACCGGAGCGTTTCTCGCCCGAACAGGCCCGCAAGGACGTGCCTGCGGGCGTAGCGACCGGGCTCGCCTGGACCGAAGCCGGCGGCGATGTTCTCTACATTGAAGCGGCGCTGCTGAAGGATGGCAAAGGCCTCTCTCTCACCGGGCAGTTGGGTGAGGTAATGCAGGAGTCTGCAAAAACCGCGCAGAGCTATATCTGGTCGCACGCCAACGAATTCTCGATCGATCAATCGCTGTTCCGCCGCTACGGTGCGCACGTTCACGTTCCGGCCGGGGCGATTCCGAAGGACGGCCCGTCGGCGGGTGTCACCATGACCACTGCGCTGACGTCGCTCTACACCGGGTTGCCGGTCCGCAGCGACACTGCCATGACCGGCGAAGTAACGCTCTCCGGCCTGGTGCTGCCAGTGGGCGGGATCAAGGAGAAGATGCTGGCCGCGCGCCGGCTCGGCATCCGCCGTGTCATCATTCCGAAGCAAAACGAGAAGGACTTGCGGGATCTGCCGGACGATGCGCGCAACGAAATGGAGTTCATCCTGGCCGAACACGTGCATGAAGTGCTTCGAGCAGCCATACCGGGAATCAGCGCGCAAAACCTCCTGCGCGTAGCTGCGTAACTCGCTCGGGCTGCAAAGGACTGTTTATGGACATCAACCGCCTCACCGAGAAAACTCAGGAAGCGCTGCATGCAGCGCAAAGCGAAGCTCTCCGCCGCGGTAATCAACAGGTCGACGTGGAGCATCTGCTGGCCGCCCTCCTTTCACAGGAGGGCGGTCTTGCCCTGTCCATTCTCAAGCGCGCCGGAGCCAATGTCGAGGCTCTCGCTGCCAGACTGGATCAGGATCTGGACCGCTTGCCCAAAGTAAGCGGCCCCACCGGCGCACCCGACCAGATCTACGTCACGGCGCGCCTCAATAAACTGTTCACCAAAGCGGAGGATGAGGCGAAGCACCTCAAAGACGACTTCATTTCCGTGGAGCATTTCCTCCTCGCCGCCGTCGACGATTCGAAAGCATTCAAAGAACTCGGCATTACTCGCGACCGGCTGATGCAGGCCCTTCGCGAAGTCCGCGGTAGTCAGCGGGTTACCAGCAAGAACCCCCCGCGGCAGGCAAGCTTGACCCGGTGATCGGACGCGACGAGGAAATTCGCCGCGTCATCCAGGTTCTCTCGCGCCGCACCAAGAACAACCCGGTGCTGATCGGCGAGCCTGGCGTCGGCAAAACCGCCATTGTGGAGGGTCTCGCCCAGCGCATCGTACGCGGCGATGTGACCGAAGGACTCAAAGAGAAGCGCATCGTCTCGCTCGATATGGGCGCACTGATTGCCGGCGCCAAGTTCCGCGGCGAGTTCGAAGAGCGCCTGAAAGCGGTGCTCAAGGAAGTCCTCGATTCGAACGGCGAGATTATTCTTTTCATCGATGAATTGCACACGGTGGTTGGTGCGGGTAAAGCCGAGGGGTCCATGGACGCGGGCAATCTGCTGAAGCCCATGCTGGCGCGAGGCGAACTGCACTGCATCGGCGCCACAACGCTCGACGAGTACAAGAAGTACATCGAGAAAGACGCCGCGCTCGAACGCCGCTTTCAGCCTGTAATGGTGGATCAGCCGACTGTCGAGGATACGATTTCCATCCTGCGCGGCCTGAAAGACCGTTACGAGTTGCACCACGGCGTACGCATCAAGGACGCCGCGCTGGTGAGCGCCGCGATTCTTTCGGATCGCTACATCTCGGACCGCTTCCTGCCGGACAAGGCGATCGATCTGGTGGACGAATCAGCCGCCAAGCTTCGTGTGGAAATCGACTCCATGCCGGCTGAGCTCGACGAGATTCTGCGCCGGACCATGCAGCTCGAAATCGAGCGGCAGGCGCTCAAAAAAGAGAAAGACGCGGCGTCGCGCGAGCGCCTGAGCAAGATTGAGGCCGAGGTCGCAAACCTGCGCGCCGAGGGCGATGCTCTGAAGGCCCGCTGGCAGCTCGAAAAGGAATCCGTGCAGGGCCTGCGCACGCTGCGCGAGCAGATCGATCATGTAAAAACCGAGATCGACCAGGCCGAGCGCGCGTACGATCTGAACCGCGCCGCCGAACTCAAGTACGGCAAATTACGCGACCTGACAGCCAAACTCGCGGCCGCCGAGTCCGTCGCGGCCAGTCCCACGAAGCTCCTCAAGGAAGAAGTCGGCGAGGAAGATATCGCCGCGGTGGTCAGCCGCTGGACCGGTGTGCCTGTGTCGCGCCTGCTCGAAGGGGAAATGCAGAAGCTGCTGCACCTCGAAGAAGAGCTCCACAAGCGTGTGATCGGGCAGGACGAAGCGGTCACGGCAGTCTCCGAGGCTGTCATTCGCGCCCGTGCCGGGCTGAAGGATCCCAACCGCCCGATCGGCAGTTTCATCTTCCTCGGGCCCACCGGTGTCGGCAAAACCGAACTTGCTCGCGCCCTGGCGGAATACCTGTTCGACGACGAGCACAACATGGTTCGTATCGATATGTCCGAATACCAGGAGAAGCACACCGTGGCTCGTTTGCTGGGCGCACCTCCGGGCTATGTGGGCTTTGAAGAAGGCGGACAGTTGACAGAGGCCATCCGCCGCAAACCCTACTCGGTGATCCTGTTCGACGAAATCGAAAAGGCGCATCCCGATATATTCAACGTGATGCTGCAGATCCTCGACGACGGCCGCCTGACCGACGGGCAGGGCCGGACGGTCAATTTCAAGAACACGCTGCTGATCATGACGTCAAACGTCGGCAGCCACCGTATCCTGGACTACAAGGGAGCCTTTGCCGGGCGCGGTTACGAGAACATGAAGGACGCCGTCATGAATGAACTCCGCGGCGGTTTTCGGCCCGAATTCCTCAACCGCATTGACGAAATCATTGTGTTCCACGCGCTCGATGAGGAGCACCTGAAGCAGATTGTGGAGATCCAACTCGCGAGCCTGCGGCAGCGCCTAGCCGATCGCCATATTCAGCTCACGCTGACGGATGTGGCTCGGACGCATCTGGTCAAGACGGGCTACGATCCGACGTACGGCGCCCGCCCGCTCAAACGAGCGATTCAGAAGCAGGTGGAAACGCGGCTCGGCCGGTTGATCATCGGCGGCAAGGTTCACGACGGCGAAGAAGTGGTTGTGGATTACGACGCGGCCAAATCCGAACTGGTCTTTCAGCCGATGCCAGTACTGGCGTAAGCCGTCACCTGGTTTTGTGGGGCGGGACCCCTGTCCCGCAGCCGACGCCCCGTCGGCGTTCTGCGAGAGCCGGGCGAGGGCGCCCGGCGCGGCTCGGGGGAGCCGCCCACAAAACAAAGAGAACAGGTCCTATTTGCCGGCTGAACGAGGAACTGGTTTCCCGTAGACTTCGATCCAGCCGACGTCGGAATAGCCACCGTCGCCGTGGCCGCTGCCGGGCATCAGGTCCGTAAACCCGATTTCGTCGACCTTGCTCAGATCCACTTTGTCGAGCCATCGGCCCCGCGTGACCACCTTATCGATGTCCATCTTGATCCATCGCGTTTCCGACAGCGTGAAATCGCTCGTATGGTAATCGAACACCGACCCGTCCCCGTGCTCACCCAGTATCCACGTTCCGTCGGCCAGCTTGAGAAGCGGGTGTACCTGGTGCAGGCCCGAGACCTTCGTCACCCAGCGGATCTTGGCCATGCCCGTCATGTCGACATAGTTGTTCTTCTCTCGTATCGTCATGGCGCAGGTCTGTGCGCACAGACCGGTCCACACGTGCAGCGGATTTTGGTAGTTATCGGGAACTCCGTTCTCCTGGATGTCTTTGCCGGACGGGCCGTACAGCTTTACCTCCAGATTAGGTGCGGCTATGGCTCTCTGGTCAAGCGGATGCTCGACGGGCAAACCCTTTACCGGTTGATAGTCAAAACGGTAGAACATCGGCACCTGCGCACCGGGCCTGGTAGCTCCATCTCCCGTCGTCTTCGGAGCCTCGGATTGAGCGAAAGCGCCGGCGGAAATCAAAAAAAAGCAAGGCGCCAGAACGAGTGAAACGCAACGTGGCATGCAAAGTCTCCTTAATTTGTCTTTGTAATGTGAAGTCTCAGGTGCAATAGTACAGCAAAATCAGGCCAAATATCAGATCTGAGCACATTTTCAGGCCGCGCAGTTTACAGGGGCTCGAGATTCCGCGCCAGCGTCCGAAACGCCGCCAGACCTTCGAGGTGTTTTGCCGAGAGCCGATACGCGATGTACCGCGTGAAATATTGCCGCGCGAGGTCTTTTGGAAACCCCCGTTCGGCCGATGCCCGCGCGACCATATCATCCACGTGCTTGCTGCCCCAGTCGTGAGACGCCTCGAACGCTCCAGCCACTTCTCTGGTCAGGAGTTCGCCCCGGCCTGCCCAAACGGCAAATACCATCGGCAACCCCGTCCACTTCACCCATTCCGCGCCCAGATCGAGAGTTTCGTACGGTAGCGCATCGGGATCGAGATGCAAGGCGGGATCGCCAATGATCAGCGCGGCGTCCTTTTCCACCAGCATTTCATCGAGGTAAGGCGCGAGTGGAGTGAGCACCGGGCGGCAACCGTAAAGTTCGGCGAGAAGGATTCTTGCCAGCGCCACCGACGTCCGCGAACTGGAGTCCACCGCCAGCGTTCGAATCTCCCGGAACGGCTTGCGCGAGATCAACAGAATACTGCGCACCGGCCCTTCGCAGGCGATCCCCAGGTCGGGCAGGAAATCGAGCCCCAGCCGGTCGAGTTCGGCGCAAGGGACCAGGCCGATGTCGGCCTTGCCATCCCTCAGGGCTTCGGCGCAATGGACCGGGAGGTCGAAGCGAAAATCGAAAATCCCTCTTTGCGGCCCATGCAGAAATCCCCAGACGAGGGGCCATGTATTGAGATAGCTGACGGCGGAAACGATCAATGCACAGTCTATCCGACGGCTCGTGCTCAACGACGCGGGTAACGCCGGCGGTCTGCGCCGCCGGTCTCGTTCGCACGCCCGAATGGTAATGCACCGGCGGCAGGGACCGCCGGCATTACCTCGCGCACTGTAACGCGCGAGCATAGCCGGAGCCGGAATGCGATGATGGAAACGGTATTGTTTTGCTGGCATTAGCATTTTTGTGCGTCCGTCCATTTCTTCTCTAAATGAAACCAGTCAGGACTTCTATCTTTCTCTTTTTTCTCTTTCTGGCCGGATCCTTCGCGCAAGTCACATTCAATCCGATCCCAACACGTGTAATCGGGCAGGATTCCATACAGGTCAAGAATCTGAACCCCAACCTCGTCGAAGGCCGGGAACTCTTTTTGCCGGAGGGTATTGCTCTCGATACCTCCACCAGTCCGCCCGCGCTCTACGTGAGCGACACCAGCAACAACCGGGTGCTCGCGTTTCACAACGCGGCTTCATTTACCAACGGCCAGCCCGCGGATCTGGTGATCGGACAGCCCGATCCGGACACTACGCTGGCTGCGGGCCCGGTCGCGTCAGGCACACAGCCGTCAGGCATATCTGCTACAGGATTGACCTTACCCAGCGGCATTGCAGTCGATTCCCAGGGGAATGTTTATGTCGTAGATGCCGGGAACAACCGCATCCTGCGATTTCCCAAGCCTTTCGCGCAGAGCGGTAGTCCACAGCCGGATATTGCGATCGGCCAGTCGTCCTTTACCACGAAGGCGGCGAACCAGGGTGGCATCTCCGCTTCCACCCTGTCGTTTACCTCTGCCGGTGCGACGCTCGAGGCGTTCATCGCATTCGATTCCTCGGGGAATCTCTGGGTAGCCGACGCCGGTAACAATCGGGTTCTCCGCTTCAATGCGAATTCGCTCGGCAGCCAGGCTTCATCGGGGCCGGCGGCCGACATCGTCCTGGGGCAATCGGATTTTTCGAGCAACGCATACAACCCACCGGCCTCGAACCCCCTGACATCGACGACTGCGTTCACGACGCCGACAGGCATCGCGTTCGATTCCGCCGGACGTCTGTTTGTCTCGGAATCGATCTCGACCCGGCCGGGGCGAATTCTGATGTGGACGCCGCCGTTTTCCACTGCCAGGGGCGCGACGCGACTGTTGGGCGTGTATACGTCCAATCCCGCCCCGCCGCCCATCAACCGGTTCCAGATGGCCAACTCGCCCGGCGGGCTCTTCGCGATAGGAAATGCCATTGGGATTGCCGATCCGGGCAATAACCGTCTGCTGGTATTCCCACCCGTCGAGCAATGGATTCCGAATACGACCTGGCAGGCGGCGGCGCAGGTTGTAGGACAGCCCGATTTCCTGAGCGGCACCTCGAATCAGGGGCTGCCCACCGCCACAGCCGGCACGTTGAACCTGCCCGGCGCCGCGGTGTTCTTTAACTCCGAGCTTTATGTCGCCGATTCGGGCAACAACCGCGTCGTCGTTCTTCCTCAAAGCCAAAATGGCGCTTCATTCGGCCCCGCGAGTATGGTGCTGGGGCAGGACGCGATGAACCTGAACTCCCCGAACCTGGTCGAAGGCCGGGAGTTCGATTTCACGGGCCTTGCGACCCGTGGAGTGGATGCCGGTCTCGCCGTTGACTTCAACGCGAATCCGCCCCATCTCTACGTTGCGGACACCTATAATAACCGCATCCTCGGTTACAACGACCTCCGCAATATTGCCGCTGGTGCGAAGGCGGATCTGGTCATCGGACAGCCTGATTTTCAGCAAACCCTGGCTAACTATCCGACGAACAATTTGAACACCACGAACTCCTCGGGCCTCCTCGAGCCGACAGGCCTCGTTGTGGATTCCTCCGGCAACCTCTATGTGGCGGACACGGGCAATGGCCGCGTTCTGCGGTTCCCCGCGCCCTTTACGAACTATAAGCCCGGCACGCCGGAACCGGCCGACCTGGTGCTGGGCCAGTCTGGCTTCACTACCACCAAAGTCCCCGATCCCACGCAAAGAACCATGGCGGCGCCGTATGGCCTTGCCTTCGCCAACGCGGGAGGGTTGCTGGTGTCGGATGCGGTACTCAACCGCGTGCTGTATTTTCAAGGGCCGCCCATGTATTTTTCCTCCGGTATGCCGGCCACACTGGTATTGGGGCAACCCGATTTCAATTCGAGCGGCAGCGGGTCGGGCGCTGGCCAACTGAGTTCGCCCCGCCACATCGCAGTCGATACGGACGATCGGCTATACGTCGCCGATGGCGGAAATCGACGGCTGGCGATCTACAATAGTGCGCCAACCGCTACGGCAGGAGCGCCCGCGGCATATTTTCTCACCCGTGGGTTGTCAAGCCCGCGCGCAGTTTACGTAAGCCCCGTAACGGGCGAGATCTGGGTTGGCGATCCGGGGTCCGGCGCGGCAATTCAGTATCCTCCCTTTGATCAGCTCATCGAGTCCCCCGGTACCCCGAGCGGAGGCATCGTCGATAACGCCGGCCCCCTGGCGCTCGTGGAAGACCCCTGGGGCAACCTGTTCATGGCGGACGCGATAAACCGTGTTCTGACTTACTATCCGGGCCTTGTTCCCATCAACGCCGCCAACTTTCTGACCGCCAACTTTCTGGCTCCCGGCATGATCGCCGCACTGTACAGTCAGGGCAATTACGGCCAGTTCGGCGGTCAGCCGTCCAGTGCCTCCGTCTTGCCATTACCAACAACTTTTAACGGTCTTCAGGTATTGTTTAACGGTTCACCCGTTCCGCTCTTCTACGCCGATTCGAATCAGATCAATTTCCAGGTCCCGATGGGCGCTCCCCAGAGCGGCACAGCGGACGTTCAAGTCGTGGAAACCGCGACGGGACGTTTGCTCGGCGATACGACGGTCGCGATGAGTCCGGCCGTTCCCGGCATCTTTACCCAGACCGGGAATGGCGTCGGGACCGCTGTCGCTTTGAATCAGGACAATACATTGAATGGCCCCACCAATCCCGCGCTGCAGGGGAGCACGATTAAGATTTATGGCACTGGCCAGGGCTTTATCGCCAGTGCCCCGCCCGACGGCCAGGTCCCGAGCACGAAATTGCCGACCGCCCAACTCCCGACCGTCATCATCGGATTCGGGCCGGTACCGAACGCGAATATCCTATATTCGGGGCTGAGTCAGACGATGGTCGGTGTGTGGGAGCTTGACGTGGTCATTCCCGACACCGTGATCACGACCCCCACGAACCCGACGCAGGTAATTGTGATTCAGGATAATGTTCCGAGCGGCGGCGCCGGAATTGGACGCAATGTGCAGATTTACGTGAAGCAGAAGTCCTGACAATCTACTTCTGTTGTGGCGCGACGTAATCCGGCGGCAGGGTTGCCCCTTCTCCGAAGAAATACTGCTCCATCTGTTGCAACAGGAATTCCTGCGCTTCCTGCGTCCCCAGATTCAGCCGATACTCGTTCATGAGCATCTTCATATGTTCCACCCACATCTTCCAGGCGTCCTTTGAGACGCTGTCATAGATGCGCTGGCCAAGCGGGTGGCCCTCGAAGGGGACCTCCTCCAGACCCTCCATTTCCCGTTGAAACTTGACGCAGAAGACCTTATGCGAGCCTTCGGGGATCGGGGTGATCTGGTTGAAATTAGTCGGGGAGCCACAGCCCATATATGGTCAGGATAACAGTGGCGGACGGCGCTTATGCCAATCCGTCCGGTTCTGAAACTCCCTGCCCAAAGCGAGGAGCGTATTTTCGGTGAAAGCCGGCCCCACCAACTGCAGCCCCACCGGAAGATTGCCCGCGAATCCGCAAGGAATCGTGAGCGCGGGTATCCCCGCGAGGTTGCCCGCCTGAATCAAACGCCTCATTCCCGGCGTGGCGGGGATCGGCAACGGAACCAGATCCGGCCCATCGAGCGGCTCCGTGATCTTCGGCGCGACATCGTATCGGGCGGGCGCGATCAAAACGTCCACGCCGGCGAACAGTTCCCGGAATTGCTGTTTGAGGATGGATCGGATGCGCATCGCTTTCAAATATTCCGTCGCGGGGATCTCGAGATTGGCTCTTAAACCGGCCGCCTGGCTCGCATCCGCCAGTTGATTCACTCCGCCGCTCCGGATCAGCGGCTCGAAAATCGATGCCTCCTCCGCGCCGATGATCACGTCGGCCAGCGGGCCATAAGGGAAATCGGGCAGAGCCACTTCGACAAACTGAACGCCCGTCTCGCGCATGACCTGCATGGCGGATTCGAATGCGGGCCTCGCGGCGGTGTCCGCCCACCCGATATCCGAGGACGCGAAACCAACTTTCAAGTCGCTCAATTTGCGCGCGTATTCGGGCGTGTAATAAAAGCTTTTTTCCGCCGACCCCGGGTCCTTCGAATCGGACCCCGCGATCGCCTGCAGAACCAGACCGCAGTCTTCCGCGCTCCGGCACATGGGGCCGATCTTGTCCATCGTCCACGACAGCGCCATCGCGCCATGGCGGCTAACCAGCCCATAGGTCGGCCGCAGGCCGGTGATCCCGCAATAAGCCGACGGCGTGACGATGGAGCCGGATGTCTCCGAGCCGAGCGCGAACGGTACGAGTCCCGCCGCAACCGCGCTGCCCGATCCGCTCGACGAACCGCCGGACCAGCATGACGTATCCCACGGATTCAATCCCGGCCCGAACAATGAGGCGGCCGCCGTGCGATACCCGCCTCCGCCTGCCAATTCCACCATCGCAAGTTTCCCGATTAAAATAGACCCGGTCTTATCGAGTTTCTGCAGCACGGTTGCGGTCTCGTCGAAAACCTGCGCCGCATACGGCTTCGCGCCCCAGGTGGTGGGATGGCCGGCCAGCGCCAGCAGATCTTTCGCCCCGAACGGAATACCTTGCAGCGGTCCGCGGAAACGCTCCCGCTTCAGTTCACCGTCCACTTGCTTCGCCCGTTTGATCGCCGATTTCGTCAGCGGCAAAGCAAGCGCGTTGTACCGGGGGCCGAGTTTCTCCAGGCGCTTCGCAAAGGCCTTTACCAGTTCCACCGCTTTGAATTCGCGCTTCTTAAGCCGCGCATTCAGCTCGGGGATGGTGGCGAAGAAGATATCGTCCGTCATGCCTTGAACTGGAATGCCGGCTCCGTAGACATCGGGATCTGAAATCGGGCCAGAAACCCGGAATTCTCCTTATGCGATTCGAGCGCCGCCTGGTACCAGTCCGGGTTAGCCGCCGATGGCGGAGTCTGCGCGATTGCTGCCGCCGTGGCGAGCGATCCGGCCACCATTACCGCGAGGTCCCTGCGTGTCAGCTTCTCCATATGGTTCAAGAGGCTGCTGAAAGGCTTAGGCAGGCTGAATGCCTGCCCCACCATGGTCTGCAAGCCATTGATTTATCGTGGTGGCGCAGGCGATTTCGCCTGCGTTCCTCCGGTTGTGCCGTCGTCATGCCTTCTGCTCAGCATACTTTGTTTCCAGCGCATCGAGAGCGGCTGTCTCCATTGCGCTCCGTGGCGCCGTTTCCCCGGTCCAGATCTCGAACTGGCGCACGGCCTGTTCGATGAACATCTTTAATCCCGGAATCACCTGCTTTCCCTGCTCGCGCGCACAGCGGATCAGCCTTGTTTCAAGCGGATTATAGACGAGGTCGAAAACGATCTCGCCCGGGATCTTGTCTTCAAAGTAACAATCGTTGACGTTGGGCCACATGCCCACCGGCGTCGCATTGATCACGATATCGAAATGTCGCAGGAGCGTCTGCTCGTGCGACATCGGCTCTCCCCCCACCAGTCGGGAGAGAGCGCGGACGCGATCCGCATTGCGGCCGGTCAGCGCGATTTTAACGCCGGCATCGGCCAGCGCGCATGCCGCGCTTCTCGCCGCGCCTCCGTTGCCGATAATCAGCGCGGTCGCTTTGGGGAGTTTAATCAGCTTCGAGAGCGGTCCCGAGATGGCCTCCGCGTCCGTGTTTGCCCCGCGCCATTTGCCCGCCTTACGCCACACCGTGTTCACGGCCCCGATGCGCTTCGCCAGCGGATCCACCTGATCGAGATACCGCATGATCCGCCGCTTGTGGGGAATCGTGACACTGAAACCGGAGAGCGGAAGGTCCTTTGCGAGTTGAAAAAAGTCGCGGAGCTGATTCGCGCTCACCAGCAAAGGCACGTACACCGCATCGATCCTTCGCGATTGGAACGCGCGGTTGTGCACGTGCGGCGAAACCGATTGGCGGACCGGGTCCGCGATCACGGCGTAGATCTTCGCCGACTTCGTGAATTTGTCAATGCGGTAAAGCGATCGCAGTTGCCGCGCGTTCACCTGGCCCGAAGCGGTACCCTGCACATGGGCGGGCGCCGCGTAAGTATAAACCGCTCCGAGTCCAGTCGAGAGAACGCGGGAAGGGAAGCCGAGTTCCCCCATCGCGAGCGTTACCAGTGGGATTTTCGGGCTCAAGCGGCTGGCCGCGAGAATACGCCCCGTATCCGTCGGCTTCCGCGCCGTGCTGACGAGCTTGTAGACATCCGCGGGAACTTTCCGCATGCGCTTGAGCACCGGATCGAGGGGAGGCGTGGCTTCGAAATGATGCCAGGAAACAACCAGTTGTGTGCTGGTTCGAAGCGCCGCGCAGCGCTCCGGCGCCACTTCAGCCGTTTCGATTTCCACGTCGATGGCGCGCGCCCCGTTCTCAATCGCGAGTTTGAGCACGGCCAGTTGCTCCTCGATGCTGCCGTTGAACTTGCCGTGGTTCTGATGGCGGCGGCAGGTTGCAAGAATCGTGCAGTTCGGGTAGGTTTCGAGAAATTGCGCTATCGCCTGCGCGCCCTGGGCCGGATCGCGTAGATAATCGAGACGGAACTCCAGAAAATTTTCGCCTGCCTCGGCCTCGCGGCGGGCTTGTTCCAGAAGACGGGAAACATCCGGCAACCCCAGTGCAATGCAGATTTTGGGAAGTGGGCGCCGGTGCGTCTGAGTCATCTTTGATCTGAAAGCGCAAAGGCCGGAGGTCCGTTTTGCGCGAATTTTCTCTTTAAAGCGCAAAAGGCCGACGGGGGCGTTTTGCGAGTTCATCAAAGCATATCAGGTGGTCAGATGGCAAGGATGTCGAGAGACGCGAAAATTTTGAATTTGAGCTGGGAGTGCGCCTTGCGCAGCGCATCCTCGACGGAAGCCGGGTCGGCGCCGCTCGCGAAGAGGAACCCGGCATAACTGGCGCCTTCCGGTAATGGCACCAGCCTCTGGCCCTGCTTTGCCGTAATGACAACATCGTCGATCCCCGCCGTATTACGGGCACTTTCAACGCCCGAAACGGATTCGTAGATACCCATGCCCGGAATCGGAATCATCATTACGCCCGACGCTGGCGGGGCGGCAACGAGCGATTCCGGCATTTCGCCGATCGCATGAAGGATGATCAGGTCTTCGAGCGAGATTTCTTTGAGCGTGAGACTGCCTTCGAATCGCAGCGCCCGCGCGCACAGGCCGCCGATCGGGCGCGCTGCGATCTCCAGCATGTAGACGCCTTCCGCGTTTACCCGCATCTCTGCGTGGATCGGTCCATGGTAAAGCCCCAGCGCGCGAACTCCCTTCCGCGTTGTCTCCACAATCGCGCCCTGCATCGCATCGGACTCGCGCGAGGGCGTGACGTAAATCGTCTCTTCGAAGAACGGGCCTTCGAGTGGATCCGGCTTATCGAAAATCGCCAGTACGTCGAGTTTGCCCCGCGTCATCAATCCTTCCAGCGCGAACTCGCGGCCCTCGATATACTCCTCGATCTGAATTGCTCTGTGCAAGTCTTCGTGAAATTGCTGAATTTCGGGTTGCTCGAGAATACGGCGGATGCGCTCAAACGCGGCTATGAATTCCGCGGGATTGTTGGCCCGGATCACGCCCCGGCTCGCCGATAGCCCCAAGGGCTTCAACACGCACGGAAAGCCCGCAGCG
>JBEKTF010000174.1:10051-21825 GCA_049516355.1 Bryobacteraceae bacterium | reverse complement strand
CGAAGGCCTCGGGATTCTCGACGCATTTGAGAAGGAAGAACGGGATGGCGAGACCCCAAAGCGCCGGCTCGAGATCCTCGAAGCGACTATCGACGGCCAGTGACATCGCCAGTAGCGGCGCCAGTAGCGTCGCACGGTAGCCAAGGGGGGGACTTGAAACCCCTGCCCAAGGTGCTTCGTCTGAGTTACAATCAGGAGTGCTTATATTCTTTCGAAAGCGCAAAAACGTATGACTGCAAAGATTCTGTCGGTTGCATCAACATCGGTCGCATCGATCGGTCTGGCGCTGCTCCTGGTCATCCCGGCCATTTCTCAGGATACGAAGCAAGACACGAAGCAGGATTCCGCATCCGGCTCCAAACGCGAAACCGTTGCCAAACCTCTGACTCCGAAGCAGATCAAAAAGAAGGAAGAGGCCCTGAAGAAAGAGCTGGAGACGCCCTGGAAGAAGTGGCTCAACGAAGACGTTACCTACATCATCACGGATGAAGAGCGCAAAGCCTTCAAACAGATGAACACCGACGAAGAGCGCGAGCAGTTCGTCGAGCAGTTCTGGCTGCGGCGCGATCCGACTCCCGATACAGTCGAGAACGAGTATAAGGAAGAGCACTACCGGCGCATTGCTTACGCCAACGAACATTACGCTTCCGGTATTCCCGGATGGAAAACCGACCGCGGCCGGATTTACATCACATTCGGCCCACCCGACGAAAACGACTCGCACCCCGCCGGTGGCACCTACGAGAGGCCGTCGGCTGAAGGTGGCGGTATGACGAGCACGTATCCTTTTGAAGACTGGCGCTATCGTTACATCGAGGGCATCGGCAGCGACATCATGATCGAATTCGTCGACCCGACCATGACCGGCGAGTTCCGCATGACCATGGATCCATCGGAAAAAGACGCCTTGACCTACGTCCCCGGCGCCGGCCTCACGATGGCCGAGCAAATGGGCCTGAGCGACAAGTCGTCTCGCTTCATCCGGACCGATGGCACACACATGGGTACCCCGATCGGCGGTAACCAACCAGCCAGCTACGATCAGTTTGAGCGTCTCGAGCAGTTCTCGAAACTGCAGGGCGCGCCGAAGGTGAAGTTCAAAGACCTGGAAGCCGCGATCAGCACCAGAATCACCTACAATATTCTTCCGATGCAGGTGCGAGTCGACTATGTCCGTGTGACTGAATCCTCGGTGATGGCGAATATCACGATCCAGTTTGAAAACAGGGATCTGCAGTTCCAGAAGAGGGATGGCATTGAAAAGTCGGTGGTGAACCTCTTCGGGCGGGTTACTTCGATGACCCGCCGTCCCATCACCACCTTTGAGAAGCCGCTCGAGGTGGATGCGCCGCCCGACATGCTGCAAAAATATACCACGCAGCGGGAGATCTATCAGGAGTCCGTGCCGCTCGCGCCCGGGCGGTACCGGTTGAATATCGTCGCCAAGGACACGGTCGCCGGCAACATGAACAACTACGAAACGGCTCTCGACGTACCTCGTTTCGACGAAGAAAAGCTGGGATCGAGCAGCCTGATTCTGGCCGATACGATTCAGCGGTTGCCGACAAAGAGCATTGGCGGCGGGATGTTCGCGATCGGCGACACGAAGGTTCGTCCGCGCGTGGGCGACAAGTTCTCGAAGGAAGAGAAGATGGGGATCTATCTCCAGGTTTATAACTTCGGGCCCGACCAAAAGACACAAAGACCTTCCGGGTCGATCGAGTATGAGATCGACAAAGTCGGCACCAACGAAAAGGTTATGGATTTCTCGGAGGACGTGGAGAAGATCCCGAATGCCTCCGCCAGCCAGGTGACCATCGAGAAACTTCTACCGCTGAATTCGCTGGCTCCCGGCACTTATACGATCAAAGTGAAAGCGATCGACAAGAACCGGAACCAGACGGTCCAGCAACAGGCCAATTTTACGGTAAGCTAAGAATGCGGGACACGCGACGTTTGTCGTGGATGCCTGACGCGGCCGAGGAAAACGGATAAATGAAAAGCAAGGCGATGAGTTCGGCGCCGGTCATTCGTTCGATCACGCGTGGTTTGCCGGCCCTGGTTTTGGTCTTCGCGCCGCTGGCCTTCATTTGGTCCGCACAGGCTGCATCTCCTGTCCGCTTTTCCGGCCAGCTCGTTGGACTCGTAACCGATGTTTCGGGAAAACCCCAACCAGGCGCGATCGTCGTTCTTCTGAACCGGCAGGATCAGTTTCTGCAGAGATCCGCGACCGATGCGCTGGGCACTTTCTCATTCGGCGATCTGTTGCCGGATTTGTATTCGATTCAGGTTTCGTTCACCAGTTTCGTCCCGGCCATCAAGGACCATATCCAGATCAGACCGGGCATGCGAAGTCTGATCGCGGTCAACCTCTCGCGGGTATTCAGTTCCGTCCAACTCGTTTCCACCACCCCGGTGCCGGGGGGATTGATGAGCGATAGCTGGAAATGGGTCCTCCGCACGGATAGTTCCATGAGGCCGGTCCTCCGCATTCTTCCCGCCCCGACTCCGGCACAGCAGAGCGCTGAAACCACATCGGGCAATGCCACATCGGGTAACGCGGGGGATTCCGGGTCCCGCGGATCTATGTTCAGCGACTCACGCGGATTGGTCAAGATCTCCGCCAGCGATGGTGCACCTGTGATGGGCGACAGCCAGGCGGACCTCGGAACGGAGTTTGCCTTCGCAACTTCGGTGTACGGGGGAAACCACTTGCAGGTGGCGGGCGATGTCGGCTACGGCGTGGGTTCGGTCGCTCCGTCGGGTGCGTTCCGGACTACTTACAGCCGCGAACTTGCCGATGGCCTGAGTCCTGAGATTGCGGTCACGATGCGCCAGTTCTACGTGCCGTTGCGCCTCGGCCAGAGTTTTTTCGGTGGCGGTGATGGCTCAACGCCAGTGTTGCGGACCACGGGTATAAGTCTCGGCGACAAGACACAGTTGAGCGATGCGCTGCAGATGGAGTACGGATTCGAGCTTGACAACGTCTCTTTCCTGAATCATCTGCACTACTTTAGTCCGTACACGAAGCTGACTTATTCGCTGCCCCATGGGAAGGCCGATTTTACCTGGACCTCAGGCAACGCAAGGCCTGATTTGGGAATGAGCGCAGCCGATCCCAATGCCGAATTGCAGCGCGATCTGGCGTCGCTTGCCATGCTTCCGGGCATTAGCCTGAGCGGCGGCCGTTCCAGAGTCCAGCGCGGCGACGATTACGAACTGGGTTTTTCAGAGCGTTTCGGGTCGCGGGAGTATCGCGTGTCCGGCTATCGGGAGAGTGTTTCGAACACCACTCTTACAATCGCCTCGCCGGAGCTCGGGCTGTTTCCGGGCGATCTGCTGCCGAACCTTTTCTCGAACAGTGCTTCGTTCGATATGGGTCGGTTTGAGACCGTGGGTTATACGGCTGCGATGACTCAGGACCTCGGAGATAACTACAAGCTGACGCTGATGTACGGTTCCGTGGGCGTGGTGTCGATGCGAACGCGTGAAATGGCAGGCGAGAGCGCCGACGATTTGCGCAGGATTCTCGAATCCGGTCACCGCCCGGCAGTGACCGTGCAGTTTTCGGGAACATGGAAACACACCGGTACGCGTTTCATGACGAGCTACCAGTGGACGAATTATCAGTCCGCTATGCCGGGTCCTATGTTTTCGACCCAATCCATCCGGCCGGAACCTGGCTTCAATGTGATGGTACGGCAACCTGTTCCGGCGATACCCCGGATGCCCTGGAGAATGGAAGCGACCGCCGAGTTACGCAATCTGCTCGCTCAAGGCTACCTGCCGCTGACGACTCCGGGCGGCGACCAGGTTCTGCTGGTAAATACGCCGCGCAGCATTCGTGGCGCGTTGGCGTTCGTTTTTTGAACCACCCGATCAAAGTCGACGTATCATTATTCGGAGCAAACGCGTGGAGCCAGGCGTCGTCAGGTGGTTGAGAATCTGTGGCACAGGCTTCAGCCTGTGTTGCTCTATGTCGATGGCGCAAGCGGTTACCTTCAATAAACAGATCGCGCCCATCGTCTACAAGAACTGCTCATCCTGTCATAGACCCGGCGAAGCGGCGCCGTTTCCGCTGCTGTCGTATCAGGACGTTTCGAAAAGAGGGCGCCTGATCGCATCCGTTACGGAATCCCGTTTCATGCCGCCGTGGAAGGCGGAAGCGGGCTCGTATCCATTCAAGGACGAGCGGCGGCTGACGTCGGCCGAGATCGCGCAGATTCAGGATTGGGTCAAACAGGGTATGCCGGAAGGGAAGGCCGCGGACGCACCCCCGCCGCCGAAGTTCCCCTCGGGCTGGATGCTCGGAGAACCTGGCCTCGTCGTCGAGATGCCCGCCGCTTTTCATGTCCCGCCGGATGGCCCGGATCTTTACCGGAACATAGCGGTACCGCTCGGGCTCACGGAAGACAAATGGATCACGGCGATCGACATGAAACCCTCCGCCCGTTCGGTGGTTCACCATGTTTTGTATTTCGCCGATCCCAACGGCAAAGCGCACGATCGTCCGCAGCAGGGTTCGGAACCAGGCTTCACGGGCATGCGGCCGGGCGGCCGTGAAGCGGAGCCTTTGGGAGGTTGGGCCGTCGGCGCGCAACCGCACTTTTGGCCCGATGGCCTCGCGCAACCCGTGAAGAAGGGCTCCGACCTGGTCGTTCAGTATCACTTCCATCCGACGGGCAGGCCCGAAGCGGAAAAGTCGGTCATCGGCATCTACTTCGCGAAGACGCCTCCGGCGCGGACTCTCGTTGCCATACAGTTGCCCCCGACGTATTCGCTGTTCTCCGGACTCGATATTCCGGCGGGCGAAAAGGACTTTGTGATTCGGGATTCCTGGACTCTTCCGGCTGCCTTCGACGCTGTCTCGGTGGGCGCGCACGCGCACTACATCGCGAAACAATTGAAGATGACGGCGACGCTTCCGAATGGCGAAGTGAAGACTCTGCTCTCGATCAAGGATTGGGATTTCTCGTGGCAGGATCGTTATTTCTTCGAGCAATCGATCCCGCTTCCGAAAGGCACAAGGCTCGATGCCGAAGTGCATTGGGACAATAGCGCCGGGAATCCGAGGAATCCGTCGAATCCCCCGATCGAGGTCAAGTGGGGAGAGCAATCGAAGGACGAGATGGGCAGCTTATCGCTGGTCGGCGTCCCGCATGAAGAGGCGGATTTGGTCATGCTCCGGCAGGATCTGGCGAGACATCGAAACGAAATGGCGCGAGCACGGTTGCTGACCGATCCCGAGCTTCGCGCAAAGCTCAGGGAGTTACTCGCCCAATGAAGTGGATGGCGGCGCTGGCGCTGGGAACGATTCTGCAGCCCTCCCTTTCGGTGCGCGATGTCGATGGCGTGACCCGCGAGCCGCTGAAGGTCGAGAAGGGACATGTCGCGGCACTATTCTTCGTCACCAACGATTGCCCGGTTTCGAACTACTACGCGCACGAGATCCGGCGCATTTGCGACGGCTACGCGCAGCGCGGAGTCGGTTGTTCGCTCGTCTATACAGATCCCGCGATGACTGACGAGCAGGCGAAGAAACATGCGCAGGACTACGGACACGGGGCCTATCCGAAAATGGTGGATCGCACGCACGCGCTTGTGAAAGCGGCAGGCGCCACGATCAACCCCACCGCGGTACTGGTGAAGCCGGACGGGTCGATCGCCTATCGCGGACGCATCGATAATTCCTTCGCGGCGATCGGCATTCAGCGCCGCGTCGTGACGGAACACGATGTGCGGGATGCGCTCGATGCGGTGATTGCCGGGCGTCCCGTTGTGAAGCCTGAAGAGCCGGCTGTCGGTTGCTATATCCAGTAATCGGCGGTCGCCATCTAACGAACGCTGAACGGCAACGATGATGTTGGCACCGCCTGTTGCGGGGCTTTCTGTTGCAGGTCCACATCGAAAGCGCGATCGAGATGGTTGCCCGCGATATCTTCCAGCAGGTTGTCCGCTACCAGATGGTAGGTGCCCGCTTTCCATGGCGCGCTCGGCGTGAAGATCCAACGGGTCTCGTTGCGATCCACGGTGAAATGCCCCTCAACTCCAGGGACGTCGATCATCCGCTGCAGTAACGCGTAATCCATCGACTTGGGGAAATCGACAGTCAGCGGTTCGGAAGTGCCGGCTTTCGGCGCGGTCACGATCCAATGTTTTGGATCGGGCGGAATGCGGTCCGATGGTCCGCCTGTGAACGTCTTTTGAAAGCCCTCAATGAGCGGGACGCGGCGAGCATCGTGCCAATCGCGGTCTATGACGAGTTTGTAGTGTTTCCCTTCGACGATCGGCGACCCGATCTCGTTGGTCGGCACAAGACCGCGCTTGATCCTTCCGGGATCGAATAACACGGTCAGGCGCTGATAATTCGGGTCCCAGAGCTCCTGTTCCAGTTCGAGAAACGCTAACGGGACAGGCTTGCCGCTGTCATCCAGCAAATGGATGTGCTGCCATGCTTCACCCCGGCTCATCGGAGCGGAAAAGTAGATGTAGAGTTTGAGCTCATTGGCGGGCAGAACATTGGCGGAAGGGTAAATGTGCTCAACCCGCGTTGTGGGTGGAGGAGTCGGAGCCGCGTTTACGGCGAAGCTACCGCCGGAAAAAACTGCGCGGTAGGAGACGCCGGGGGCCAGCGGGAATCGCGGCTGGAAAACCAGGGTCTTTCCTCCCAAGCCGTTTTCCACCGTGTATTTCCCGAGCATCGGCGTATCGGCTCCGGCGGCATACACAGCAAGGGCAGACTCCCAACCAGCGGCTGGAGGCTCGTCGCCGCCCTTCCAGCCGAACAGACTGAAAACGCCATCCTTGAATTCGACGCGAGCGTCCTGCGCAAAAGCGGCCATCCCCACAACGAAGAGGATGGCCGCGATCGCGTTACGGAAGCGGAACTGAGCGCAGATCCATCGCGCCATTGGATTCCGTGAGGATCAAAGCTTTCGAATCGTCGAGCGAGGTGAGACGCGTAACTCCGGTGAGGCCGGAAACGGTTTGATAGGGAACGCCTGCAATATCGCTTGGTGCAGTGATGGGTTTGTAAGTCTCGAGATGGTCGGCAGAGACCTTCATCACGCCACGCGCACTGTTGGCCATCAGAATGTAATCGTGATTGTCTTTCTTGTAGGCAATCATGTCGATCGGACGGTTGCCCGCGCCGAGCTCGGCAATCGTGCTGCCCTTTACCTTCGCGCCCGCTTTCAGGTCCCTCATCGGGATGGTGACCAGCGGAGTGCAGGTGTAGGCGGCCACGATGTATTGCTTGTTCTGAATCGTGTAGGGAACAAAGGTCCGGACGGGGGCCTGCGTCTCATAGCGTCCGTGAGATCCGTGATAAATCTCGATATTGGAGCTCTGCAGTTCGCTCTTGAACGGGAACGGGATAGTGCGCAGGTTGGAGGAGAACTCTTCGTTCGAGAGCCCGGCCACCACGACGTTGCCATTCACGTATGCGATTTGAGTCACTGTGTCGAGACGCGGATTGGGGTTGATAACGTAAGTGGCCCTGCTCGCCGCATCGGGCTTCGCGGCGGGAGGATTCGGGATGCTGGTGGTTGCGTAATCGACGCTGTCAAGTGAAAGCTCGGACATCTTGCCGGCAGCGTCGAGGCGCAGAATCACCGGCGTCGCATCCGGTCCCCTGCCCCGGGAGACCGACAGGTAGACGTTCTTCGAGATGGGGTTCGTCTTGATGTCGTTGATCAGGATCTGATCTTTGGATGTGCCGAGCAGCGCGGCAACTTTCTCATTGATGCCTTTGATATCGATGGCAGCGGCGGATGGTGCGGCCTTGCTGTCCCTTGTGTCAATCGCAACGATCGCGGCGCCGGTGGAATCGCCGACGAAGAGGACGCCGTTCGGTCCGAACGCCAACGGTCCGGCCGATTTGAGCGGGGCCTTGCCTGTGGTCAGGCCGGCGATGCTGGCGCTGAATGCGAGGGCAGCCGTGAGGCAGAGTGCCGCGACGAGCCGCAATGGTGTGGAAGAGGTTACCTTGCGCATCTTTTCTCCTGTATGAATGGAATTCAACCTCCATAGTTGTATCACTATTACTCCCGCGCTTCAACGGGGTCGCGGGCCCGTTCTTGACGGCGCAGTTGGCGAAACTGTACGCTGGTGCGATTCAGGAAAATTGGCTCTATGCCCTATAACCGCTCGAAAATCGCAGACTTTTCCTTCATATCCATACTCCTGGTGCTCAGTCTGTTACCGGGATTTACCGGAATTTCCGCCGCAGCGCCTCCGAATCGCGTCACTCGCCCGGTAAATCGCGCGCAAATTCAGGTGATTAAAGGGAATCGTCATCCTCTGGCGCTTCCGCAATTCGACCGCGGAATGGCGGACCCCGCACAGGCGCTCGATTACGTGCTGATTATGCTCAAACCCTCGGCCGCGCAAAAGTCCGATCTTGAGAAATTGCTCGCTGCGCAACAAAATCCTTCCTCACCCGACTTTCACAAATGGCTCACTCCCGAGCAGTTCGCCGACCGGTTCGGCGTCAGTTCGAGCGACAATTCCAAGGTTGTCGCGTGGCTTCAATCGGAGGGACTTACGGTCAATGAGTCCGCGCGAGGCCGAAACTGGGTGGCGTTCAGCGGTACGGTCGCAAATATTTCGCGTGCGTTCAAGACAGAGATCCATCGTTACCAGGTGAACGGCGCGATGCACATTGCCAATGCGACCGATCCGGCCGTACCCGAAGCGCTGGCGGAAATCGTCGGAGGGTTTCGCGGCCTGAACGATTTCCATCCCAAATCCATGGCAACGAAGTTCACGCCCCTGGCCATTGAACCGGACTATAACAGCAGAGGCTCTCACTACCTCGTACCCCAGGATTACGCCACAATCTACGACGTGACACCCCTCTACCAGGCCGGATTTGACGGAACCGGACAGAGCATTGCCATTGTGGGCCAGACGGACATCGACGTGAGCGACATCACTTTGTTCCGGAAGCGTTACAAACTTCCGGCGAACGATCCCATCCCTATGTTATACGGGGTCGACCCGGGCACGAACGACGGCGATCAGGTGGAAGCCGACCTCGATCTGGAATGGTCCGGTGCCATTGCGCCCAACGCGACCATTTACTATGTCTACGGACAGGACGCGATCACCGCGGCGGTTGTGGCGGTGAACGAGAATGTCGCGCCGCAGATCAGTATCAGCTACGGGACCTGCGAGATCGAATACCCGTTATCCTTTTACGAGCCCGTGGCCCAGCAGGCGAATGCGCAGGGAATCACGATCCTCTCCGCGTCGGGCGATTCCGGCGCGGCCGGGTGCGATGCCCAGGGTCTGGATCCCTTTGCGACGCGCGGTGAAACTGCCACTTTTCCCTCCAACCTTCCCGAAGTGACGGGAGTCGGCGGCACCGCATTCAACGAAGGGAACGGCAACTACTGGGCTTCCACAAATGCCTCCAATTTTGGTTCCGCGTTGTCTTACATTCCGGAGGTTGGATGGAACGAAACCTCAACCGCCGTGGGACTCGGAGCAAGCGGTGGCGGCGTTAGCGCCCTTGTGTCGAAACCAGCCTGGCAAGCGGGGCCGGGCGTGCCGAACGACAACGCGAGGGACGTGCCCGATGTCGCGATGAGCGCTGCCATTCACGACGGGTACATGATTACGTACCAGGGGAGCGTCGGCGCCGTGGCGGGAACTTCAGCGGCATCGCCGTCTCTGTCCGGGATCGTCGCCCTCCTCAATCAGTACCAGGTGAGCAATGGCTTTCAACAACAACCCGGGCTTGGAAATATCAATCCGCAGCTTTACCGGCTCGCGCAAAGCGCGCCTGCCGCGTTTCACGATATTACGTCCGGCAACAACATCGTTCCGTGCGCGCAGGGCACGCCGAGCTGCCTGGCGGGTTCGTACGGGTATTCCGCCGGCCCGGGCTACGATCCGGTCACAGGGCTGGGGTCGGTGGATGCCAACAGCCTGGTGACGCAGTGGAATACGGCAACGAACGCCGTGACCGTCACCGTGACTGCGAGTCCCGCGGCAGCCTCTGAGAACGATAACGTTCAGCTTACGGCGACTGTCGTTGCAGCTGGCGGAACCGGCACGCCAACAGGGACAATCAGCTTCGGTGCCGGCACGGGGCTGGCGCTCGGAACGGCCTCGCTCGCGCCGGTCGGTGGAGTGCCCACCGCCAGCGTGACTTTTCAGGCGTCGCTTCTTGGCGCAGGCAGCGGTTTCGTCGAGGGGATCTATTCGGGCGACGCAGCGTTCAGTAGCGGCTCCGGCGAGGCACCGCTTCAGATCGCGACGCCAACGAACGCGTCGACAATTGAGGTTTCGGTATCGCAGAATCCGGTGTACGCGGCTCCTCCCGACGCGCAGGGGCCAAGTTGGCAAACGGTCGTCTCACTTGCCGAGGTAGCGGGCATACCTTCGATACTCACCGGGTTCACCATCGGCGGTCAGGCGCAGCCGCTTGCGAAATATTTCCCCTCCACCAGCGTTCCGGCTTATGGCGTGCTTACCGCCAGCGTAGTCCTGCGAAATCTTGCGGCACCTCTCACAACCACGCTCGGGTTTACCGGCATCGATTCAGCCGGCAACACGTGGACCCGCCATCTCGCCGTTACCTTCCTCGGTCCGCAGGTGTTTCAGAATTTCACTTTTTCAGCCGTGCCCCTGACGATGCTGCAAAACCCGGGCGCGAGCGCATCCTGTCAGTGGTCTCAGTTGCTGACCATCGACGAAACCGGCGGTTATGCGTTTCAAGTGACGGATTTGATCGCGGGAAGTGTCGATATCGCCAACCAGATTCCCGCCATCTTCGGAACCACGCGGCTCGCCGCGTATGGATCGATCAGCGGCACTTACTGCTGGAACGGGATCCAGCCTCCTGCAAACAATACTGTGCTGGTCCAGTTGACCGACGAATTCGGCGATATTTTCGAGGAGGAGTTAACGGTCTCTTTCGCGGGACCGGCCTCGAATCCAACCACCATTTCAGCCTCGCCAGGCTCTCTGCAATTGCAGCAGATTCCCGTCGCCCTCATGGTCGGCACTGCGGATAAAACGCAGTCCTGGACCGCTTCGGTTTTCCCCGCCAACCGCACTACTTCATGGCTCACTCTTTCGCAATACTCGGGGACAGGACCGGCGCGGATCACAGCAACGGCTTCCGGAACGGGGTTCGAACCGGGCGTGTACCGGGCGAATATCGTTCTCCAATCGGCTAACGCCGTCCCTCAGTTCGTGACGATACCTGTCATGTTTGTTTGGGGCGCGACGTCAGGTGGTCCCATCGTTAACGGCGTTACAAATGCCGAGTCGTACCAGGCGGTGGCGAGTCCGGGAATGCTTATGGCTGTCTTTGGATCGCAACTCGCAAATGCGACCCAGCCGGCATCGACCCAGCCGTTTCCATATACGATGGCGGGCCTCTCCGCGACCGTCAATGGCATAGCCGCTCCGCTTTTCTACGTTTCACCGGTCCAGGTCAATATCCAGGTTCCCTATGAAGCGGGCGCGGGGCCCGCGGTGCTCGGCTTGAACAACAACGGGCAGATCTCCGGCTACCAGTTCCAGATTGCGCCCTCCGCGCCGGGAATCGCGGCGGACAACAACGGAAACGTCATCCCCAATCCCGCGGCACAACGGGGCTCTGTCGCGACGTTGTACATCACCGGAGACGGCGATGTTACCCCGGCGCTTCCGACTGGATTTCCCCCCACAATTCTCACGGGTTCTCCGCAGCCGCTTCTGCCGCTTACTGTGACAGTCGGAGGCGTCGAGGCATTTCTCGAATTCGTTGGAATCCCGCC
>JBEKTF010000174.1:0-10040 GCA_049516355.1 Bryobacteraceae bacterium | reverse complement strand
TTCCGGTGGGTGCGCAGCCGGTGGTTGTTACCGTTAATGGGGTCGCAAGCCCGCCGGTCAACATAACTGTGCAGGCAGCGTCTCAATAAAATTGTGGAAAGACGAGCTCCACTGACCTGGGTCGAGAATCGTTATTTACAGCGGTATTTCCACGGCCGCGGGATCGAAATCGGGGCATTGTGGCGACGCTTCCCCGTACCTCAGAGAGCGCAGGTCTGGTATCTGGACCGCTTGGCCGGCGCGGATTTGGATGACCACTATCCCGAGTTGCGAGGCAGCATCCTGCGCCCGGATCTGTTAGGCGACGCGACCGAGCTGCCGGTGGCTCCAGCCAGCCTGGATTTTCTGATCGCCAGCCACGTGCTCGAGCATCTTCCACTTCCACTGAAGGCGCTGCGGGCCTGGTACGACGCCCTCGCGCCTGGCGGAGTCCTTTTGCTGAAGGTGCCGGACAAACGATACACGTTCGACTCAAGGCGCGCGCGGACTCCGCTCGATCATCTGATAAATGAGACATGCGATCAACGGGCGCACTACGCCGATTGGGTAGCGAACGTGGGAAATCGGAGCGCCGATTCTCCGGGGTTCGAGCAGGCCGTGGATGAGTTGATGCAGCAGAACTACAGCATTCACTTTCACGTTAGGATCGACGAGGATGTGCGCGAGATTCTCGACTTCACCCGAAATGTATGGCGGCTGAATTGGGAGCCAGCGGTTTTCTGGGGCGCGCATTTCTACCGCAAGGAGACAACGGTTTTGCTGATGCGAAAATAGCGAAGCCATGCTGGCCGCCCTGACTCGCGCCGTGAGCCCGACGCTCGAATCGTGCGAGCTGACCTGGCTCGCGCGCCGGCAGATCGATATCCAGCGAGCCATGGAACAGCACCTCGAGTACGAGCGGTGCCTCGCGGAACTAGGATTGCGCGTGATCTCATTGCCCGCCGAACCGGAGTTGCCGGACGCGACCTTCGTGGAGGATCCCCTGGTGGTCGTGGACGAATTGGCGATCATTACCAGAATGGGCGCGGCCAGCCGCCGTAAGGAGAGCGAAAGCCTGGCTACCGCGATTTCGGCACTCCGGCCTTTGCGCAGGTTACGCGAACCAGCCACGCTCGAAGGCGGAGATGTAATGCGCATCGGCCGGGATGTATTCGTTGGCCTGTCAAAGCGCACGAACGAAGCCGGCATCGCCCAACTGAAAGCCGAACTCGAACCGTTTGGCTATCGCGTCCGTACAGTCGAAGTGCACGGATGCCTGCACTTGAAATCCGCCTGCTGCGCTCCAGGTGACTTGGGCGATGGCCGGATACTGGCCAACCCGGCGTGGCTGGATCTCTCGCCCTTTCACGATTTCCCTGTGATCGAAGTGGCCGAAGACGAGCCGGGAGCCGCGAATGTATTAAGAATCGGAGACACGGTTCTGATGCCGGCATCTTTTCCAAACACCGAACAGATTCTGCGCCGGGAAGGCTTCAATATTCGAACAGTCGATATTTCGGAGTTGATGAAGGCCGAGGCTGCGATCACCTGCTCCAGCGTGATTTTCCGCATCTACGAAAATGTCTGACCGCCACGCAAAGTTACGGCGCGAGCTGGGTCTCCGGGATATCACGCTGTTCGCGATTGCCTGCATTGTCGGTACGCGCTGGATCGCCGCCGCTGCCCATGCCGGTCCCGGTTCGATCCTGCTCTGGTTGCTTGCGGCGCTCTTCTTCGTCATTCCTCTCGCCATCGCTACCGCGTCTCTGACGGCGAGACATCCGGAGGCGGGTGGGCTCTACATCTGGACTCGCGGCGACTTCGGCCCGTGGCACGGTTTTCTCGCCTTCTGGATCTACTGGGTCGGCATTGCCTTCTGGTTCCCGAGCGCCGCCATATTCTATATGAGCATCGCGGCATCGGCGCTCGGCCCTTCGTACGAGCATCTCGCGAACAGCCGGACCTATCTTGTGGTGTCATCGCTTGCTGCCATCTGGATCGCGCTGGGAACAAACATCGTGGGCCTGAAAATCGGCAAGTGGACGGAGAATCTCGGCGCCGCCGCGTCATGGGTGCTGGGCGCGGCACTGGTGGTCGTGGCGTCGCTGGTCTGGAAGAAACGCGGTTTGGCGGCACCCTTCCATTTGCTGCCGGATTTCAATTGGGACACAACGAGCTTCCTCGCCACCATCGCCTACGCAATGACCGGGCTCGAGATGGTCGGGTTTATGGGCGGCGAGATCCGCCATCCGCAGCGGGATATCACGCGCGCTTCATGGACCGCATCGGTATTCACGACAATCTTTTATGCGGGCACAACGATGGCGATGCTCGTGGTACTGCGGCCGGAGAACATCAGCGAGATCGATGGACTTGCGCAAGCAGGCGCAGCCGCGGGGCAGGTCCTCGGTGCCATGTGGCTCTCACCCGCGATTGCAGTTCTTGTGCTGGCGACCGCTCTCGGGCAATTCGGAGGACTGGGATCGTCGGTGTCGCGCATGCCATTCGCGGCGGGCGTGGACCATCTGCTGCCATCGGCTTTTGCAAAGATCCATGCGCGCTGGGCCACGCCGTACGTCTCGATACTGGCGCTCGGCGTACTGGCATCGGCGCTCTTGATTGTGAGCCAGTTCGGCGACACGATGCGAGGGGCGTATCAGACCCTCGTATCCCTGATGGTGATCGCGGGCTTTCTGCCGTATGTCTATATGTTCGGAAGTTCCTGGAAGGTGGGGCATCGAGTGAGCGCCCTCTCGGGATGGAGCGTGACCGTGCTGGCGATTGTGTGCTCCATTGTGCCGACGGGCGAGATCCACAATGTCTGGCTATTTGAGTTCAAGCTGGCAGCGGGAACGTTCGCAGTGATCGCATCGGCGTGGTTGATCTACCGGAAAAACGCGATTCACTAATCGAGCTTTTCGGGCGTTAGTTCAATGTTCGTCTCGCCCGCGGCCTTCTTTTCCCAATACTTTTTGAGCCAGGCTTCCCAGCTCTTGCCGGCGGCGGTATCTCGCCCCGTAAAGCTTAAGCTGACGATGTCGGAGTAGGGGATGGCGAGCTTGTTCGGGTCGCCTTTCGGGAAAAGCCGGATCAACGAATCGCTGAGCGTGGAGCCGACGCGCCGATCGAAGATATAGCCTTCAACAGAGGTCCCGTCCTTGCGTGTGATCGTAACGTCGCCGCGATAGTCGAACGCCTTCTCCAGGCCTTCGCGAAGCTCTTCCTCGGTGGAAGGTTCCCATACGCGTCCCTGAAGGTTCTCGTGCTCGAATCCAGGCGCAACCTCGAGTTCGTCCACATTGACATTCGGGTTCAAGCTTCGACCTCTTCGGCGGCCTCGGTTTTGATGCTGAGCTGAACCAGTCCCGCCGGTGCATGCACGGGCTTCACCGGCTCATCCAGCATCTTGAGGGCGGCCGCATCGGTATACTTCGCGAACTGCCCTTTCACGGTCGCGAAAAAGCCTCTCCAGGTGCTGAACTGATCGTGGACTGCGGACGCTTCGTAACCGCTGTGCACCATGCAATTCGCGCATTTGGGATTACCCGATTCCGTGCCGTAGTTCTCCCAGTTGGTCGCTTCCATCAGCTCGGCAAAAGTGTCGGCGTACCCGTCCTGCAGCAGGTAGCAGGGTTTCTGCCATCCGAACAGATTGTAGGTCGGCATGCCCCAGGGGGTGCAGACGTAATGGCGCTTTCCCATCAGGAATTCGAGGAACAGCGGCGACATATTGAATTTCCATTCGGGGCTTCGGTTCGAGAGAATGGCGCGGAACAATCGACGGGTGCGGGCCCGGCCGAGAAAGTGTTGCTGATCGGGTGCCTTATCGTAGGAGTAGCCCGGGGAAAGCATCATGCCTTCGACGCCGAGCGCCATCATTTCACCGAAGAAACCGCGCACGGCTTTGGGATCGGCGCCATCGAAAAGCGTCGTGTTCGTGGTAACGCGGAAGCCTCGTCCGACCGCTTCACGAATACCCTCGATGGCAAGCTCGAAACCGCCTTCCTTGCAGACGGAGAAATCGTGATGTTCTCTGTCCCCATCGACATGGACCGAAAAGGTCAAGTATTTACTGGGCTTAAAAAGGTGGAGCTTCTCCTTCAACAGGAGGGCATTGGTGCAGAGATAAATGTATTTCTTCCGCGCGACGAGACCTTCGACAATCTTGTCGATTTCCGGGTGCATCAAAGGCTCGCCCCCCGGAATCGACACCATCGGGGCGCCGCATTCGTCAACCGCCCGGAAGCACTGTTCAGGGGTCATGTTCATCTTGAGAACATGAGCCGGGTACTGAATCTTCCCGCAGCCCGCGCATGCGAGATTGCAGCGGAACAACGGCTCCAGCATCAGTACGAGCGGATACCGCTTGTTTCCGGCCGCGCGCTGGCGAAGCACGTAACTCACCACCGTCCACATCTGTGAAATCGGTATACCCATAAATTACTGCTATTGTCTCAAATCGCTGCTGTCTTGAGTCAATGGGCTGCACGGGCTTTGCGCGTGTCGGCCGCCAGTTGGCGGGTGATCTTGTCGGCTACGTCAGCCATTGCCCCGCGAAATTTTCCGCCCGAGCTTTCCTGCGTGGTCGACCAGAGAACATCTCCATCGGCGTTCACCAGCCGGATCGAAGCCGATGTCTCGTGGCGGCGTTCTTTACTGTGACTCGTCTCGCTATCCGTAATTCCGACGCCTTCGGTCTGGTTGGATGACGTACCATTCACATAATTGCGTGAACTGCTTCCCGATCCTGAATTGGCGCGAAGGCCAATCGAGTCGCTCGTGTTGTGTTCTTCGGTGTAGATCTTATCGTCCGACGAGCCGCGCAGAATGGCATCCGCGCGGTCCTGATTTTCCGTAACGACGAAAAGTTTCGAATTCTGCAGGGCCGCGATGATCATATCGCGCATCTGATCGGAGGTGCGGCCGCCGCCGAGCTGGTCGACAAAAACTCGTTTGACCGTCGAGAGATCGGGCGGCGGCGGCACTGGTTCGACGCACGAAGCCAGCGAAGGCACGAGCAACGGCAAAAGCAGGGATAAGAGCGACCCGGTTCCGATTCGTGGTGTCATCCCTTGCCCGCTTTCCGCGCGTCTTCGTCCTGGTATTCGACCAGCCGGCCTGTGCGCGCTTCAAGCGATACGAGCAACGGCCGGATGTCGTCTTTGCCTACCTCGAGAACGACCGCCTGCTGTCTTCCATCCGAGTCCACATACCCGATCGTGAGAAAGTGTGTCTTCTTCTTTCCCAGCAGAAAGATGGGCGAAATCAGGGCCGCTTCGACGTATCGGCGGCTGATTCTTAAGCCGTACTCGAGAGTATTGACGTCCTTGTACGGGATCGTCAACGAGCTGCCCCGGAGGCTCAGTCTGAGCGCGTCGTCCTGCAGTATTTCAATGCGCGCGACGGATTTGTTCGGCACGCCCGGAACGGTCCCGCCGATGTACACGACCCGGCTTCCGGTATCTCCCGCCTGAAGCAGAGACGAGAGAGCGAGCAGAATCAAAACGCTTGATTTCATGCTCCATCGAATAACACGCCGGCGCGACGCTTCCTATACCACCTGCGCTGATCGGGTAATACTGGGCACCACTAATCTCGTAGCAATTAATCGGCGGCTCGTGGAAAAAGGTTTAGGATGAAAAGCGGTTTCTTCGGGCAGAAGCTAAAATAGAAAAGAACACTATGTCCCTGGCTGTATTAAAAGACATTCGCAGAATCTACGCCGGCTTGAAAGCGGATGAGATACGCGGCGCGGCCTGGCGCGATCTGAACGTCGGGTTGATGGCGGCAAGCGAAGAGAGTTACCAGGAGATGGAGCGGTTTCTCGTCCCCGTCTGGCTGGAAGAGCGGGCGCGCGCGGAATCTCTTCGGACCATTCATCGGCTGAACGGCACTCCGCGCACCCGCTTTGATTTTGTACTTTGCGCGGACGGTGTTCCCGTGCCCTCGAACGGTTACCCGTTCCATCCGGCGAATGCGGCATCCACGGTGAAAGCGATCATTGCCGATCATCACGCTCTCGAACTGGCCATTGGCCGCAACTTTCCTTTGTTCCGGCACGCGGCGGCGGAAAGGATCATTCACCGCATTTCCCGCGAAAATGGGCTGTTCTCGCTCGTGACGGCCCTTCCCAACGTGATCCCGAGCGTCATCGATCTCCCTTGGGCGGTGGGCGAATTCGCTACCGACACCGCATTTCTGACCATGAATCAGATCCGGATGGCGCTGCACATGGCCGCTCTCCACGGTCAGACCGTCGGATACAGCGAACAGAAAGCGCAGATTGCCGCTATTGCGGCGGGTGCTTTCGGCTGGCGGGCTTTGGCCCGCGAACTGGTGGGCAAGATTCCGCTTGGCGGCGGTCTCATCCCGAAGGCTGCCGTCGCATTCGCCGGCACTTACGTCGTCGGGCTGGGTCTCGAGAAGGTAAACCGGACCGGATCGGGCCTGTCGAAACTTGAAAAGAAAGACGCTTACGCCAAAGCCTTCGCAAAAGGTAAAGAAGTTGTAGCGGAACTGGCGCCCGCCGTAGCCAAACGCGGTTAAATCTGAAATTCCTGCAACCGGAATCGGCCCGATCCCGGTCATTAGAGGGTAGAATTTGGAGGGAGGGAACATGCGTATTTCGATAGGAACAGGCATTCTCATTTGCTCGGCTGCCGCTCTGCTCAGTGCCGATACCCTGACGCTGCGAAACGGCGAGATAGTGCAGGGAACTTATCTGGGTGGCACTGCGCGACAAGTCCGCATGGATCTGAACGGTGACATTCGGACCTATGAGATCGAGCGGGTACAGTCCGTGACTTTCTCGGATCAGGCCTACCCGCCGCCTCCTCCACCGCGGTCGCAATCGTATCCGCCGCCTGCCGCGTACCCGCCTGCCGAGCGCTATCCTTCGAATGGCCCGGGTCCCCTGGGACTCGTGGTTCCGGTCGATACGGAGGTGAGGATTCGCATGATCGATGCGGTGAACTCGGAAACTGCCCGTCTCGGCCAAACCTTCAGGGCTAGTCTAGATGAGCCGATTTTCGTAAATGGCCAGGAAGTGGTCCCGCGAGGAGCGGATGTATTGACTAAACTGGTCGCGGCACAGCAGTCCGGGAAAATAGAGGGCCGCACCACACTTACCCTGGCGCTCTCCACGATCACCGTAAACGGCAGGCCGATCGACGTCACTTCGACCGATGTGAAATCCGAGAGCGGTTCCCGCGGGGCCCGCAGTGCCGGGGTAATCGGCGGCACAGCCGCGTTGGGCGCAATCATTGGCGCCGTGGCCGGCGGCGGCAAGGGAGCGGCGATCGGCGCCGGTTCGGGAGCCGCAGTCGGGACCGGGGCGGAAGTGCTGACGAGTGGACAGAAGGTCAGGATTCCTTCGGAAACGAGACTGACATTCCGCTTGCAGAGCCCGATGCAGCTATGAAAATTGCGGCGGCGCTGATTACCATCGGCCTGACTCTGGCGGGCCAAAGCGTCTTCGCGGCGCGCAACGATGTCATGGAAGGCGATAAAGCCAGCCCCGTAAAAGTCCTCATATACGAGGACCTTGAGTGCGGCGACTGTGCTCGATTCCAGGCGATCCTCGACCAGAAGATCCTGCCCAAATACGGGTCGAAGGTTTTGTTTATTCATCGCGATTTTCCGTTGGGAAAACATGATTGGGCCCGGCCGGCTGCACTGGCTGCGCGCTGGGTCTACGAGCAGGATACGGAACTGGGTATCGAGATCCGCCGGGAGTTACTGTCGGAGCAGGATAGCATCACGGCGCAAAACCTGAATTCGTGGCTGGTCGAGTTCGCGGCCCGGCATCATCTCGATCAGAAAGACATTCTCAACTCGCTGACTGACCCGCGCATCGGCGCTCTGGTCGACCAGGACCGGCAGGCCGCGGTAGCGCGCGGAGTTTCGAAGACGCCCACCGCTTACGTGGGTGGACAGGCTTTCGTGGAGACCATTGTGTATGAAGATCTGGCGCGGGCGATCGACGAAGCTCTGGCGAAGTGAAAGCTGATACCCTGAAGGTTTGGACTCTTTTCTCCCCGAGGTAAATCCGAGTTGGCATTAGTTGAAGGTTGCAAGCACGAGCTTGAGATCTCGATTCCTGCAGAGGCAGTCGAGGCCGAGACCGGCAAGGTCACGAAAACGTTTCAGGGCAAAGCGAAACTACCTGGTTTCCGGCCGGGAAAAGTGCCCGAGTCTTTGATACGCAGGAACTTTGCGGGCGATATCCGGCAGCAGGTGCTGGAACATCTGGTTCCCCGGTTTTTCGATGCGAAGGCGAAGGAAGAAAACCTCCGCGTGGTGGGCACGCCCAGCATCTCCGACGTGCATTTTCACGATGGCGAGCCGGTACGGTTCAAGGCGCGCTTCGAGGTGTTTCCCGAGTTCGAGCCTGCCGAATATAAAGGCGTTGAGGTTCCTTACGCGCAGCCGGAAGTGACGGACGAGGATGTCGACAAGCGCATCGCGGAACTCCGCGAGAGCAAGGCGACCTACGTCAATGTGGACCCGCGTCCGCTCGCGGAGGGGGATTACGCGGTGGTATCGCTCGAAAGCG
Source organism: Bryobacteraceae bacterium (assembly GCA_049516355.1). Lineage (GTDB taxonomy): Bacteria > Acidobacteriota > Terriglobia > Bryobacterales > Bryobacteraceae > BOG-234. The sequence goes on along the minus strand of JBEKTF010000174.1, from coordinate 1,507 downwards.
TTTCGGGCGCGGAAGAGCCGATCAAATCGGACGAAGTTTCGGTACTGATCGGGGGGCCGGAAACGATGCCTGGCTTCACGGAGAACCTGCTCGCAGCTTCGCCAGGCGACGAGAAGGAATTCGACGTTACTTATCCCGAGGATTACGGGCAGGAAAAGCTGGCGGGCAAGACCATTCGATTCCACACCGTCGTGAAAGGTCTGCGGCGCAAGGAACTGCCCGAAGTGAACGACGATTTCGCGCAGGATCTGGGCGATTTCCGCACCATGGACGAATTGAAGGATGCGCTGCGGAAATCGATCTTCGCGCAACGCGAGACGGAAGCGCAGCGATCGGCGAAAGACAAGATCGTCGACAAGCTGGTGGATGCCAACGAATTCCCCGTGCCCGAAGCGTTTGTGGAACGGCAGATTGAGAATCGCGTGGAGCAGCGACTGCGGTCGCTCTCGCAGCAGGGCGTCGATCCGCGGTCCTTCAATCTCGATTGGGACAAGATCAAGGCGGCGCAGCGGGACGCGGCGATTCGGGAAGTGAAGGCTTCGCTGATTCTGGGTAAGGTGGCGGAGCGCGAGGCAATCGGCGTCACCAATGAGGAAGTCGATCGCGAAGTGGCGCGCGTTGCACAGCAGAACCGCGAGCCGCTGCCGACCGTGCGCAAGCGATTGAGCGAAGACGGAACGATGGATCGCATCGCATCGCATATCCAGACGGAAAAGACGTTGAATTTCCTGTTCGATAAAGCTACCAAGACGGCTCCGGAACCTGAAGCGGCGCCGCAGACGGAGTAGTCCTGCGCGATCGTTATTGGAGTGCTTCCACCGGCTGAAGCCGGTGCCACCCACAGACTGAAGTCTGTGCCACCAAGGCAAAAAAAGATGCGGGGCGCCCCACTGCCAGTTTGGTCTCGCGGCTGGAACCGCGGCCGCACCTATATCGGGAGCGCCTGCCACCCATTGTTTTGACTTTCTACCACGCAGAGCCTCGAGGACTGCACAGCTTAGTGCCCAGGTACATCATGGGTACGACCTGGTTCTCGATTGCAAGTTAACACCCGGCCAGGCGGCTGGAAGTGACGGTGTATCGCAGAGCTATGAAAACAAGGGTTGAATAGCATCAGAAAAAATGTTAGCGGCCTCGCAGCCGGTTTAGCTCTCTGCGATTGCGCTTCGAGGGTTTGCCTTCCGGCAGCGTTTCAAAACGCGACATTGCCTTGCGCTCCTCCGCCAGTTTCAGGCGCAACTCCCGGCTCGCCTCCGTTTCGCGGTAGAGCGTCTGCGCAACTGCCGCCGGACCGCGCATGTCGCTGAGAAGCAGCACTTCCACTTGAAAATCGCCGCCGTCGTTCTTGACTTGCAGCATGTCCCCCGGCCGCACTTCGCGCGCAGCCTTTGCCTGCTGTCCATTGGATTCAATCCGGCCGAGTTCACAGGCCCGCGCAGCGAGCGCCCGCGTCTTGAAGAATCGCGCAGCCCATAGCCACTTATCTATCCTCACGCGGTCCATGCGG
>JBEKTF010000173.1:0-11832 GCA_049516355.1 Bryobacteraceae bacterium | reverse complement strand
CGGGCAACAGTACGTTGACAAAGGAATCGAATTCTACGAAGCCCGATGCCGCGAACAGCAGATCCGATCTCTTGCCCAAAAAGCGCAAAAGCTTGGCCTTCAGCTGGTTATGCCGCCGGCTGCCTGAATCAGAGGCAGAAGGTTTCTGGAAAGTCTCGACGCGGCACGCAGGGGGGCGGGCAGCGCCCATGGTTGTTTCAGCCGCGCGCGATTCTACCGGCTTTCAGTGGTCGTTAAAGGGTACACTGGGAGCGCGTGAGGCTTCAATCCGCTTCCGAATCAGCCGATTACCGGGCCGTACTCGAACAGGGCGACATCCTTTTTTTCCCGGACGGGGGCTTCGAAATCCCCTCTGCAATTCGAACGGCGCTCATGGGCGCGACCCAGGATGCGCGCAGTTTCCACAAGAACATCGCATACAAGCCGAATATCGACCAGGTAACGGGACTTGCCGACGCCGCTGAAGCGGAGAAAATACGGAAGCCCATGCGCGAATATTCGCGGTGCGCACTTGAGTTCATGGCGCGAATCCTTCCCGAATACGCGCGCGCATGGAAAGTGGATTACGCGAGCTTTCGTTCCATCGAAGAGCGGGGAAGGGAACTGCCTCTCAAGAAACGAAACGATCTGTTGCACGTGGACGCGTTCCCTACGCGGCCGGTGTTTGGCGATCTGATCCTGCGGTGCTTCACGAACGTCAATCCGGAGCAGTCGCGGGAATGGTTGACGTCCGACCCTTTCCCAAAGCTCGCGAAGCAGCAAGCCGGGAAGGCGGGACTGGCCCAATTTGTGAATGCCGCCTGTTCCTCGCTGCACAAGCTGCGCAGAGATGCCACGCGAGTGCTGAGCAACGCCGGAGCTCCTGTAGTGGACCGCTCCCCCTACGACGCGTTCATGCTGCACTTCCACGACTGGCTGAAGGGCAACGAAGAATATCAGCGGAATTGCCCGAAATACCGGTTCGATCTGCCGCCCGGCTCGACCTGGCTGGTCTTCACGGATATGGTGCCTCATGCCGTGCTGGGGGGCCGGCTGGCGCTGGAGCAGACGGTGATCGTTTCACGCGACAGCCTGGAAAATCCGGAGCGAGCCCCTTCCGCGATTCTGGAGCGGATCGCGGGGCGTCCCCTGATCTCTTAAGTATCGGGCGCACGCCAGGTGGGTATGGGCTTCAGCCCGTACGGTCGAGCGCACCTCGACAGGGGATTTGAATACGTTGGCGACCTTCGGAAACCGAGGACTAAAGTCCACGTTACCTTCGCGACGGTCAACGAAAGCAACGGCCCGAAGAACGATCCTCTGTGGAAGAGTCCCCGCGCAACGTGATACAGTCCTTCGTTGGGGCTGTGCAGTATTACCGTGTACGCCTTGCCATGGATGTGCCAGAATGTTTGACGAAGTTAAACCTAAGGTTAAACGAGGTTAAATTGTGAAAAAGCTGATATTCGTGCTATCTGGCCTGGTGGCCGTGTCCGCAATCGGAATCGCTCAGGAGCAAAACGCGGGGCCGCTGAACTGGGCGTATCCCGTTCCCGACAAGAATCCCCCGCCGGGCAGCGGTGAAAAGGGCCCCAAGAAGCTCCCAGGCAGTACCAAAGCCTATACGCAGGCCCAGATCGACGATGCCTTCGCGCCGCCTGATTGGTATCCCGAGGAGCATGCCTCTCTGCCGCCGGTAGTTCAGCATGGGGTTCAGGCGCAGGCGTGCGGCTCGTGCCATCTTATGTCCGGCCTCGGGCATCCCGAATCCGCGAATCTCGCGGGCTTGCCTGTCGAATATATGCTCCGTCAGATGGCGGATTTCAAGGCCGGCCTGAGAAAGGATCCCAAAACCTACGAGGCGTCGTTGCGCGCCGCGCGCATGAACGTCATCTCGGCAGGGCTGCCGGATGAAGAAATGCGCAAAGCCATCGAATGGTTCGCCGCCCTCAAGCCTGCCGTCTGGTATAAGGTCGTCGAGGCTAAGGAAGTACCGAAAACCTGGATCAATGGGGGCCGTATGCGCCTCCCGTTGCCGGGTGGTGGCACGGAGGCGCTGGGCAATCGGATCATCACGCTGCCGCAGGATCCGGAGAGGGTGGAAGAGCGCGACCCGCATTCCGGATTCATTGCCTATGTGCCGGTTGGCAGCCTCAAAAAAGGCGAAGAACTGGTCAAGAAAGGCGGGTCGGGGAAGACGATCGCCTGCGACACCTGCCATGGAGAAGGGCTGAAGGGCTTGGGCGACATTCCCCGCCTGGCCGGAATTCATCCGATCTACGTCATGCGCCAGCTTTACGACTTCCAGATCGGGGCCAACACCAGTTCGGCCGGGGCGCAGATGAAAAAAGTAGTGGAGAAGCTGAACGAAGACGACATGATTGCGATCGCCGCCTATACGGCTTCGCTCGCTCCGTAGAGTTTCGTTACGATCCCTCTCACGGTCACGGCTCGGAATTAACGAGCCGTGACCGCCTTCGTTGAATGATTCCTTCAACATATCGCCTGAAGCGGCGAACGTTCCTGGCTGCGGCGGCGGCAGGTTGTATGTCTTTCACCGCGCGCGGCGCTGACGCGAGGAAAACACGGCGCAGCGACGGCGGTCCGGTCATCGACGCCCACGCCCACTGGTATCCCGAAGAGTGGCTGAAGGCGGCGGAAGCGGCGGGGCCTTCGAGCGGACTCAAAGTCACGCGCGCCGCCGGGGTGTGGTCGCTCACCGGCGAATGGACGGGCGTTCCCGCTGTTACGCCGGACTATATCGATCTGGATCTCCGGCTGAAAAAGATGGACCGTCAGGGCGTCGACATACACGCGCTCTCGCTGACCACGCCGATGACGCACTGGGCGTCTCCCGATCTGGGGTTGAAGCTGTCGCGGATGTTCAACGATGCCGCGTCGCAGGCGCACAGCGCTCATCCGAACCGGTTTGTAGTGATGGCCACGCTGCCCATGCAGGCTCCGCAGCTGGCGCTGGCGGAATTGCAGCGCGCCGCCAAATTGCCCGGAGTTCGCGGCATTTACCTGCCGACCACCGTCAAAGGAAAAGAACTCGACGACGCGTCTTTTTCACCCATCTATGCCGAATGCGAGAGACTCGGCTTTCCTGTTTTCCTGCATCCGGTCGAGACCATCGGCAAGGATCGGACGGGCGAATTCTATCTGCGCAATTTGCTTGGAAATCCCTATGACACAGGCGTGGCCGCGGCCCATTTGATTTTTGGCGGCGTGCTCGACAGATTTCCTTCGCTCGAGATCCTCCTTCCGCACGCAGGGGGTACTCTCCCCGGTATCGTGGGGCGATTGGACCACGGTGTCGTGGTGCGGCCGGAACTGAAACACATGAAGAGACCGGCCAGTGCTTACTTACGGCGCTTCACCTACGACACGATCACACATAATGATGCGCTCCTGATGAACCTCATCGGTTTGGTGGGAGCGGACCGGGTCGTACTGGGAAGTGACTATCCTTTTGATATGGGCTATGAGCGCCCGGTCGAAGTGGTCGAGCGGCTGAAGGATCTCTCCGCGAAAGATAAAGACCAGATCCTGGGCAAAACAGCTGCGCGCCTTCTGCGCATTCAAGCCTGACCCTCTCTCGTCCCTCCGTAATCTCCTCGATCAAAGATTTTTGAGACTCTCCGGCTTCCAGTCCACCAATTGTGCGACGACCGCGATGGAAGACACCGAAATCATCAAAGAGTTTGTGATTGAGAGCAGCGAAAATCTCGAACGGCTCGACCGGGAGATGGTCGGTCTGGAGAGCCGGCCGGATGATGCGGACCTCCTCGCCAGCGTCTTCCGCACTGTGCACACGATCAAGGGCACGTGCGGATTCCTGGGCTTCGGCACGCTGGAAAAAATCACCCACCACGTTGAAAACATTCTTGCTCAACTCCGATCGGGAGAACGGAAACTCACACCGGAACTGGTCTCCCTGATTCTCGACACCGTGGATGCAGTCCGGAACCGGCCTGATCACCGCGGCAGTCTTCTATGCCGGCTCGTGGCAGGGCGCGGTCTTGCTGGAATGCTGCCGGAACGAAGCCCTCGCGTTTGCTTCCAGATTGATGCGAATCGATCAATCCGCTGTAAACGACGATGATGCGCACGACGCCCTGGGCGAGATCGTCAATATGATCGGCGGAAATCTGAAGTCGGTGCTGCCCCACGGCGTGGGACTCTCGTTGCCCTCCGTAGTGAAAGGCAAAGACTATGCATACAGGATTTGCGGGAACCACCGTCGGGAAACGCTGGCGTTTGACAGCTGCGCGGGCAAGTTCTGCGTGACGCTGGTGCAAACGGTTCCGGAGCTATAAAGATGCGGGGCTTTTTGCCGATAAGTAAATAGTGAGATCTCCGCGCAATCGCCCGGCTTCTCCGGTTGAGGCCGAGCTCGGCGTCCCTGGGAACGGCATCGGGTTGGCTGCAGCCATCGACCAGGCCGGACAGGCGATTATGATTACCGATCGCCATGGAGACATCGTGTACGTCAACACCGCTTTTACGGCGATGACCGGGTACACCAGCCAGGAGGTGATGGGACGTAACCCGCGTCTGCTGAAATCGGGCGTGCAGGATCCTGCCTATTACAGAGGCCTTTGGGATGCCCTGACGGCGGGGCGCAGCTGGCACGGCGAACTGATCAACCGGCGCAAGGATGGTTCCCGCTATACAGAGGAGATGATTGTCGCTCCCGTCCGGGATTCGAAGGGCGACATTGTCCGCTATATCGCTCTCAAGCAGGACGTCACGGAGCGCCGCGCGTCCGCGGATGCGCAGCGATACCTCGCCGCCATCGTGGCTTCGTCCGGCCACGCCATCATCGGCACAACACTCGACGGGACCATTTCGGCCTGGAACGAAGGCGCGAAGGCAATTTACGGATACCGGGCCGACGAGGCCATCGGACAACCGATATCCATCCTGATCCCTGCCGATCGGCTCGATGAGATGACCCGAATTATCGAAAGCATCAAGGGAGGGCAGGGGCTCTGCCATTGCGAGACTGTCCGGATGACAAAGGACGGCCGTAATGTCGATGTGTCGCTGACCATGGCGCCCGTGAAAGACGCTGCGGGGAAAATTATCGGAGCGGCCGGTATCGCGCATGACATCAGTGAACGGCGCCGCGTGGACCGCGAGATGCGGGACAGCGCGCAGCGGTTCCGGGCACTTTTCGAGGGTTCACGAGATTGCCTTTATATACGCGACTTCGACGGCAACATCCTGGACGCCAACCCGGCCACATTGAAACTGCTGGGGTATGAGCGTGAAGACCTCGCCTCCCTGAACCTCTCTTCCATGCTCGGCGCCGCCCAGGCGTCCAAAGCCCTTCAGGTGCTTGCGGAGCTGGAAAAGACGGGAACCGGAAAGGAATCGACCGAATACAGGGTGCAGTGCAAGAACGGCTCATTTGTCGATCTGGAAGCAAGCGTCACCATCATTCCTTTCGAGGGTACGAGCCGTGCCATTCTCGGCATAGCCCGTGATATCACCGAACGTAAGCGCGCGGACGGCGCGCTGCGGGAAAGCGAAGAGCGCTTCCGCATCATGGCGGACAGTTGTCCCACGCCGATGTGGGTCACGGACGCCGCCGGTGGTGTGCGGTTTGTCAACCGGACGTATCGCGAGTTCTTCGGCACCACCTACGAAGAGGTGGAAGGAAGTAACTGGCAGCCGCTGATTCACCCGGACGACGCACCGAAGTATCTGGAGGAATTTCTGCGTGCCGTCGAGAACCACAGGTCGTTCCGATGCGAAACACGCGCGAGGCGCCCCGATGGCGAGTGGCGGTGGGTGTCCTCTTACGGGGCGCCGCGCTGGTCGCCGGGCGGTGAGTTCCTCGGCCACGTCGGGCTGAGTCCGGACATCACCGAGCGCAAGCAGGCGGAGGATGCCCTGCGCCACAGCGAGGAGAAGTTCCGGCAGCTGGCGGAAAACATCAGAGAAGTCTTCTGGATGATGAACGCGGCAGGTACCGAGGTACTCTACGTCAGCCCCGCATACGAACAAATCTGGGGCCGGACCTGCGAAGAGCTTTGCCGGAACCCGATGGCGTGGTTGAAGGATGTCGAACCGGGCGACCAGGAGCGGGCACATGCGGTTTTCCTGCGGCAGATGCAGGGGGAGGACATCGATTGCGAATACCGGATACGAACACCTGCCGGAGAGTTGAAATGGGTGCGTGACCGGGCATTTCCTGTCCGCGACGAGACGGGACAAATCGTGCGAGTCGTCGGAATTGCCGATGACATTACCGAGCGGAAACAGGCCGAAATGGTGGTGTGCGAGGCCAAAGAAGCCGCCGAATCGGCCAACCGCGCCAAGAGCGAGTTCCTTGCCAACATGAGCCACGAGATCCGCACGCCCATGAACGGCGTGATTGGCATGGCGGGCCTGCTGCTCGAGACCGAACTCACGAGCGAACAGAGGCAATATACGGAGGCCGTGTGCTCGTGCGGAGAATCGCTTCTGACGCTGATCAACGATATCCTGGATTTCTCGAGGATCGAGGCGCGCAAGCTGGAAGTGGAGACGATCGACTTCAACCTGCGGACGGTGCTGGAGGATGCGTCTCAGTTGCTGCGGGTCAAGGCCCGGGAAAAAGATCTGAAACTGGAATGTCTGATTGATTCCGCAGTGCCTTTGCGCTTGCGGGGCGACCCTGGAAGGCTGAGACAGATCCTGCTCAACCTGGGGGGAAATGCGGTGAAGTTCACAACCTGCGGCAAAGTGATCGTCAGGGCGCGCCTGGAAGGGAATGACGAAGGGGACGAAGAACGTTCCGCCAGGATTCGCATTTCGGTTGAGGATACGGGCATCGGCATCCCCGCCGATCGCCAGTCCGACATTTTTTCACCTTTCACCCAGGTGGATGGTTCCACCACCCGCAAATACGGCGGCACGGGGCTGGGACTTGCTATTTCCAGCCGGCTGGTGGAACTGCTGGGCGGCAAAATCGGTCTCGAGAGTGAACCGGGAAAGGGATCGACATTCTGGTTTACCAACGTCTTCGGGAAGCAGCCTGCCGAATCTCCGGCCCCCGCGATGGCGCTTCAGGACCCTCTTCAGAATGCACGCATATTGGTAGTGGATCGCCGCGAAGCCGGCCGGCTGCAGGTAACCGCGTTATTGCGGGACCGGGGCTGCCGGCCGAGTGAGGCAGCCGATGCTGAGAACGCGCTCGCTTTGCTCGGTGACGCGGTGCGGCAAGGCGATCCTTTCCGCGTTGCCTTGCTCGATCTCACGCCGGGGGAGACAAGCGGCGCTGCGCTGGGCCGTATCGAGGCCGATCCGGAGCTCAAGGGAACCACCTTGATCCGGATGGGGCATCGGAGTGGGGGGCAACGGAGCGATGCGGCTGGTTCCGGCGGTTACATCGCCACTCCGGCCAGACACGACGAGCTTTACGAAGCCCTGGACGCGGCGCTCGGCCGGAGGCCGAATAACAGCGCGGACTCCGCCTGGGGTCTGTCCCCCGGGCGCTTCACCGAAATTCAAAAGCGCCGGATGCGCATCCTGATGGCCGAGGACAACCTCTCCAACCAGCAAGTGGCGCGAGCCATCCTGAAAAAGCTCGGCTACCACGCCGATATCGTGGCCAATGGCAAAGAGGCCCTCGAATCGCTGCGAAGGAATCCCTACGATCTGGTCCTGATGGATTGCCAGATGCCCGAGATGAACGGGTACGAGACTGCCGCGCGCATCCGCGACCCGCAATCGGGCGTCGTCAATTCTGAAATCCCCATCGTCGCCTTGACTGCTTACGCCATGACGGGCGATCGGGAAACATGCCTGGCTGCGGGCATGAACGACTACATCAGCAAGCCGGTTCACGCGAGGAGCCTGGCCGCCGTGCTGGAAAAGTGGCTGCCACGGGATCCTGCGGCAGCCACCGCGCCGAAAGCTGTGTCCACGCAGGTGTTCGATGAGGGCGCGCTGGTGGAACGGCTCATGGGGGATCGGGGTCTGGTTCGAATTATTGTCGGTGGCTTCATGGAGGATATGCCGAAGCAACTTACCGCGCTTGCATCGCATCTGAGCGTGGGCGCTGCCGGCGCTGCAGAGGGTGTCGCACACAGCATCAGGGGCGCGGCCGGCACCGTGAGCGCCGGCTGCCTGCAAAAGGTGGCGTTTGAAATGGAAACCAGGGCCGGAGTGGGAGATATGGAAGCGACCTGCGCCTTGCTTCCCGATCTGAAACGGGAGTTCCACGCGGCAAGAGAAGCTATGGAAAGCATGGAAAGCGGCGCCCAGGCGCCGGAGAGCGGGGCCACATTATGAAGACGCTGAAGATGACTTTACCAGCCGGCTGCTGTTGCAGCAGATCCTGAAGCAATACGGCGCGCTCCACATTGCGGTAAACGGCAAAGAGGCGGTCGAGGCGGTGCGCACTGCCATGGATGCGGGCGATCCATACGACCTGGTTTGCCTCGATATCATGATGCCCGAGATGGACGGCCACCAGGCATTAAAGGAGATTCGCGGACTGGAAGAGTCGCGGGCAGTTCTACCTCCCAATGGCGCGAAAATCTTCATGGTCACTGCGCTCGACCGTGTGAAGGACGTCTCCCGAGCGTTCCATGGGTTGTGCGACGCCTACCTGGTTAAACCGCTTGAGAAGACGAAGCTCATGGAACAACTGCACGCGTTCCAGCTTGTCTAAGGGCTTAGTCTGTTTCGCGACAATCTCCGCGGGTAGTCGTTCGCGGGCCTCTCGCCTCCATCCCTTCAAAACTCTCCTTGTCCCCAGCCGGCGGAATATGCCCGCATAGCCTGCGATGCCCGCGGAGCTTGGGACGCCCGCATAGCCCGAAATCCCGATCGGGGCTATGTACCACCCGACCCGGACAGTCGATTGTTGACAAGGAAGCGCGTGGAGTTCACTCCGAAGCGTTCGGGACTGGTGATTGATTGCTAAGGATTCTATTGGTCGAAGACAACGAAATGAATAGCGATATGTTGTCGCGGCGGCTTACGCGCCAGGGTTGGCAGGTAACGCTCGCAACCACGGGCAGCGAGGGCGTGCTGATGGCGATTGAGACCACGCCCGATCTCATTCTCATGGATATGAGTCTGCCGGAAATCGATGGCTGGACCGCGACCCGCATGCTCAGAGAAAACCCTCTGACTAAAGAAATCGGGATCATTGCACTCACCGCCCATGCCATGTCCGGTGACCGTGAACGCGCCCTGAGTGCCGGGTGCGACGCTTTTGAAACCAAACCCATCGACTTCGCGAAGCTAGCCGCTCAGATTGCGGACCTGACCGCGCGACGGGGGAAACAATGTCAATGACCGGGGAAACAGTGTCAATGAAGGATAGGTTGCTCGTCGTCGATGACGAGGAAATGAACCGGAACATGCTCTCCCGGCGGCTTGAACGGGCAGGCTTTCGCGTGGAAGTCGCACGGGATGGCGCCGAGGCCCTCCGCATGATGGATCAGCAGGCGTTTGACCTGATCCTGCTGGACCAGATGATGCCGGAACGGTCCGGCTCTGAGGTCCTTCGTGAACTCAGAATGCTTCACTCGGCCGCTGAGCTTCCCGTGATTATGGTCACGGCCGTGGCCGATAGCGGCAAGGTCGCCGAGGCTCTGGATTCGGTCGCCAACGATTACGTCACGAAGCCGGTCGATTTCGCCGTCGCTTTGGCTCGGATCCGCTCGCAGCTTTCGAGAAAACACGCCGAAACTGCGCGCAAGCATAGTGAAGAACGCTACGCGCTTGCCGCGCGCGCGGCTCACGACGGCCTTTGGGACTGGGATCTTCTGACGGACCGGATCGAGTACTCCGAGCGCTGGAAGAATATGCTCGACCTCCAGGGCGGCGACATTGGAGATTCGCCGGGAGAATGGCTCTCCCGCGTCCATGTTGAGGATCTGGCCGGCTTGAGGCAGGGTCTGGCTGAACACCTTGAAAATGCCAGTGAAGCCTTTGAGTGCGAGTACCGGATTCGCGCGGGGGACAACCATTATCGGTGGATGGAGGCGCGCGGCATGGCTGTGTGTAACTCCGATGGCGAGCCCATCCGCATGGCGGGTTCACAAAGCGACATCACCGCGCGAAAGACGATCGACGCCCTGACCGGTTTGCCCAATCGCACTCTCTTTTCCGAGCGTGCCGAAGCCGCGCTGCTCCGGGCCGGTGAGGAAGCCCCCTGGGGCTTTACCGTCTTCTTCATCGATCTCGATCGCTTCAAGCTGGTGAACGATAGCCTCGGTCATGTCGCCGGCGATCAGTTGCTCGTTCAGTTTTCCCGCCGCTTATGTGAGGCGGTCCAGGATTACCGGGAACCGGTCGGCGCGGGAGCCGCGCCCCACGTTCCCCTGGTCGCACGTCTCGGGGGGGACGAATTCACCATTCTGATTGGTGGAATGACGGACTCGTCCGCGGCAGCCAGCGTGGCCGGGCGGGTGCTGAACGCCATGCGTCCGCCGTTTCAGCTGGAACGCCAGGAATTCTTCGCCTCCGCCAGCATCGGGATTGCGGTCTCAAGACTGGACCATCATACGGTTACGGACATCCTGCGCGAGGCCGACACCGCGATGTACGTGGCCAAGTCGCGTGGGCGCGCCTGCTGCGCTGTATTTGACGAACCGATGCGCGATCGCGCCGCGAACCGCCTGCGTCTCGAGAGCGATCTCCGTATCGCAATCGGCAAAGGTCAACTTGTGGTTTTCTATCAACCTCGCGTGGATCTCGATAGCGAGAGAATCTGCGGTTTCGAGGCGCTCCTGCGCTGGAAGCATCCCGCCCGTGGCCTGATTCCTCCCTCGGAGTTCATCCCCATGGCCGAGGAGACGGGCATGATCCGCGAAATCGGACTGTGGGTGCTCCGCGAGGCCTGTGCACAGATCAAGCTGTGGCGCCGTCTCTGGCCGCGCGCGGAAGCTCTCGATATGGCGGTCAACGTTTCCCCCGTGCAACTTCGGGACCCTGAGCTGTTGAGCCAGGTTAAGGAGGTTCTCGAGGAGGCAGGACTCGAACCTTCGGCGCTGCAGATCGAAATTACCGAAAGCAGCGTCTTCGACAATATCGAGGAAGCGCGCGGGGTTCTGCTGGCGCTGAAGAAACTCGGTGTCGGGCTCAAACTGGACGATTTTGCGACCGGCTATTCCTGCCTGGGGTATCTCGGTCAGCTTCCGTTCGATTCGATCAAAATCGACCGTTCATTTACCGTCGATCTCGGCCACCAGGATTCGGAGAAACGGGAATTGGTTCGCACCATCATGGACATGGCTCGCAACCTGAACCTCGGAGTGATCGCCGAGGGAATCGAAGACAAAGAAGCCGCGGCGGTACTGAAACAGATGGGGTGCCGGTTTGCGCAGGGTTATTACTTCTCGCGTCCCGTGGAGCCCGGCGCCATTGAGCGATTGCTCGCGAAAGAACTGATACCGGAACTCGAGTCGAAATGAATCCCATGCAATCCCGAAGCCTGTTCATTGCGTTCCTATTGTTTTTTGCGGCCGGACCCGCCAGACCGGCCGACGCGGATACCGCCGGAAGCGCGCCGGATCTGGCGGCGCTCAGCATCGAACAACTGACACAGGTTGAAGTCACTTCCGTCGGCCGGAAGGATCAGAACCTCTCTCAGGTTGCCGCGGCGGTCTTCGTCATCACTGCCGAGGATATACGCCGGTCCGGTGTTGCGAACGTTCCGGAGTTGCTCCGGATGGTACCCGGTATTCAGGTCGCCCAGATCGCCGCCAATATCTGGGCGATCAGCTCACGTGGCTTCAACGGGCGCGGCGCGAACAAGATGCTGGTGATGGTCGATGGCCGCAGCATCTATAACACTCTTTTCTCAGGCACTTTCTGGGATCAGAATCAGGTGCCGCTCGATCA
>JBEKTF010000172.1:0-15772 GCA_049516355.1 Bryobacteraceae bacterium | reverse complement strand
TGCTGGCAGGCTTCCTCGGTGGCGAAGTCGCTTTGAAACTGCCGCAGTGTTTTGGGAAACGACGGCCTCGGCACCCATCCACACTATGTATTGGGGCTTGCTGAGTCAACCGGATAAGCAGATGTTGTCTTGCGCCGCGCTGGCAAGCGCGCAGAATCCCGATATCGCCGCGCGGCTTGCGAAATGGAAGAACGTCGAGATGCCTTTCCACGCAGCCGGACTGACGGATCGGGAGCGCCAGATGGTCGACAAACTTGTCGAAGCCTGCAGGCTGCTCGATAACGTCTACTGGCGGCAGAGCGATCTCGACGGACTCGCGCTTTACAAAAGCACCAAAGATCCCGCGTTGAAGACCCTGCTCACTATCATGGGCGGCCGCTGGGATCTGATTGACGAGAATCGGCCCTTTGCCGGCGCGCCGCCGATGCCTCCCGGGCACGAGTTGTATCCCCATGACCTGACACGCGACCGCATCGAGCAATACGTCAAACAGCATCCCGAGGACAAGGCGGCGATCTACGATCCTTATACCGTAGTGAAATGGCGGAATAACCGGCTGATCGGCGTCCCCTATCAGGAAGAGTACAAGCCTTTCCTCGTGAGGATGGCGCAGGCGTTGCGCGAGGCGGCCGCGCTCAGTCCGGACGCTCAGTTCGCGAACTTTCTTCGGCTTCGCGCGGATGCTCTTCTAAGCAGCGATTATTACAAAAGCGATCTGGCATGGCTGGAGCTGAAGGATCCGAAGTTCGATGTGATCTTCGCTTCCTACGAAACGTATCTCGACGATCTGCTGGGCGTGAAGACCTCGTTCGGCGCGTCGGTTCTGATTCGCAACGAGGACGAGAGCCGCCGTCTTGCGGTGTATCAGAAGTATGTGCCGGATATAGAAGACGCGCTTCCGGTGGATGCTTCCGCGCGTCCCTCGAAGCGCGGCCATCTGACACCCATGGAGGTAATGGACGCCCCTTATCGCGCCGGCGATCTCCGGCATGGCTACCAGGCGGTAGCCGACAATCTGCCGAACGATCCCCGCATCCATCAGGAAAAAGGCACGAAGAAGATTTTTTTCAAGAATTTTATGGACGCCCGCGTCAACTACGTGATTCTGCCTATCGCGCGGCAGTTGATGGAGCCCTCGCAGGCGGCGAAAGCTTCCGCGGACGGATACCTGTCATCGACGCTGATGCACGAAATCTCGCATGAGCTGGGGCCCGATTTTGCGCAGCGGGGCGGCAAGCGGGTGGACATCCGGGAAGCAATCGGACCAGCCTACTCCGGGCTCGAAGAAGCGAAGGCGGATGTAGTGGGAATGTTCGGGTTGAAGTGGCTGGTGGACCACGGGGCACTGCCGAAGGAACGGTTGGAGGAATACTATGCGTCGTACGTCGCGGGCATTTTCCGCACGCTGCGGTTCGGCACGGGCGAGGCGCATGGCAGAGCGGAAATGATGGAGTTCAGCTATCTGACGGAACAGAGGGCACTCAATTATGCGGGTGGGCGCTACGCGATCGATCTCGCGCGGATCCCCGGCACGCTCGCGACTCTTGCAAAAGAGCTGCTGGAAATGGAAGCCACGGGGGATCGAGCACGCGTCGACGCGTGGTTCACGAAATACGACCGCATGCCTACAGAGTTGAAGACAGCTCTCGCGGGGACAGCTCTCGCGGGGACAGCGAACATTCCGGTGGATATCAATCCGATCTTTTCGTTCAAAGACGACGTGGAGTGAATCGCGACAAAACGCCCTGATCGGCCCGAAAGCCTTTCAGGGCGTTTTCATTGTTGGGTTAGGTCAGGTGCGGATGGAAGATCTTAAAGATTGTCCATCCGAGATCCCCCAGATTTTTGAGGATCGTCACTACACTTGAGAAACGAGACAGGATTGAATCCCAGTCTCTTTTTTTGTGCTTCACCGAGGACTCCCGGTTTGGCCGTGCTACGTGAAAAAAGGCGAAGTGCGAACAGCATCTCGCCCAACTAAACGATAGCATGGGATGTCAAGTTTTCACTTTTCCCGTTGTAGCGCCGAACAGAGGAGTTACGAACGCTGGTATCATGTCCGCTAGTTTATGAAGAGCCCCGCGGCACCGACCATCCAGTTCATATTCGAGGACATTGCTGCGGCTATTCCTGAGCGTGTCGTGTCACTTTATGAAATGAACAAACGGACCATTACCCTGCTTGAATCAACGAAACGAGGCGTGATATCGCTGATATCATCTCCTCATGGGAAGAGGCAAAGAGCGAATAGTCGAAGAGACGGGCGGAAGGCGGATAGGCGAATCGGACGAGCAGTTCATGAATCGCCGAAAGGCAATTCAGAACCTCCGAAAGCAGATGCGCACCATCGAGGACGTTGACAAGCTGGTTGCGCTCACGAGAGCCGGAAACGTGCTGCCAGATGGCTTCGATTCATATGAGGATCTGGAAACGCAACCAGAGTAAACGATGCCCGAGCTGACACCAGAAGAGCGAGAGAAGATCTATTTGGAAGAGAAGGCCCGTCTCGAATTTCGGCGTGAGCTTGAACCCAAAAAGATCGGCGTCGGCAAGTTCATTGGCTATGTGGCTCTGGGTGGGCTCGCCCTTCTCGTTCTCATGTTTATAATCGGCAGCGTAATAATGCGGCGCCCGGAAACGGCGTCAATCACTTCGACCCAAACCCCCGTTATGCAAAACACCGGCAATCCCGCCCATGATCGGCTGGCGGCACTCGGGACCAGCGCGCAGGCGTCATTACTTGGTCAGATTGCGGGTGAAGGATGCAGCGGAGACTCGGCATTCTATATGGGCATGGATAAAGAAACGAGAGCCTACTGGAGCGTGCGATGTACGAACGGCAGGAGCTATCAGGTTCAAATCCAACCGAATGCGACAGGCAGCACAAGCGTCATGGATTGCGACGTTCTGAAGACGGTCGCCAACGTCTCTTGCTTTACGAGGTTCAATCAGTAGAAGGCGGGAGATAATTGGACGGAAATACAAGGAGGCTGTAGAGAATGCGATTTTCGCCAACTGGCTTAATCGGCGCGGTTGCACTGGCGGTAAGCCTGGTAGCCGGCACCGCGGCCGCGCAGGAAGGCGGCCGGGGCGGCGGTGGGCGCGGCGGCGGGCCTCCCGCGCCGATGAAGATCAATATTCCCGGATTTCCCGACGGCGGGGTCATTCCTCTCAAGTACGCAAACGTAAACGCGCCCACGGGCAGTGTCTCGCCTGCGATCGAATGGAGCGGTGTTCCTGCCAGCGCTGTGACCATCGCGCTGATTTTTCACGACGCCGATGTCGCATCCCGCCCGAGCGCGTCCACCTTGCCCGGGGCCAGTGCCGACGATACGCTGCATTGGGCGATCTTCAACATTCCGGCAACGGCGACCGGGCTTCCGGAAGGGGTTCCGCACAACGTCAACCTTGACGATGGTAGCGTTCAAATAAAGTATGCCGACGGTGTGCCGCGTCTCGCCATCGGGGTGACCGGTTACTTCGGTCCCAGCCCGCCGCCGGGCGCGCCGCATCACTATGTTTTCGATTTCTTCGCGCTGGATACCAAGCTGGATCCGAGCATCAATTCGCGCGAGGATCTGGTGAAAGCGATGTCTGGACATGTTCGCGCCAAGGGCGTCTACTTCGGCACGTACACCAGTCCGCCAAGAGCCAGATAAGTCAATCGAACGCGACTTGAAGTCGCGTCTCCCGGCGGACCATGGTTTATCACAGCCTGGGTGGTGGTATTCGCCAAGGCATATAAATCAGCGTCGCTCGTAACTCGTCTGTTATCAATCCATTCGATTTGGTGCTTCCTTTGCTCCCGTCAAGGTGAAGGTTTGGAGGCATTCCAATGAAAGACAAGATCTTTAAGATGTTCGGGAAATCGGTTCTGCCGACGATGCTGGCGGGCGCCGTGCTGATGCTCATGAGTCCGGTGGGTGCTATGGCGCAGAGAGGTGGCGGCGGGCACGGTGGTGGCGGCGGCGGCCACTTTAGCGGCGGTGGTGGCGGACACTTTAGTGGTGGCGGTGGCCACGGTTTCGCGGGCGGTGGCGGTGGATATTATCGGGGCGGCGGGGGGTACCGCGGGGGTGGGTATTACCGGGGCGGCGGCTATTATGGGGGCGGATTTGGCCTCGGATTCGGAGTTCCCTACGGCTATGGATATGGATATCCGGCCTATGGGTATGGCTACGCGGCTCCAGCCCCTTGCGGCACTTACGACGCGTATGGTAACTGGATCCCGACGCCTTGTTACGTCGGTCCTTACGGGTACTAAAGTTCAGGCGGCGCCGCGGACTAACGGCTCTGCGACCACTTCGTCCGTGACTACCTGAAAGTTCCGGAGCCACGAAATGCCAAACGAAGTCGTGATCGCAACGTCCGCGGCGTCCCGGCCTGTGGCCATCAGGACGCGCCCGATGCGGGGCGTGTTATTGCGGGCATCGAATGTCCACCATCTGTTACCCAGGTAGACCTCGAACCAGGCACTGAAATCCATCGGCCCGGCAGGGGGAACGCCAATGTCTCCCAAATATCCAGTCGCATAACGCGCCGGAATATGCAAAGCGCGGCAGAGCGTGATGGCGAGGTGCTGGAAATCTCTGCACACTCCCTTCCGTTCCGTGTAGACATCGAGTGCGCTCTTGGAGGGGTGCGCGGAGCTGTAGTCGAAAGCGATGTGCCCCTGGACCCAATCGCAGATCGCCTGAACGGTTGGCCATCCGGAAGATCCGGACGGCGTGTTGCCAAACATCTGCCACGCCAGAGTTGAGAGCCGGTCCACCTCGCAGTAACGGCTCGCCAGCAGAAAGCGAAGAGTGTCGTGCGGCAACTTATCGACCGCGATCTGAGGAGCATTCCAGTCGACTGCATCGGGTTCCCCGGAATCCTCGATGAGCGTGGAGCTCCACAAGCGAAGGGGACCCGGTTGCGCCAGTATCCGCGTGCACTTGTTTCCGAAGCTGTCGAAGTATTCGTCCCTCGGGACCTGTTGCGAAATCTGAATCTGATCCGGTTCCACCAGGTCGGCATTTCTGGAAGGATGAATATTCAGCACTGCAACTACCGCCATCTGTTGCGAAATTTCAAGTTCAATATCGTAGCCTAATCGGATCAACATAAGAAGCCATTTCACAGGCTGAAGCCTGTGCCACTGGCCTTAACTAAGCAACCAGAGGGCCAAAAGCTTTAATTCTTACTCGATTTGCATGACGTCCACGCCCGTGTTCAGCGTGTGCTCGGCACCCCCGAGGAGAACGCCGTGGATCGGACTGACATCGCTGTAATCGCGTCCCCACGCGAGAGTTAAGTGACCATCCGAAGGCACGCAGTTGTTGGTGGGATCGAAATCCACCCACCCCGCGCCCGGGCTCCAGACGGCGCACCAGGCGTGCGATGCGTCGGCGCCGACCAGCCGAGGTCGTCCGGGTGGGGGCAAAGTGCGCAAATACCCGCTGATATAGCGCGCAGGCAGCCCCAGCGACCGCATGCAAGCGATCTGCAGATGGGAAAAGTCCTGGCAAACGCCGCGGCGTTTTTCGAAAAACGTCTCCACCGGCGTGCTGACTTCAGTAGCCTTGGTGTCGAAGCGGAAGTCATGAAAGATCCGGTGCGTAAGATCCATCGCGGCCTCAAGCAGCGGACGCTCGTCAGCGAACGATTCGCGCGCATAGTCCGCCAGCTCCGGCCTTGCAGTCACGCGGTTTGAATCGAAGACGTACTGATAAGCGTTCAGGCCCTCATCCGTATAATCGGCCGCCAGTGAATCGCGCACTTGTTCCCATGGGGGAGAAGCGGAAAACCTCGGCAGCGGTAAAGCGTTCACTTCCAGTTCCATGCTGGCATCCACGATGAGGCGGTCGTGCGGTTCGAGCAGCGTGAACGCCGTGTTTCGATTGCCGAAATAATCCGTGTGCCAGCTATATGAGGGCGGGCGGGGAATCACGGATATATCGCTTCGTCTGCAGGTCTGGTTCCGGGTGTTATGCGGCGTCAGACGGAGGATATGATGCGAAACCGAAACCGGGTCCTCATAATCGTACGTGGTTTTGTGCCGCACCTGGTAGATCATGCGGACCGCTCCATTTCCGCGTGGCTGAACCAGGTATTGGTGATCGCATCGGAGAGCGCGGCCAGCGCGATCTCCATCGCCCCCAGCAGGTTGTCCAGGTGCCAGCGCGAGCCATCGGAACCCGCCCGGCAGAGTTCGACAACGTCCGCCCCGAACAGGTTGGCGCCCACTTCTTCCACTCTGTTCTGCTTTGCCACGGGCCATTCCGCCGCTGTCAGGGTTCCAGCCAACACCGTCGAATGCTCCGAGAGATCTTTCAACTGAAAAGCGAGCGAGCGGGGATTCGCGCCTTCGTTCATCAGCAGATCGAGTACGGGCGCGGCCTGCAGGACCGTGAAATAACGCGACCGGTAAGTCATCGCACTATCACCCACCTCAAGGAGCATCTCGAGCATCGGCCACGTCTGGGGGCTCAGCGGCACGATCGTGGCGCGAAAGAGCTTCACCATCTGAATGGAGCGCTCGATGCGCCGCCCGACGCTGAGAAAACGCCAGCCGACGCCGCGCGTGATGTTTTCCAGCTCAATACCGCGTAGCGAAGATAAAGTGCCGATGCAGCGGTTCAATACCGCGAGCGCGTCACCGGCGGAAACGTAGCCCCAGGCGGCACTGTCCTCCTGATTCGAGGCCGGGGAAATCCGGGCCAGCGAACTGAGTTGGCTGACAACGCGCAGCAGATCGCTCGAGAGCCGGTCCCGCACCGAGGCCGTGGCGCGCGATACGCGATTCAAATTCGAAAACAGGCTATCGCGGCGGTCCTCCTCAAAAATCAGCGAGAGGATCTCCTGTTCGAAATCGGCCGCGGGATTCAGGTGGCCCTGCGGATCGTCCTCCGCCATGCGCGAATCCTCGGTCTCGATGGATTCATGCAGCTTCATCAGCGAGTTCCATTCGGCTGTGTCCGAAGCGCCGGATTCACCCGTGAGCCGAACCAGAATGCAGCGCAGCACGCGGGCGAGATGCTCGCACCGTTCGCCATAACGGCCCAGCCAGAAAAGATTATCGGCCGCGCGGCTGGGCAGGTCGCTCGATCCGCCCCGGTTCAGCACCACCGGCAGATCGCGCGAACGCTGCAGCGTGAAATGATCCACCGGTCCATCCGAGAGTACCCAGGTGTCTTTGCTGCCCCCGCCGCGCTGCATCGAGACGACTGGGGAATCGATCGATGGTGAAACACGGGCCAGGCCGCCGGGCATAACGACCCAGGAGTCTCCCGCCGCCGCCACAAACACGCGCAGCACCACGCGCCGCGGAGCGAGAACATTTTCCGACCATACCGGCGCGGTCGAAAGATGCAGCAATTCCTGGCCGGAGAAGTCCCACGGCCGCGCTTGCATCTTGTCGAGAAGCCGCGTCCGCTCGTCGGCGCCGAGCTTGCCCCCAAACACGGGCTCAGTTCCCTGGACGGGGAAGGAGGGTTTGATTACCAGGTTATCCAGGTGATCGCGGACATAATTCATCGCCGCGGGCTGTCCGCACCACCAGGTGGCCACCGAAGGCAGTTTCAATTTTTCGCCCAGAAAGCGGCTGCTGAGCCCGGGCAGGAACGGCATCACGGCGGGAGATTCGATCAGTCCGCTGCCCAGCGCATTGGCAACTACAACGTTGCCGGCCCGCACCGCTTCCACCAGGCCCGCGACGCCGAGAAATGAATCGGATCGCAGTTCGATCGGATCGCAGAAACCGCCATCGACGCGACGCAGGATTACATCCACCTGCTTCAACCCCTCGAGCGTTTTCAGGAATACGCGGCTGTCGCGCACCGTCATATCGCCGCCTTGCGCCAGCGTGAAACCGAGGTAGCGCGCCAGATAGGAATGTTCGAAGTAGGTCTCGTTGAGCGGTCCGGGTGTCAAGAGCACAACGCGGGGATTGGCGTTCATCGAAGGCGACAGCTGAAGCAGCTTGTTGCGGAAGGTTCGAAAAAACGAAGCTAATCGCTGGACCTGGAATTCGCGGAACAGATCCGGAAACGTCTCCGCCATGACGATCCGGTTTTCGAGCGCGTAGCCCATCCCGGACGGCGCCTGAAGGCGATCCGAAAGAACCCACCATTGGCCGTCGGCGGAGCGCGCCAAGTCAACGGCGAGCAGATGAAGGTAAGTGTTGTCCGGCACGGGGAGGCCATGGCAGGGCCGCCAGAACCCCGGATTCCCGAACACGATGGCAGGGGGAAGATGACCGCCGCGAAGCAGCTTCTGGGGACCATAAAGGTCCGCCAGTATCCAGTTCAGGAGCCGTGCGCGCTGGATGAGGCCGGCTTCCAGCTCTCGCCATTCGGTGGGCGAAATCAGGATCGGAATGGCGTCCAGGTTCCACGGCCGGTCCATCCCCAGCGGATCGCCGTAAACGTTGTAGGTGACGCCGTTTTCCCGGATGCGCTGACGCGCTGTTCTCCAGCGGCGAGCCAGTTCTTCGCGTCCGATTTCCGATAAGGACGCTATATAAGCATCCCAGTGCGGGCGGAAAACGCCCGGGGCGCTCGACATCTCGTCGTAGATCCCCGGAGCCGGGCTATATCCATCGCCCAGGAGTGGAGAAACGAGAGTGTCTACGGAAATGCTCATTTACGGCGACCGGCGCAAATCCAGCGTGAACGGAAACTCCGGATTACGTTCTTCTTTCGGCACGGCCATCAGCCCCGGGGTGTGGCCTACGCTACTGAATCGAGCCAGACGGCGGCTCTCCGCTTCATAGGCATTGACCGGGAACTGTTCGTTTGCTCTCCCGCCGGGATGAGAGACGTGATATGTGCAGCCCCCGATTGCACGCCCGGCCCATGTGTCCACGATATCAAACACCAATGGCGTATGAACCGGGATGTTTGGGTGCAGGCAGGAAGGCGGTTGCCAGGCCCTGTACCGCACGCCTGCCACGTATTCCCCGGTTACGCCCGTGGGATGCAGCGGTATGGGGCGTTTATTGCAAAGCACGGTAAAGCGCGGATCGATCATTCCCGAGACCTTCACCTGCATCCGCTCGACGGACGAATCCACATTGCGCGCGGTACCGCCGGCCGAGGTTTCCTCGCCCAGCACATTCCATGGTTCGAGCGCATGCCGGAGCTCGAGATGAATACCACGCTTCGTGATCGAGCCGATGGCGGGGAAACGAAATTCCAGATGGGGCGCGAACCATTCTTTTTTGAACGGATAACCGGCTTCGTTCAATTCCTCGAGAACGTCTTCCCAATCGCGCTCGATGAAGTAAGGGAGCATGAAGCGGTCATGCACGGCCGTTCCCCAGAAGACAAGCGGCCGCTTATAGGGGTTTTCCCAGAAGTGTGCAATCAACGCCCGCACCAGCAGTTGCTGGGTGAGACTCATGCGCGCGTGCGGAGGCATCTCGAAGGCCCGGAGTTCCACCAGGCCGAGGCGCGAGGATGCGGCGTCGGGCGGATAGAGTTTATCGATGCACAATTCGGTGCGATGCGTGTTGCCGGTGAGGTCGATCAGGAGGTTGCGGAAAATGCGGTCGACGAGCCAGGGTGTGATGTTTTTCTCGCCTTTATCGGGGACCTGACTGAACGCGATTTCCAGTTCGTAAAGAGAATCCATACGCGCTTCATCCACGCGCGGATGCTGGCTGGTGGGGCCGATAAACAATCCGGAAAACATGTAAGACAGCGACGGATGATTTTGCCAGTAGCCCACCATGCTGCGCAGCAGATCGGGCCTGCGCAGGAATGGGCTATCCTCCGGCAGCGACGCGCCGATGACGACGTGATTGCCGCCGCCGGTGCCGGAATGCCGCCCGTCGAGCATGAACTTTTCGGTGCCGAGACGCGATTCCCGCGCAAGGGCGTAGAGTTCGGTTGTATTCTCCACCAGTTCTTCCCACGATTCCGCGGGTTGGACATTGACTTCGATCACGCCCGGGTCGGGGGTCACCTTGAGCACGGAAATCCGTGGATCGTAGGGCGGCGTGTAGCCTTCAATCACCACCCGCATGCCGAGATGGGCGGCGGTATCTTCGATCGCGGCGATGAGATCGAGATAATCGGCCAGGTATTCGACGGGGGGCATGAAAATGAACAGCTTGCCCTCGCGCACCTGGATGCAGATCGCAGGCCGCGAAACCCACGCCGAGGATTCACCTTTCTTTGGCGGTTTGGGTTTTATTTCGCGGCGCTCGCGGCTCGCCGGGGGGCCGGCCTTGAACGCCTTCTGCGTGAAAAGGTGCTGCTTGCGCACGGGTCTTTCGGGAAGTTTGTCCCGTTCCTGGAAGGGATCGGGATCGAAACTCCACTCGGTGTCTTCCGGCTTGGTCCATGGCAGACATTCCAATGGCAGCCGATAGCCCATCGGTGAATCGCCAGGTACGAGAAACAGGCGCTCGGCCGCGAGGAACCATGGATGGCTTGTCCAGTAAGGCGTCCCCGATCTGCCCGGGAACCGCCGCAAGGGAAGCACGTAGCCGATCGTTTTGCCCAGGTCTTCTTCAAAGACCCGCGCTAACTGCGCGCGCTCGATCGGATCTTTCAGTTTGGAATCCCGCGGATCGACATTCGCAGGCAGCCGCCGTTCTTTCCACAGATAGTAGAGGACGTCCTCATAGGCCGTCATGATGAATTGCGGATCGACTTCGAGCCGCCACGTCAGAGCTTCGAGGAATCGGCGCGCATCCGCGGCGTTGTATTTGTAATCCTCGTTATCGTTCGCGAAGAGAGACTGGTCTCTCCAGATCGGCACGCTGTCTTTGCGCCAGTAGCAACCAAGCGCCCAGCGCGGAAGCGGTTCACCCGGATACCACTTGCCCTGGCCGAAGTGCAGCAGCGCACCGGAGGCGAACCGGTCGCGCAGTTTGAGGATGAGATCCACCGAGAGCCTTCGTTTGTTCGGCCCGAACGCGCTGGTGGTCCACTCGGCGCCATCGGCATCGTCGATCGAAACGAAAGTGGGTTCACCGCCCATGGTCAGGCGGACGTCTCCCGCGCGTAGCTTCTCATCGACGCAGTGGCCGAGCGCATGGATTTCCTGCCATTGCTGTTCGCTGTAGGGCCGGGTGACGCGGGGCGATTCGAAAATCCGGTGAACGGTCATTTCGTGAGAGAACTCGGTCTCACAAGCTTCGAGAGCGCCTGAAATCGGAGCGGCACTGCTGGCGTCGGGCGTGCAGGCAAGCGGAATGTGTCCCTCACCGGCCAGGAGACCGGAGGTGGGATCGAGGCCAACCCAACCGGCTCCAGGCAAGTAAACTTCAGTCCACGCGTGAAGATCGGTGAAGTCGGAGGTAGGGCCGGCGGGGCCTTCGAGCGGCTTCACGTCGGGCGCGAGCTGAATCAAATAGCCGGAAACGAACCGCGCGGCCAGTCCCAGATGGCGCAGGATCTGGACCAGAAGCCAGGCGGAATCCCGGCACGAGCCGGTTCGCAGGCCGAGACTCTCCTCGCAGCTTTGAATGCCAGGCTCCATCCGGATCACATAGCCGATTTCGTTCTGCAGCCTCTGGTTGAGGCCGATGAGGAAGTCGATGGTCCGGAGCTTCTCACGAGACACCTGGTTGAGCCAGGCCGCGAGCCGGGACCCGGCGGGCTGGGTCTCAAGATACGGGCGCAATTCACGGGCAAGGGCTTCGTCGTAAGGGAACGGATAGTTTTCCGCGCTCGGTTCCAGGAAGAAGTCGAACGGATTGAAAACAGCCATTTCCGCCACCAGGTCCAGGTGCGGCAATGAGGCGCGGGACGGAGCCTGACCACCTGGGGACCGAGATTGATCCGGCGGTCGTATCGATATCGGGTTTTATGATTCAGCGAAACATGAATCGACATAGTCTGCGGCGTTGGAAATCGGGCTCACGGACGGAGGGAGATGGCGTTGAGTTTAGCACGGCGTATTTTGGCCCTCTTGACAGAGCCCGGCGGGTTAGCAAAACATAGTCATTGGTTTGCGCCAGTAGATTGGTTTGCGTGAAACGCAGTAGATGAAGCTCGCTTTACTCGTGGCCGCTCTGCTGGTTGGCGCATGCCGGTCCGAGCCCAAACCGGCCAGGCAAGCGGCAGTCGGATGGCGGCCTCTGGGGACGTGGTCCGGCCATGGTAACGCGTCAACAGACTCTTTCAATATCGAGAGCAGTCAATGGCGCATCAAGTGGGCGACTACAAACGAGAAGCCCACCGGTGCCGGGACTTTTCGGGCAGAGGTTCATAGTGCGGTAAGTGGGCGGCCTCTGGGGTTAGCCGTCGATCATGCGGGCACGGGACATGGCGTTGCGTATGTCAACGAGGACCCTCGCCTGTTTTTCCTGGACATTGAATCCAGCAACATCGACTGGTCCGTTTCGGTTGAGGAAGGGGTGGCTGGGTTTTTGCCTTGAGAAGCGCAAAGGGCGCTGTCCGCACCACCGGCAATTCGAGGAACTTTCCGCATCGGTGGCGTGGACGCGACCCGTTTTGCGCGTGTTCCTGAAAGTACAGCTACTTCAGGAACTCCGCCACTTTGGCGACACCGGCTTTGGCGCAGGCGTCATCCTGTTCCAGACTCGAGCCCGCGCTGCCGACGCCGCCGATGGTGTCGTTGCCCACCTTAATGGGCACTCCTCCGCCGAGCGCCAGGATATCGGCGATGTCGCGTTGTGCGGCCAGAGGCGTATCGGGCGTGGTCCGCTTCTGAAACTCCAGCGTCGAGGTCCGGAACATTCGCGCGGTATAGGCTTTACGCCGGGCCATCTCCGCCACCTGAGCGGTCGCTTCCTCGTCGCGCAAGATCACAAGGATCTGACCGGCGCGATCAACCACTGCCGCCGCTGTGTGGAAGCCCTTCGACTTGCACTCCGCGAGCGTCGCTTCGGCGATGGTCTTCGCCATCGCGAGCGATAAGTTGCGCTGCGTGACCAGGCCTTGCGCCGTTACGTGGCCGGATATGATCGCGGCCATGCCGATCCCCACCAAAGCCTTCAACGCGTATGACATTGCAGCCTCCGCTATTTGCCAACGAGGTGCTTTATGTCGGCGTTGTTTTCCTGACAGATATATTCGTAGGGCTCCATACCGGGATGGAACAGGATATTCCAACCCACCGTGAATGGCTTCGTATATGCGCCCGGATCTTCGATCGTGGCTTCGTAGTGAAGAATCAGTTCGTTCACGCGCGTAAACCGCTCCACCACGTGAAGTTGTTCGGTGTGTTCGTGACCGGCCGCATCCAGCCAGCTTTTGGTATTGAAGCCGGTATCGTCAACTACAAGTGTGTCACCCTCCCAATGGCCGATGCCTTCACCGAGGAAAGTGGGATTCAGCTGATCCGGCGGCGTATGTTTGCGGCCATCGGTGTAGACCACGCGCCACATATGCGCTCCCCCTTCAAAGACGAACAGAATGCGGTTGGGAAGCTGATAAATCTGGAATGGGAACGAGGTCGCATACATGCGCGGGATCCCGGGCGGTAAACAAAGCGCTTCGGGATCGTCTTTCGTGTTGATCGCATCGTGCTTCGCGTAGGCTTCTTTGACCCAAGGGAGGGCAGGCAGGTCCTGCACTTTGTCCGGTGGCGCCGTCCCCGCATAACCTCCGCGATGTCCCGAGATATCGCCCACGCCGGGAGGATCCCAGGCGCCTTTGTCATTCCCAAGATCCGGGTGGCCGTCCGCGAGGCGCGGCGTCGGCTTGAGGTCTTTTCTCCCAGCGACGGCCGCCACCCTCTTTCCGTCAAAATCCTCAGCCATTCCGACAGCCGCCGTTAAAACAAAAGCGGCAAGCACCGTGGCCCCGGTCCGTAGCGAATCCCTGAAGAAGCTCATCTGTTCCCCTTGAAAGTGCAAAGTGTCCACGCAGTTCGATTCAAACAACGGGAGCGCGACGGACATCTTCCTCCATTATAGATTTAACGCCGAACGCTATCATGCATGCCGGGCCGGTGTCAAGGCCGCGCCGCCGGGGAACAGGCAGGGATGAGCGTGCTTCGGTCAGATTAGTGAAACCGATGGAAAACTTACAAAAAACTTGCCATAACGAAGGCGTGTAATATACTCTGATGCGGAAAGGCAAAAATTACCCCACTTCCGTACTCTGGGAACGACAAATATGAACTACTCGAAGAAACTTGCGGTCACCACACTGGCAGCCCTGTGCCTGACCGGTATCGCGTCGAGCGGCCTCGCCGCTCCGCAGGCCGCGGCAGCGCCAAAAGCCGCCGCCGCGGGAGCGCCCGTAGTAGGGTTGAAAACAGCGGGAGAGACTTTCAAGAACGTCACCACCGCTACACTGAAGGGCCTCACCGTCGACGATTTCCTGGGCGCTATGGGCGTGATGGCCGGAGCTTTAGCGTGGGATTGCTCGAACTGTCATCCCGGCGCCGGATTCGACTCCGTGAATTGGGTCGCCGACACAATGCCGACCAAGGTAATCGCGCGCCGAATGGTGGACATGGTGGCTGCCATCAACAAAACCAATTTCGGTGGCACACAGATGATCACGTGCTGGACCTGCCATCGCGGCCAGGAAAAGCCGGCGACCGAACTCACGCTGGATCATCTGTATAGCTCTCCCAACGACGAGCCGGAAACCGTCATTCAGAAGAATGCCCAGGGGCTTCCCCCGGAGCAGATTCTTGACAACTATATAACAGCGCTCGGTGGAGCCCAGAAGCTCGCCGGTCTCAAGAGCTTTATCGAGACCGGTACGCAAAACGGAGGCTACGCGCGCGTCCAGGGCGGGCGGTTCCAGATCTTCGCGAAATTTCCGGATCAGCGCACCGTACTCACCACGTTCCCCCAGAACCCCGACCGGGGAGACCAGACCAGATCCTATGACGGCAAGATAGGTTGGATCAACACGCCACGCTCGGTATTGGGCGAATACGAAGTGACCGGAACTGAGCTGGACGGGGAAAGACTGGAAGCGCAGCTTGCTTTTCCCGGGCAGATCAAGCAGGTGCTGACGAATTTGCGCACCGGCTATGACGATACCATCAACGGTCACGGAGTCAATATCATCCAGGGAACCGGCCCCAGGGGCTTGCTGGCGACGCTCTTTTTCGACAAGGACACTCACCTGCTTCGCCGGTTGATCCGCTACGGGAAGTCGCCCGTCGGCCGTATTTCCACGCAGGTCGATTACGACGATTATCGCGACGTTGGCGGAATCAAGTTCCCGTACACTTTCACATTCTCCTGGCTTGACGGGAGGGATGGCTTTACGATCACTGACGTGAAGGTGAACGTACCGATAGACGCGCAGGTGTTCGGCAGACCGAAGAACGCGAAAAGAGAAAACTAGACTCAATCGTCTTTCCACGGAAACGCCGCTCATCGCTGATCAATGCGATGGGCGGCGTTTTTTTGCAACAGGCAAAAGCGTTCATCGCATAGGGAAAGCGCCGGCTACGGCCTTCTGCGTTTTCCGAAGATTAATTTTCAGCGGTGGAGCAATATATCGCGGTAACCTGACGACAACATCACTGCAGGCGACGCCAAGGAAGCGGGTTCGATGAACGAGATCAAAGGGCCGACCGAAACCAAAGGGCCTGAGAAATTACTCGAAGAAGTGATGGCTCGCCATCACTACTCCGGTGACGCGCTGATTGAGATCCTGCACGCCGCGCAACTGTTCCATGGGTGCTTGTCCGCTCCGCTCCTGAAGGAAATCGCCCGAAAGCTCCGCCTCCCGCCGAGCAGGGTTCTCGGTGTTGCCACCTTCTATCATCTGTTTCGCTTCACTCCACCCACGAAGCACACTGCCTGCATCTGCATTGGAACGGCGTGCTATGTCGAGGGCGC
>JBEKTF010000171.1:0-11915 GCA_049516355.1 Bryobacteraceae bacterium | reverse complement strand
AGACAACAATACGATCTACGTCAATACCTTCACCACCGGGCGTTTGTATCGGATCCCGGTGGGCAAAGATGGCGCCGCCGGCGCCATTACGCAGATTCAACCGTCCCAGGCGATCACACGCCCCGATGGATTGCGCCCGTTGGGCAAGAACGAGTTCCTCATGATCGAAGGGGTAGGGCGGCTCGACCACGTGACTATCGACGGGAACACCGCGAAGATCGAAGTACTCAAGGATGGCTTTAACGGTCCGGTGGCGGTGACCCGCGTGGGCGATACCGCCTGGGTGCTCGAAGGCAAGCTCGATTATCTGAACGATCCAAAGCTGAAGGACAAAGATCCCGGTCCGTTCAAGGCCTTTGCAGTGCCCATGAACAGCAAACATTAACGGCGCGCAGATTTAGGCAGTCGAAGTAATAGTTTCCAGGTAGTGCCCAAAGATCGAGCCTTGGCGGAACGGATCAAGCCCGGAAGGATGTATTTCAGGTTTTTCCGCAATAGGGACATGAATTTTGTCTAATCCTTTTGGATCATGACCTCGGTCGACTTGACCACCGCACGGACAGAATCGCCTTTTTTCAGCTTCAGTTCCTCCGCGCTATGGCGCGTGATGATGCTCTCGATCAGGTTCTCGCCCACCCTGACTGTGACGTGGGCCATGATGTCGCCGATTTGAATGTCCTCCACAATGCCTGGGAGCTGATTCCTCGCCGAAAGAGCCATGAATGAATCCTTTCGCCTGAACCATAGCATTTGGCACTATCCCATTCCGCTTTATAAATGTCATTGACATGTTAAAATTATTACCTTACATCGTGCCGTATCAACATTAAGTGTCAGGAGCACAGACCTCCATGTCTCGACGCCCCTCGTTTCTCCGATTTTCCGTTCTCGCCGCAGTCTCGCTCAGCCTCGTATTCGCCCAGGCCCCCCAATCGCAGCCGCCGGCTCAGTCCGGCCCCGCAACGCTGGTGGTGAACGGCGATATCGCCACGCCCCTCACGCTCAAAGCGGAAGATCTCGCCGCCATGCCGCGGGAGAAAGCCTCGATCCCGGAACAGGATGGCACGGAGGTCGAGTACGAAGGCGTTCCCTTGCGCGAAGTTCTGAAGCGGGCGGGCGCTCCTCTGGGAGGCCAGCTTCGTGGCAAGGCCCTCGCCAGTTACCTCCTCGCGAAGGCGCATGATGGGTACCAGGTCGTGTTCACGCTCGCGGAAATCGACGCGCAATTTGCCAACGAACAGATCATCGTGGCCGACAAGCGCGACGGGAAACCGCTCTTCGGATACCAGGGTCCGTTCCGCCTAGTCTGCCCTCACGATAAGGCCGGCGCGCGCTCCGTGCGCATGCTGGAAACGCTTGAAATCGTACGCCTTCAAAAATAACCTCGATGCGGACATCGCTGATCTTCGTGTGTCTTCTGTTCGCAATAACGAACCAGCGAGCCTTCTCTGCCGATTACCAGTGGAACCTCCCGAAAGGTTTTCCCAAGCCCTGGGTGCCCGCCGATAATCCGATGTCGGCGGCGAAAGTTGAATTAGGCCGGTATCTCTTCTACGACACTCGGATGTCGGTCAACGGAAAACAGTCCTGCGCAAGCTGTCACAAACAGGAACTCGCATTCACCGACGGCAGCGCAGTCGGCGTGGGAGCGACGGGCGAATCCCACTCACGCAGTGCGATGAGCCTGGTGAACGTGGCCTGGAGCGCCACGCTCACCTGGAGCAATCCCGAGATGAAGAGCCTTGAGAGCCAGGCCTTGGTACCCATGTTCGGCAACCATCCCGTGGAACTCGGCCTGCGCGAGGATGATTTCCTGAACATGCTCCGCTCCGATGCGAAATACCGCGCCCTGTTTGAGCGGGCCTTTCCTGATGACGATCGTTTTACGATCGCCAACGTTACCAAAGCGCTGGCCAGCTTCGAAAGGAGCATCGTCTCTGCGCGTTCGCCTTTCGATCGTTATCACTACGAGCGCGACGACAGCGCGATTCCGGATTCCGCGAAGCGCGGCGAGACTTTGTTCTTCAACCAGCACCTGTCCTGCTTCCGCTGCCATGGCGGATTCAATTTCACCGACTCCACGGTTTCCGAGCGAAATCCGGACAGGCAAATAGAATTTCACAATACGGGCCTCTATAATTTACCTGGCTCGCTCTCTTACCCACCGCCCAACGTCGGGATTTACGAGTTCACCAAAGCCCCCGCGGACGTAGGAAAATTCAAAGCTCCGACCCTGCGCAACATCGCCCTCACCGCGCCCTACATGCGCGACGGCAGTATTCCGACACTCGAAGGCGTGCTCGACCACTATGCCGCGGGAGGCAAGAACGGTCACGACAACCCAAATAAAGATCCGCTGATCGGCGGTTTCGTGCTTTCTCATCAGGATCGCGAAGATCTGATCGAGTTTCTGAAGTCTCTGACCGACGCGATGGTTATTCACGACCCGCGATTCGCGAATCCATGGCCGGCAACAAACTGAAAAAGCGTCTCGGTTGCCGGGCAATTGTCTAAGTCCGGCCGCAGCCGCGTTTTTGCCGCAGCGCACCGGACGCTTGTTCCGCCGCGGCTTTGACCAACCCCGCCATTTTAGGATGTGTCGGCACAATATCCACAGGCAGCCCAGCCTCTTCAAGCGCCGCGGTCATAATGGGCCCTACGGAAGCAAGCGCCGCGTGATTCGCTAGAGAATTCCTGACCTCGGTTTCAATTCCCATTTCGCCCGCTATCTGAAACAAATGGTCCAGTTGAATCGATGAGGTGAATAGCACCACGTCGACCTCTCGCGCTGCCAGTCGCCGCGCCGCTTCGCGCAAAGGCTCCAGATCCGCGGGTAGATCCCACCGGTAGATCGCGAATGGGGTCACTTTTGCGCCGAGGCCTTCCAGCGCGGCCGTCATCTCGATATTGGGGCGCCCATACTCCTGCACCGCGATCCGCCGCTCGGGGCGCGAAGCGACCGCTTCCACTACTTCCTTCCATGTATTCGGTTCCGGCACGACGATTTGAGCCCGTGCGCCCAACTCGCGCAGGATAGGGACAGGCTTTGGGCCGCGCGAAACGATGAACGTGTTGCGCAGCCCCTCGGCCAGCCGATCGAGAACCGAATCCGCTGCCGCCAGATCCCGCAGAAATGCGAGACCCGCGCCGGTCATGCACACTACCAGGTCGAATTCCCCGGCAGCCAGACGGTCGACGAATTCCATAGCTCCACGATGGTCGTCCAGCGCGCGCTCCTGCACCGAAGGAGCGACGAACGGATCGCCCCCTTCGCGGCGGATCAGCGTTTCCATTTCTTTGGCGCGCCGGCTTTCCAGACTAAGTACTTTCAGTCTTCCAAATGCCATTTATTTCCGCAAACGATCGACCTTTCTTCTCAGTATGACTGCGCTGTCAGGCTGAGCTCGCGCCCTTATAAGCGGAATAGCGCTTCGAGATACCCAAACTGTCCATTCGCTCCGGCCGGATAGATTTGATGCATGATTGCCTTTCCCTGTGCGTAACCCAGGTACGCCGTAAAGGTCATATGCCGGTTCGCCCGATACTCGACGCTGGTGTCGTAAAGGTTAGCCAGCGAGCGCTGCCCGGATACGGCCCGTCCTGTATAGCCGAACGTCCATGGCTGATACACTCCGCCGCCCGAATACCAGAGGTCGTTGGCGTTCGTGAGACGCAGCGTATGAGCTTCGCTCGATATGGTGACCTTCGAATGAGGCCTCAGCACGAGAGCCGCGAACGCATCCTCCGTGTTCATCATGTTGAAGAACGGGAACCGCGCATAGGGCCGCGGCGTCGGCAGAATCTGAAAAAAAGTCTCGTGCCTGTTGTCATTGGCGTTGCCGTCGCCCGAACCCATCGTGTAACCGATGCGAACCCACGGCTTCACCATCGGCAGAATGACCGGCTGGTATCCGCCCTCGACATCGAACGCGTACGAACGCTGCGTCTGCGTTCCCCAGCGGCCCGTCTGAAAAGCTCCCCAGCCGAGGGCATCGAGTGTCCCGGCCTTCGTTGTCAAAGCGTGCAAGCTGTGCGCGCCCCAGGTCTGGAGGTGAATATTCTCCGTGTCGCCTTTCTTAACGGCTGCCGGGCGATTATCGGTCTTCAGAATATGGCGAAAATCGTCATAGTCAATCGCGAAGACACGCGTGTCGGCGGCGTGATTGCCGTGGCCCCATTGTTTCGTGAATGCCGCGTACGCGAATGCGACACGGTTCCATCCCCATCCATCCGTCTGAAACACGCCTCGAGTAGGTGTCGCCGCTATCAGCGTAAAATCGGCGGAGCCGGGCTGTGCCCAGTCATAATGGAGTCCGTCGAAACTGCGTCCAACATCCGAGAAAGCAAATGTGCCGATCAGACGCTGGCTGATGCGGTCGCGTTTGAGCGTTGCCAGAGTTGCGTTCTTCGGTGTCAGCTCGGAACCATCGTTGAACTCGAAACGCCCCGCCTGCAGGCTCTGCGATTCCTTTGTACCGAAGTGATACCGCGCGTAGAGCTGCTTCGCAAACGCCATCGCCGCGTACTGGTGATTGGAATTCGAGGTGAAATAGTTCGACCCCAGCCCCAGGGCGCCTTGGGGCGCCGGAGCGGTAGCGTTGCTGGGCATATCGAGCAGGAATGGCACCGCGATCTCTTCGTCGAAATCCACGGCGCCCGCTTTCTCCGCGAAATTCAGCCTGAGCAGGTCTCCCGAATATGCGTACTGGTTGTTGTAGGTCCCGGTTGCCTCAAACCAGTTCCACACATACTCGCGCGCCCGCAGCGTGGCAGTGAAATTGACGTCGCCGAGCTTGATCCCGTCGGGAGGCGTTTGCGCGCAAAGGTCTACCGCCGTAAATGAGCCGGCAGCTGAAATCAGTCCAATGGCAAATATGATTTTTTTCATGTTAGTCTCCCATTGCTCCGGCCGTTGCCAGTTGACCCGAAAGCCGGGCCGCTATTTCGCGCTCCGCCGAGTGTTCTTCGACATCCGAGAAGCGAACCATTAGAGAAAACAGGGAAATAACCACGATCATTGCGCCGAGAACGAGCAGTGCCTGCGTCCATGGTATGCTCCCCTTGAATAAAAACCCGGCCAGCACGGAGCCCACATTGCCCCCCCGCGCCCACGATTCCGGAAACCGCTCCAAGCGCCTTGCGGTTGACGAACGGAACTACCGCGTAAGTCGCGCCGTTTGACATCTTGATGAAGAGCCCAGTCAGCATCATAGTCGCGATGGCGAGCGGCAGCCAGCGCATCTGTGAGAAAAGCATCAGAGCGAGGCCTTCGCAGAAAATCGTTCCACCCAGCAGCCGCGTACGTCCGCGCAAGCCCCACATCCTGTGAAAACGATCGCTTACGATGCCGCCCAGAGCGCGGGCGAAGATGTTCATCATCCCGAACGATCCCGCGACCAATCCCGCGCCTGTCAGACCCAGACGAAAATTGTCGGTGAAGTAAAGCGCCGCTATGTTGTCGATCGTCAATTCCATACCGAAGCACGCGCCGTAGATAACGAAAAGCGCCCAGACGCGCGGATCCCGGCATGCCGCTGCGAACGCTCCTTTCGCGGCGGAGGCGCCCGTCATCTCACCCCGCGCCCGCAGCGCCTTGAAGTCGCCGTCAGCCGTATCCTGCGTGAGGAAGAAATAAGCAATCCCCGTGATCAGCATGACGACGCCCGGAACGAACATCGCCATCCGCCAGCCCCACCATTTATCGGCGCCCAGGCTCATAAAGCCCGCGAATAAGAGAGGCATCACCATCTGGGTGACGCCGCCACCGAGGTTCCCCCAGCCGGCGCTGGCGGCGTTGGCCGTTCCCACGATATTCGGCGCGAACATTACGGACGTGTGATACTGCGTGATCACAAACGACGCGCCAATCGCCCCGATCGCCAGGCGGAAGAGAAGGAACGTCTGATAATCGTGCGCCAGCCCGACTCCCATCACCGGAAGTGAACCCAGCACAAGCAGCCATGTGTAAGCGCGCCGTGGCCCGATCCGGTCGCAGAGAAACCCGATCAACGCGCGGACAACGACCGTAATAAGGACCGAAGCAATGGTCAGATTGCCGATCTGCGCCTTCGTGAGATGAAGCTCCTGCCGGATGACGGGCATCAGTGGCGCCAGACCGAACCATCCGAAGAAACAGATGAAAAACGCGAACCACGACATGTGGAACGCGCGCATGGGAACGCTCGAAAAATCGGCGAGCCGGATGCGAGTGGCTTTGTGTTTTATATCCATACGGTTCTCCTCTTGTGTTGTGAATCGGCTCCGACTGGGAGCGATTAAGCACAAGGGATGCCCGTTTGCATCCGCATCGCGCCGCCCTGGTCCTCGAACGTTGAGGGGATAACTTGAATCAAGTGCGAAAAAACGAAACGGAAGCTATGCCGCTTCCTCGCCGATCGCTTTGTGTCCGGCGTCGAGGGCGACAAAGATGATGCCGTCTTTCACGTGCGTGGGGAAGACGGCAAGACAGGATGGTTCGGAAGCCCGCACCGGCATGCCGGTCTCTAGATCGAAATGGCGTCCATGAAGCGGGCAAACCACGGCCGTCCCCGTTACGATCCCGTCGCAAAGCGGTCCGCCTTTGTGCGGGCACGCATTCTCGACAGTGAGAAACCGGCCGTTCAAATTGAAAATTGCGATCTCGATATTGCCGATTCTCACCGGCCGGCCTTCGCGCGGAGGAATATTTTCGATGCGGGTGATTTTTGTCCACGTCATACGAGTTGGCGCTCCCTGGCTGATTCCCTGCTTTGCTCCATTACCTCGATTTGTACAAACTGGGTCGCATTGGCGGGATGGTCGCGCTCCAGCCAGGCGTCGCGTGAAAGCTCTTTGGAACGACGCAGGCGGTCGAGAAGCTTCCGCTTCTCTTCTTCCGGCGCGTACACCGTGTCCTTGCGAACCTTTTCGATTCCCAGCCGTTCCACAAAGTCGTAGCTCCGCTCCAGATAATTTCCGTTCTCGCGGTAATACTGGAAAAAGAGTTCACCGGCTTCGAGCGCTCCTTCGGTCGTTTCCACCGTCACCAGCAGATCGGCCTTTCGCACCGACTTACCCGCTGCGCCGCCCACCACCACCTGCCAACTGCCGTCCTGACCGATCATCCCCAGATCTTTCACCGTCGCTTCGGCGCAATTGCGCGGGCACCCGACCACGCCCATCTTGAACTTGTGCGGCGTAAACAGATTCTCGAGGCGGCGTTCCAGCTCGATTCCCGTGTTGGTCGAATCCTGCACGCCGTAGCGGCAAAATTCTGTACCCACGCAGGTCTTCACCATGCGCACGCCCTTCGTGTAAGCCTGGCCCGAAGGCATTCCCAGATCGCGCCAGACGTTCGGCAAGTCGGCCTTTTTGATTCCCAACAGGTCGATGCGCTGGCTGCCGGTGACCTTCACCATCGGCACCTGGTACTTGTCGGCCACATCGGCAATTCGCCGCAGCTCGTCGGGCGTAGTAACCCCGCCGCGCATGCGTGGGACCACCGAGAACGTTCCGTCTTTCTGGATATTTGCGTGTACCCGGTCGTTGATGAAGCGGGCCGACCGGTCTTCCTCATGGTCGCCGCACCACAGCATGTCGAGCATGTAGCTCAGTGCCGGTTTACAAACTTCACAGCCCTTGCGGTTGCCATACACAGCAAGCACTTCCTCGACGGATTTCAGCTTTTGCCCGCGCACGATTTCGCGCAGGCGTTCGTAGGAGAACGGCACGCAAGCGCAGAGCGTCGTCTGCGTCTCTTCCTCGAAGTCCGGCGCGACGGCGCGCAACAATTTCTCGCAAAGGCCGGCGCAGCTGCCGCAACTGGTCGATGCTTTCGTCCGTTGCTTCAGTTGGCCCAGGGTCGTAATGCCGTGTTTGTGAATCGCCTCGATGATCTCTCCCTTGCGAACTCCGTTGCATCCGCAAATCGTCTTGCTGTCAGGCATATCGGCCACTTCGAGACCGAGGTCCGCGCGAGGAGGAAACAACAGTTGCCTGCGCAATGGTGCAAGGTCGGTCCCGCTGCGCATCCAATCCATGTAGATGTGTTCGTCTTCCACATCGCCCACCAGAATCATCCCGTGCAGGCGATTGTCCTTGATCAGCAGTTTCTTGTATGCGCCCAGCGCCGGATCTTCGTAGCGGACCGCTTCCACTCCCGGCTCTCTCTCATCGATCGAACCGGCAGAGAAAATATCGACCCCCATGATCTTGAGCTTTGCCGCCGGAGCCGCCGCTGTAAATACGGGCCCGCGATTCTCTGTGATCGTGGCTGCCAGCACACGCGCCTGATCGAACAGCGGAGCCACCAGGCCAAACGTCTGGCCGCGATGCTCCGTGCACTCTCCCACCGCGAAGATATCGGGGTCGGAGGTTTCCATGAAATCGTTGACCACGATGCCGCGATTGACTTCGAGGCCGGCGTTGCGTCCAAGCGCGGCGTTGGGTTTGATGCCGGCCGCAATCACTACCAGCTCGGCTTCCAGCTCTTCTCCCGTGGCGAAACGCAGGCCATCCACATGTCCGTTGCCGAACAATGCCGCCGTCTGCCTCGGTAACAACACCCGGATTCCCAGACCTTCGATGCGTCTCTTCAGATACTCGCCGCCTGTCGCATCCAGTTGACGCTCCATCAGCGAATCGGCAAGGTGAATTACCGTGACATCGCATCCCCTCACCTGCAAACCGCGCGCCGCTTCAAGACCCAGCAATCCGCCGCCGATCACGACGGCTTTCAATCCTTTCCGCGCTTTCGCCAGGAGGGCCTGTGTGTCGTCGAGGGTGCGGAATACATGGACATTCTCTTTGTCGACGCCGGGGATGGGCGGGATAAAGGCGCTGCTCCCCATGGCGAGGACCAACTTGTCGTAAGGCGTCCTCTGGCCTTGTTCATCGATCACCGTCCGCGCGGCGCGATCGATATGCGCGATCTTCACTCCGAGCCGCGCCCGGATGTTGTTTGACCGGTACCATTCGATGTCGTTGAGAACGATTTCATCCGCGGACTTCTCACCGGCCAGCACGAGCGATAGCAGAATCCGGTTGTAATTGACGTGCGTCTCATCGCCGAAAATCGTAATTTCGAAATCCGCCTGATTCTGATCCGAGCGCCGTTTGAGTATGTGCTCCACGCAGGCCACGCCGGCCATGCCGTTTCCGACCACTACGAGGCGTTTCATGAGTGTGCTCCCGAGCGCTCGACGCGAACCGCGCACTGCTTGTAATTGGGCTCGCGTGAAATCGGATCGAAAGCGCTCTGTGTGATTTCGTTTACGTTGGTCTCGGAAAAATGAAAAGGCATGAATACTTGCCCCGGCGCAGTGATTTCGGTCAGCCTCAATTCCACGCCGCGTGTCCGCCCTCGCCGTGAAATCACGTCGACTGAATCATGACTGTGCAGCCCGAGACGCTGCGCATCGCGTGGATTGATTTCCAGCCACGCGCGCGGAGACAAGCGCTCCAGAATGGGCACTTCGCGCGTCTTCGTGCGCGTGTGCCAGTGCTCAACCGTCCGGCCGGTGTTCAGGATAAACGGATAATCCCCGCCCGGCTGTTCCGGGAACGGCGTCCATTCGGCGCAGATCAGTTTGGCCCGGCCGTCGGCTGTCTGGAAAATCCCATCGGCGTAGAGACGCGACGCTCTCTCTGGCACCGCACCTTCAGCCAGCGGCCACTGCACCGCGCCCTCCATTGCGAGCAAATCGTAACTGATCCCGGAATAGTCGCACAGGCGTCCCTTCGAAACGCGCCGCCACTCGTTGAACGCATCTTCGGGCCCGGTCCAGCCAGGGAACAGCGAATCGCGGCAACCGAGTTGCCCGGCGACCGCGAGAAAGATGTCGAAATCGGAACGCGCTTCAGCCGGAGGCTCCACGGCTTTATTGACCTTGCTTACGCGCCGTTCGGAGTTCGTGTACGTGCCCTCTTTTTCGCCCCAGATCGCAGCAGGCAGCACCAGATCGGCCAGTTCCGTCGTGGGCGTCGGATGATAGCCGTCCTGCACTACAAGGAAATCGAGATTCGACAACCCGTGCTGCAGCAGCCCCTGGTTCGGATACGAAACAAGCGGATTTGTGGCGACGATCCAAAGCGCGTGAATCTTCTTCGCGACAGTGGCCTCAATGATGTCGGGATAAGCGAGGCCCCGCTTCAAGGGCAACCGTTCCTCATCGACACCCAGCAGCCCGGCGAGCTCCGCGCGGTCCGCCGGATTTTCGAATTTCCGATAACCCGGCATGCTCGAAGTAAAGCTCGCCTCGCGCGAACCCATCGCGTTGCACTGTCCCGTGATCGAAAATGGCGCGGCCCCCGGGCGTCCGATCTGCCCGGTCAGAAGCGCCAGATTGCAAATAGCATTGACCGTAGCCGTACCGATGGTGCTGTGATTCACGCCCATCGTCCAGCCGATGAAACCGGCCTTAGCGCGTCCATACAGGAACGCGGTCTTGAAAATAACTTCCTGGCTCAGACCGGTAAGCCCCGCAACCCGCTCCGGCGTGTAGCCTTCCAGAAACTTCTCCAGCGCCGCGAATCCCGACGTATGCTTGTCGATGTAGTCGCGGTCGATCATGTTGTAGCGGATCAGAATGTGCGCAATTCCGTTGATGAGCGCCAGATCCGACCGCGGCTTCAGCGGCAAATGCAGGTCCGCCATCATGGCGGTTTTCGTAACCCGCGGATCGGCCACGATCAGCGTCTTGTTGCGATTGGCTTCGAGGTACTGGCAGAGAATCGGATGGTTGTCCGCAAGATTCGCGCCGATCAGTAGCACCACATCCGCGCGCTCCATGTCTTCGTAATTGCCGGGAGGCCCGTCGCTGCCGAACGACAACTTGTAACCCGAAACCGCTGTCGCCATGCACAGCGTCGTGTTGCCGTCGTAGTTGTTCGTGCCGAAACCCAACTGCACCAGCTTGCCGAGCGTGTAGAACTCCTCCGTCACCAGTTGGCCAGTGCTCAGCACGCCCAGCGCCTCCGGCCCGTATTTCGTCTGCACCTTGCGGAAGCGCTCGACCATCGTCTCCAGGGCTTCGTCCCAGGTCACACGCTGCAGCTTGCCGTCCTTACGGAGCAGCGGATACTTAGCGCGATTTTCGGCGGCGATTGTGTAGTGTTCAGACAGGCCCTTCGGGCAAAGTTTGCCGCGATTCACCGGATGCGAAGCGAGCGCCCTCGATGAAACAGCCCGGCCTTCCTTGACGCCGATTTCCATCCCGCACCCGACCGAACAATAGCCGCAAGTCGTCGCGACCCAATGATCCGGGATCTTCTGCGCCGATGTATACCCGGTCGATTCACTTCGCGCAAACTTATATTCCTCGGCCAGGTTGTCGAGTCCGATGACACGCTTCCAGTTGAGCGTCTTCACGCAGCCCTCCGGGAACCTGTAAACGCCGCCGCGATGTTCTTGGGCACCACGCTGACAAAGAAGAGATAGCGGCCGAGCAGTTCGCCGCCCAGAGCCGCCAGGAATGCGCTTCTCATGAGCGAAGGCGAAGCACCTGCCGTCGGGATCACAATCCCGGCGACGATCAATATCAGAAGCCGCGTCACAAAAAGCGGCCGCAGCCGCCCCGCAAGCAGCACGGACGAAGAGCGCAGCTCGAACATTTCCGATTGCGAAAGCCACAGGAACTTTCCGGACTGGACGATGAGTTGCGCCGCGCCGCCCGCAACCGAGGCCAGCAGCACCGCCTCCGGTACGCGCGGATCCAGCATCCGAACGAACGCCGGACCCAGCAGCAGCGCGGTCGAAAAGAATTCCGCAACGGTGTAGCCGCTGAACCAGGCCGGCCGCGCCGGAACGATGTAAATGCGCGCCGAGCACGTGACACCGGCCAGACCTGCAAGAGCCGTCGCGAAATCTGCCACTTCGCGCCCAGGCAGCCAGTAGTACAGCATGCCCGCGAACGCGCCCGCCGCTCCCGCAATCTGAG
>JBEKTF010000170.1:0-11944 GCA_049516355.1 Bryobacteraceae bacterium | reverse complement strand
CAATCCGGGTGTGAGACATCCACTTTCCACCCTAAGGACCGGCGTATGAAAGAGTCATAAGCGCGGGATTAAAAGTTTATAAGAAGCGAGCTTTATAACAAACGATCAATGAGACGATCCACGAAGCCATGAGGAGCAACTGATTTCACTACCGGCGGAACGCGCGCGATCAGGTCGTTGGCGAGCGAGATTAGCCAGGACACCGTGGACCAGTTTGGCGGCCCCAGTAATCGAGCCTCGACCTCGAACGCGAAAGGCTGCCTCCAGGCGAGGACGGAGTGTGGCGCGATCGCGTCGGAGGGGCATTGGAGTATGCGCTCCGCAAGAGCACTGTCTATGAGGGGTTGGCGGAATTGTTGCGGCGATACCAATATCCGATAACGGGCATCAAACTCGGGATGACCGCTCGGAAGTTCCTCGGCGTGGCGAAAGAATTCTACAGCGCTGCCGAGGACACCACTGATGGCCGCAACCCGGGATGCGGCTTCGAGCGGGGTGGCGGCGCCGATCGACGGGGAACCGGGGATTTCGCCGTCACGCGGCAGGAGGGCCAGATCCGTGTCGCCGCCCAGCGTGGCGAATTTAAGCATAAGCTGAACGCTCCAGCCGCGGCTATAATCGGTGCCGGTCCCGGAAGTCAGGGTCCAGGGTAGCCCGCTTTCGGTTCGACCGTCAATCCGAAAAGCCGCGGGATTGCCCTGCCAGCGCCGACGCCGATACTTCCATCCGCGTTCGGCAGCAGCTTTCCGGATCTCGCGCGTGGTCCGCCGCTGGTCGCTTGTGAAGAGCGCGTAGAGACCGATCGGCAGGCTCAGAACTACCACAGCCATCGCGGCAACAATCACGAGAGGCGAAAGCGATTTTAGGTCCATAGACCGAGATCACTCCAGAAGATGGATCAGCTTGGCTTTCACGATTTCCGCGGTGCTCGAATCGGAGCAGATCACGAGTATGGTGTCGTCGCCCGCGATGGTGCCGACGACTTCGGGCCATTCTTCATCGTCCAGCGCGACGGCCACCGAGTTGGCGTGCCCCGGGGCGGTTTTCAGGACCACCTGATTCTGAGCTTGCCGAACGTCCTGCAGAAATTCGGCCGCGAGCGTGGAAAATTGCAGGTTGGGCGCATCTTCGCCACCCAACTCGCGGTAGCCTTCTGAAGTCTTGACCAGGCCGAGTTCGCGGACATCGCGGGACAGCGTCACCTGAGTGGCGTCAATGTCCATCTCCTTCAGCGCTCTGGCGAGTTCTTCCTGCGTGGAGATGCTTCGGCTGCGGATCAGTTTGAGAATCTGCCCGTGCCGGAAGCTTTTCGTCATGAGAGATTCGCGAGGCGCATGCGCGCGGCGATCAATGCCGCGGCGACGGTTTCGGGGCCAGTGCCGCCCTCGATTTCGCGGGTCTTCATGCCTTCGCGCGGATCGAGCAGGCGAGCTACGTCGGGCGTGAATTCAGGCGCAAATTGAGCGAGTGTGGACGCGTTCCAGTCGGCCGGTTTTTTACCCGCGCGAACGCTCTCCAGCACCAGACGGCCGACGATTTGATGCGCCCGATGAAACGCCGTGCCGTTGCGTGCCAGAGCCTCCGCCAGGTCCGTTGCGACGACCCAGCTTTCGTCGGCGGCCTCTGCGGGCACCTGCTCGCGAAGCACTACCGATTCGGCGACCGCACGCGCCATTTCAAGACAACCGTTCACCTGATCGGAAGCTTCGAAGAGCGGTTCTTTATCCTCCTGCATGTCCCGGTTGTAGGTCATCGGGAGGCCCTTCATGGTGAAGAACAGCGAGTTCAGCGCGCCGAGAACCCGTCCGGACTTGCCGCGAATCAGCTCGAGCGAATCGGGATTTTTCTTCTGCGGCATGAGGCTCGAACCGCTGGTGACGCCATCGCCCAGTTCCATCCAGCCGAACTCTTCGGACGAGTAAAGAATCCAATCCTCGGCGAGGCGGCTGAGGTGGATCATCGCGACCGACGCGGCGTAGAGATAGTCGAGCGCGAAGTCGCGGTCGGCCGAAACGTCCATGCTGTTGCGGGTGATCGAGTGAAAGTCGAGATCGCGCGCGATGGCTTCGCGGTCATGCGGAAATCCGCTGCCCGCAAGAGCTCCCGATCCAAGGGGCATCTCGTCGGTGCGGCGGCGGGCTTCGCCGAAGCGCTCATGGTCGCGCGCAAACATCTCGAAATAGGCCAGCAGATAGTGCGGCCACAACACGGGCTGCGCACGCCGCAGATGCGTGTAGCCGGGGATGATGGCGTTCGGGTATTTGTCCGCCAGGGCCAGACAAGCGCTCATGAGTTGCCGCAGCAATTCGCGCGCATGGTCGCATTCATCGCGCAGCCAGAGGCGGGTATCGAGCGATACCTGTTCGTTTCGGCTGCGGCCGGTATGAATTTTATCTGCCAGCGCGCCAACCCGCTGCTTCAGCTTGCCGATGACGAAAGAGTGAACATCTTCGGCTTGTTCAGTAACATCGGCACCCTCGAAGAAACCGGGCGAACTCGCGTCTTCCCGGATGGCATCGAAAGCCTGGATGATTTCCCCACACTCGGCTACCGTCAAAACTCCGGCCCGCGTGAGCGAACGCGCAAAGGCTTGTGAGCCGCGAACGTCCGCATCGAGCAACCGCCGGTCGAAGTGGAGAGAGTTCGAGAAGCGCTCGAAGATCTCCGAAGGCCCCGTCTCGAACCGCCCCCCCCAGAGTTTCATTTTTTGTTTTTCATCTCCGGGGAATGCTTTGCCGCGAGCGCCCGCACCTGAATCGGGAGACCGATCAGATTGATGAAGCCACGCGCGTCTTTCTGGTCGTAATCCGCGCCCATGGTGAAGCTGGCGATGGCGAGCGAGTAGAGCGAGTACGGCGATTTGCGGCTCACCGGATCGAGATTGCCTTTGTAGAGGCGCATGGTGATTTCGCCCGTGGTGGTCCGGCTGATGGATTCGAAAAAGGCGTCGAGGGCTTCGCGCAGCGGCGTAAACCAGAGGCCGTTGTAAACCAGATCGGCGTAATCGAGCGCAAGTTTTTGCTTGTAGTGCAACATGCTGCGATCGAGCGTCAGGGCTTCGAGTTCGCGGATCGCGGCCATCAAAATCGTGCCGCCGGGAGTCTCATAGCACCCGCGCGATTTCATGCCTACGAAGCGGTTCTCGACCAGATCGATACGTCCGACGCCGTGCCTGCTGCCAACGGCGTTCAGCGTTTCGAGCAACTCGACCGGCGGAAGTTTCCGGCCATTCACGGCAACAGGAATGCCTTTTTCGAAACCAACGGTGACTTCTTCCGGCTTGTCCGGGGCATCTTTGGGACTCGTCGTGAGCATCCAGATGTGATCCGGCGCGGCGTTGGCCGGATCTTCCAGTTCCCCGCCCTCATGCGAGATGTGCCAGATGTTGCGGTCGCGGCTATAGATCTTCGTGGTCGATGCCGCGATGGGCACGTTGTGCTTTGCCGCGTACTCGATGCAGTCTTCACGGGAGACCAGATTCCATTCCCGCCACGGCGCAATCACGGGGAGCTCGGGGGCAAGAGCTTTGTAGGTCAGCTCAAAACGGACCTGGTCGTTGCCTTTTCCCGTGCAGCCGTGCGCGAGCGCATCGCATCCGGTTGCCAGAGCGGCTTCGACCTGGCGTTTGGCGAGCAGCGGCCGCGCGATCGACGTACCGAGCAGGTACTTATGCTCATAGACGCCGCCCGAACGGACGAGCTTCCAGAGATAGTCTTTGACGAACTCTTCGCGCATATCGGCGATTTCCACTTCGGAAGCTCCGGTCTTGCGCGCTTTCGCCTCGAGGCCGGTCAGCTCATCGCCGCCCTGGCCGATATCGCCGCACACCGCGACGACTTCGCAGCCGTAGTTTTC
Source organism: Bryobacteraceae bacterium (assembly GCA_049516355.1). Taxonomy (GTDB): domain Bacteria; phylum Acidobacteriota; class Terriglobia; order Bryobacterales; family Bryobacteraceae; genus BOG-234. Next base: position 8,089 of record JBEKTF010000170.1, on the reverse strand, counting down.
CTTCAACCACGGAATGATGATGGAGGTGTCCAACCCGCCCGAATAAGCGAGTGCGACTTTTTTTGCATTCATGAATTTTCGATTCCTGTGTAACGCGGGCTAACGCCGGGTTAAGCCAGCAACATCAGCAACAGCGCCTTCTGCGCATGCAGCCGGTCTTCCGCCTGGTCGAAGACGATCGACCGCGACGATTCAATCACGTTATCTGTTACTTCTTCACCGCGCTTGGCCGGCAGGCAATGCATGAAAACGGCATTCGGCGCGGCGTGCCTGAAGAGATCCTCGTCGACCTGGTAATCCGAAAACGCCGTGCGGCGCTCGGCAGCTTCGTTTTCCGCGCCCATGCTGGCCCAGACATCGGTATAGATCGCGTGAGCATTGCGCGCGGCTTCGGCGGGATTGTGCGTGATGGTAATTGCGGTCCCCGATCGAGCGGCAATTCCCCGGGCCTGGTCGATCATCGCCGGGCTGGCTTCATAATTTTCGGGAGTGGCCAGGGCGAAATCCATGCCCAGGCGAGTCGCGTTCAACATGAGCGAATTCGCCATATTGTTGCCATCGCCCACGAACGCCAGTTTTAACCCGCGGGTGGTCCCGAAGTGTTCGCGGATCGCCTGCATATCGGCAACCGCCTGGCACGGATGGTACATATCGCTGAGAGCGTTGATCACAGGTACGCTCGACCAGCGGGCGAGGTCGTCCACGGTCTTCTGCAGGAAGGTCCGGGCAACGATTCCATCTACCCAGCGGTCGAGGTTGCGAGCCATATCCTTCAGCGGCTCCCGCATACCGATTCGGCCTTCGTTGAGGAGGGCAAATCCGCCGAGTTGCTGGATGGCCAGCTCAAACGTCATGCGGGTGCGGAGCGAGGGTTTTTCGAAGAGCAGCGCGATGGATTTACCCGCCAGCGCGGACCGGTAGAGTTCGGGCGAACGCTTAACCTCGGATGCGAGATCGAGGAGGGCGATCAGCTCGTCCGAGGTGAGGTCGAGGTCCCTCCGAAGATCCCCATGGGCAATTTTCGGGAGGGCTGGGGTGGCCATCATGAATTTTTATACACTCCAGTGAATATTTAACCACTGGCCCGCAGTGCCGTCAAGGTTTTTTTATCGAGGACGAGCCATTGACTAGAGTCCAGAGATTGTAAACAGAGAGACCAACCCGGGGGAACGATGAACAGGAATGCGCGATTGAAGAGGCTGTTAAGGCACCTCCTGGCAACCGCCTGCCTCGCCGTGGCGGCTGCCGGGGCGGCAAATGCGCTTGGGAGCGGTAGCGCGGTCGCGGCGGAACGAAATCGGCGTGACGGACGGAGTGTCGATTGAAGACAAGGTCGTTGCGTGGTTAGCGGCTCGAGCCATGGTGTCCGAGCGTTTGGTCACGAGCGACGAGCTTCGGGAACTGGCGACGTGAAAACGCAAACGTGGCTGGTTTCAGTCTCTCGCGGTGCTGCCCGACCCGGGTGAGCCCAGGCGGCGTTTAACCCCGCAGGCCAACGAGAGCGGTCCGGCATTTTGACACGGAGCGGCCCAATTGATGGGCTTTGTCACGATCGAGCTGTTTTTGGTCAGTTCTTAATATCCTCATCGCGGAGTACGGCGAATCGAGAAGTGTTTTAGAATGAAGAGACCAGCAAATGTCGGGGCGTAGCGCAGCCTGGTAGCGCACCTGCCTTGGGCGCAGGGGGTCGGGCGTTCAAATCGCCCCGCCCCGACCAATATTTTCAATGGGTTATCTGGTGAATCATCTCCGAGAAACCCACCCTGTCCACACGAATGTCCACACGGATGGACATTCGCCAGCCAACGAGTCGCCAGAGGCCCTCCGGGTTAAATCGCAGCCGGGTTGCGTAATTCTCCGTGACGGTCCGTGGAAGCAGGTAGTCACTACAGTTTTCACTACACCCCGCCGCGAGGGTCACCTAACCGCCAACCTGCATCTGATCCGGGACGGTTGTAGGAGCCGGTGCAGCCGTCTTCACAGCTGACTTCCTGGCAGGCGCAAACTTCTTCACCGCCTTCGTGGGGGGAGCCTTCTTCACCGCCGCCTTTCCAGCGACCTTCTTGGGGGCAGCCTTCCTTGCCAGTGCAGCCTTCTTCGCCGCCCTCTGCAGACGCCAACGCTTCTTCGTCGCCGCAATGATCCTCTTCAGACCCTCGGGGCTGATCCGGCGTTTGGGTTTGGGAGTCTTCACCGTAGCTGGCGGCGGAGCAATCTCACCCTTGACTCTGGCCCATCGTGCTTGTTGCGCCAGGGCCATCTTCCGTCGGGACGCGGCGCTGAATTTCCTGCGTTTGCGTACCGGATTCTGAGCCTCTATACGCGCCGGGGTACCGTTCGTCGGGGACCTAAACAAAACCGGATCGATGCCAGCGACTCTCAGTTGGTGCTGGAAATAAGGCCGGTCCTGTCCGTGTTGATTGAGCTTTTCGATGATGCCAGCGATTATTTCTTTTGGAGAATCGACGGCTTGCTTCTGATAGAGATGCTTCGCCTCAAACAGCGTTTTCAGCGCGACTGCTGTGCGCTTTTGAAGTTCATTCGTCAGCGTTGGCAAAGCATCGCGCGGGAGCCAGTAGTTCATTCAGCTTCTTCTGCGCCTCTAGCAAGTCCTAGATCGATCTTGTTTGACTATCATAGCCCCAACTTCCCCGCGCTGTTCTCCCGGAACAGACTCCCGTCCCGGATGTACCTCCGAACCATCTGAACAGAGCGATGCCCTGTCTGGTTCATGATGGAGCGTTCCGAGGCTCCGGCAATCGCTGCACTGGTGGCATGGCCTGCCCGGAGGGAGTGGCCCGCATATTTCGCCGGGTCCAGCCCTGCCCGTTCCGCCAGTTTCTTCACCACCCGCGCGACATCCCCACCGGAAAGGCCACCCGAGCGGATCTGCCCGTGGCGAGTGATGGAGCGGAACAACAGCCCGCCCGTGATCGCCACCTGTTCAATCCACAGTTGCAGTGTGCGCACAGGGCACGTCTCAGGGTTCGATCCGTAGGGAACTCCAATTTTCCGGCCGGCCCCTGTCTGATCTGTCTTCGAACGGCGCAGTGTCACGGTCAGCCCATCATTCCCGAACTCGCAATCCTCCACGCTCAGCCCCACCAGTTCCGAACGGCGGAATGCTCCGGCAAAGCCAAGCAGGATCAGTGCCCTGTCCCTCATCCCGATCAGTCCCGAGTCCGTCGCCTCAACCATCGCCCGGATGTCATCCGTCAACGCAGCGGATTTCTGTGCCGGGGCAACTCCCTTCGTCCGCCGAATTCCCTTCATGGTGTTAGCCACGATTGGGCTGTGCGTGGGGGATTCGAGTCCCACGGCCTTGTGAGCCTCAGCAATGGCGTTCAGGCGTCGCTGAACACTGCCCACCTTCAGAGTGCTGGCACACTCCGCGATGAATGCAGCCACGGATTCAGGTAGGGCAGGCACTGGGCACAACCCGTGCGCCTCACACCACTGGCAGAACGTCCGCCAGTCGCTCTGGTAGCCTCGCAGCGTGTTCGCGGCTTTGGATGCGCGGATGTACTCCCGGACCTGATCGAGCGAGGGGGACGGCACAGCGTCCGCCCCCGTCACCGCTACCGCTGGGATGATAGCGTCAGACATTTACAGGCCCCTGCGTTGGAAGTCTTCCCACGCCTTGACCAGCGCCTCGATTTGCTGCGCCTCGTATTCGTATCCCTTCCTGCGTAGCAGGCTGGCAACAGTCGGGAATTTCATTGCGCAGACTGCCTTCAGCGCCTGTTCCAGTTCGGGAGTCATGCCGCCACCTCCGCAGTGCGGGCGGAGTCTCCCGCCCGTTTGATGAGGTAATCCGCGGCCTGTTGTGCCTTGGATGCGGCTGTGAAGATCGCTCGTTTATCGGCCCGGAGAACCTTCAACCACGATTGAATGTATTGAGCGTGATCTTCGCGGGCCTCCGTGCTCAATCCGAGGTGAGCACAAGTGAATGCGGCCCCAAGCTCCGCTATCAGTTCCTCCGCAGCATACGCGCTATCTCCGAACCTCTTGCCCAGTTGCCTGTCACACCGTTCCGCCCGTGCGGTCCAGTGCGTGTGCTCATGCGCGAGCGTGGAGTAGTACGAGATGTTCTCAATGAATGCCCCGAATGGGGGCATCTGGATATGGTCCGTGCCGGATGCGTAGTACGCTCGATTCCCCCCGTTCCGCACCTCAGCGCCGATGGAATGGAACCACCTTTCCGCACGTTCGATGCGTTCCAACATTGGCTTCTCGGGTTCAACCCTCGGTGTGTAGCCATCGACCTGTGCCGCGTTGAACACGGCATACCCACGGGTGAACAGCAGACGTGATGCTGACACGGGCTGATTGTCTTCCCCATCCTGATTCTCAGTCCTGCCGTTGGCGAATTTCCAGAACACTACCGTCGTGGATTTTTCGCCCTTGCGGACCTGTGCGCCTCGCTCCTGCCATTGCGCGTATGTGGCCCATTCCCCGGAGTCGTACCCCTTGGCTTCTGATGCGGCCCAGAGGCACACGGTGTTGATTCCCCTGTATGCCTTGCGGCTGGTGGCGTTGATGGGAGACGAGGCGAAACGCCCGGAGGTATGCCATGGCATTCTCCAGTTCCCCACTCCCTGTTCGATTGCGTTGATGATTTGGGACGTGACACGGGTGTACACGTCCAGTTTCTCTGTAGAGCTATGCTCGTTTGTAGACATTGAAGTTGCTTCCTCAACTTTGGTGTTCAGGGGCCGTACCAGATTGGCGTCTGATGCGGTCCCGTCTGTGTTCTAGTGCATGATTCGCTTTACGAATCGTGCATCAGAAACTGAAGCCAGGATAGGGCTTGCAATGCAGGCTGTCAAGGGAAAAGTGAGGCTCAACGCCAAATAAATTGAGCCGTTCGCGTCGCACCAGGTGTGGCAACTGATGGGGGGGCGGGTCGATCCGAAGCACTTCCCGCACCTGGGGTGAGGGGCACTATGGTGAGTGTCGATGGAGGTGAGAAAATTTTAAAACAAACCAAGTTCACCGAAGGGTGACCCTGCAAGTGGTCCAGTTGGAGGCAACGCAGTTCAGATACGGACCGACATCTCTGAATGGGCAGGATTCCGAATATAATCAATCTTCAGAGAAGCTCATGAACAAACGACACAAGGCCATTATTTTTGCGACCTTGGTAGCAACCGGCAGTGCTCTCCTCGCTGGCGTTGAGCTCAAGACGGCACTTGGAATGATCATGCTCGGTGCGGCTTTTGCATGGGTGGCTGGAAGCAAGGCAGTTTTGAGCGGATACGCTAGGTTCAAAGAAGTCACCAGCAATTTCTACGTGTGGGTCCGATTGCCTATTGTGATGGCTTTTGCCGGGGGTGTTCTTGGGGTCGTGCTCGAACTCTCACACGCCAACCCAGTAGCCGCAATCGGCACGATGAGCATCGTCGGTATTTTTCTTGCACCACTCACAGCTCTTCCGCATAGACAACCTTGGCTGAAGGTTCTTATGGTCGCAGTGTCTCCACCAGTCTTCTTGCTCGCTGCCTATGGTGCTTTGTTATTAAATAAATCGTCTCTCGATGAACACGGCGGCAAACTGGGAGCTATGAGCCTTACCGGCTTCATCGCCCTGCTTTTCGGCATTTGGTGGTTATCCAAAGGATGGCGCCTTATTCAATTGGGACTTGGCATGTACCCTGCCGAAACGGTCGCCGCCCCAGAAGCATTCCTCAACAAAGGAACCGGTGGATCATATATTTCTCTTTTTGTTGGCGTTATCGTACTGACTTTTTTGATCGGCCTGATGACTTGGACTGCCTCAAGCGACTGGTCAGCCAACCCCTGGCAATTAATAGAACGAGGTGCGAGCAACAACGTGGTAAGCTCTTGGAGTCAAGCCGGATTTATACTACTTATCGGCTGGTGGCCGTATAGCCAATGGAAGAGAATTCTCTTTCGAGAGCCTCATTCATTTCCTCTGAATCTTCGTCGCCACAAACGAATTACAGTTAGCGTTGCAATGTTTTTTACGGTGGTGTTGTGCCTTGCCGCAACATTTGGAATTCAAAACGGGACTGATCGCATTCTAACACGGGAAATCGATGACAGTAATGCTTCGCTGCGCGACGTAATAAAGAGGATCAGTGATATTAAGGAGCGGCGTCTTGAAACCACGCAAGACTATATTGAAGCGTATTCTGTACTTGATACTCTTCAGCCTGAGTTTGAGTCTAAGATACAGTATGCTGCAGACCTTTATCAAAACGCACAACAGCTAAACGGAGCGCGTGGGCCAGTAAATATTCAGAGGTTTTATAGCGATAATACCCCTGAAGTGTGGAAGGCATATCTGGAAGTAGTGGATATTCTTCGCCGGGTCAACGACTTGACCAAAGAAGAAGTGGGCGTAGCGAAGACGATGGCAACTCTGCCCCCGCAAGATCAACCATCCTATTGGCAGACACATTTCAAACCGCTTTTGGAGCAAGAAGGAACGCTTCGTGAAAAGATGATCGAGATCCAAGATAGAGGCCGGACTAAGTTCGGATCATCCAAAAACCTGCCCTGATCTTTCACCGGCCGCAGGAAGGCCCCCCTTGAAAGTGAAATGTAGGGCGTGGGATGGAAGGTGGAATGGAGAGAGATATGTGGTGGTGGGGGACGCACAGGGTACACTTGGCTTTCAAGGTCGAGCCGGTGGGCGGGTGGAGGATTTTGGAGGCCCAGAAACTGCCAGAAGAGGTTACGGTTTAGGGCGTTTGAAAATCGCGTGGTACAACACGAGGCCATCCTTCGTCGGCGTTACCAGTAAATTGACGATTTCCCATTCCTCGCTGCCAAGATTATTCATCTCATTCTCGTCTAACGTCCGAACTACTTTATACTCCCATTTCTGCATAGTTCCTTGATTCTACAACAATTAAGCGCCCGAAGAGGCCGCAGCGACCTTGGTCCCTATATCCCATACCATTTCGGCAAAACCGGTGAGTGTAAATAGTACGGACTTCGACGTTTTGAATTTCATCTGCATGTCTCCTTTGTTCTTTGTTTGGTTGAGGTTAAGACTCAGGCGTATTACGGCCAAAACTGCCACAATCAGCCAAAGAGGTAGGGACAAGGGACCAAGGTATACAACGGCTGCTCCACTCACGAGAGAAGCAAGAGAATATCACAATAATCGCCGCCCCACCAGGAGCAGTTCATTGATGAGATTGTGGCGCGGGGAGGAGTGGCGTTTGTGGCGCGAAGCGTGGAGGAGGTGGAAGGAGCAATGGGTCAATAGAACTGCTGGGTGCGGGCTTTTATACCGGAAGCTTTCGACTCCCATCGCCATTCGATTGCGAGTTGGAAATCATAAGGCGGCGGCCCCGGCTTGATATCTAAAACCTTCAGTATTACTTCCTCCACGCACTTTAGGCCTTGTGTGGTACACCTCAGCGGGCAATCTTCAATTACACCGGCATAGTAGGTCAGAAAGTTCGCCCAATCTTGTTTCGACCCGCCGGGGATTGTGGCGTCAAGATTTTGTAGGCGAAGATATTCCGCGAGTTCGTTTCGGAAGTTGCTTAAGGTCATTATCGGGCCGAGTTCAGCAAAGTACCGCATGTCGGTAGCAGATTTCCTACCGGGAGCCCTGACGGTGAAGTCGATTCCTTCTTGGTGCTTGTCGAAGAGGCTGACAATTTTCTTCGCTGCCTTCCGATTCATCACAGGATGAGCAACCCAATCACAATGGAAAAGGAGGGATGGAAATTTGTCAGTATCCCCGCTCAACTCCATTAGCTTGCGGAGTTCGACCATGATATAGACGACTTGTTCCTCTGAAACAATCGGCTTGGCAAGTGCCTTTTCCAGCTTGCGTTTGAGGCCATCTTTCATCTTCGACAGCAATGATAACCCGGAATGCCCCCTGCCTCAAGTCCGGGGATGTGTATAATTCGACTCAGGCGGGAAGACGCGAGATGAAGTTGCGTACAGACTGGATCATCAATAATACTTGCTCTTTCGCGTATTCTGAATACTGGCCGTGGGCAGCCTTGTTTCGCAGATCGAGCCATGCGGTTACACTTTTCTGGTCGAGCTTGCTGTATACACTGGCTGCGGTGAGTTCCGAGTTCAGAAGATCAGCCTT
>JBEKTF010000169.1:0-11965 GCA_049516355.1 Bryobacteraceae bacterium | reverse complement strand
GGAAACGAGCATCCCGCCTCATCAGCCAGCTCAGGCGCATGGGCTACAGGGTTCAGATTATAGCGGTCACATCCGAGGTTGCCGCGTAGCACGAAGAGGAGGCTTTTGACCCTGCGCCTTTGCATCGTTATCCGCCCGTACCTCCCGTAGGGATGGCGGTCGTAGAGGTAGTGACAGCCTTTGCCCTTATTTTTTAACGCCGTAACTATCTGAAACCAAAGGCCAGCATCAACCGGGCCCTCCCAAAACCCCTCGTGGGCCATGCATAATAGGGCATCGCATGAGTTCCGAACGCCGCATCATCGCTTCCCGCATCAACGGCGCCGGGTCTCGTAGCCCCGTCAACAAGGAGGGCAAACTCGCCTCGCGCAACGATCTCCGTCACGGCTTCCTCTCGGAAACTATCGTCTTCGAAGACGAATCGTGCGAGACTGTCGCCGAGAGCTGGCGCATAAAGTGTTTTTTTCCAAACGAAACTGGATGAGAGTCCTCTCACCCGCTCGGATGAAAATGCGAACGCGGGGATTTAATGCCTGATACTGGCGGCGTTGGTGGAATGCGGGCCGCGTTGGGTACTGGGGTGTTTGACCGTAAACGAAACTGGCCCGGCCGGAGTACAGGAACCCACGATTGGAGCCGCAAGGCCCGAGGAAGAACATCTCGCAGGAAACACCGGCCCACCAGCGGAAGGAGAGTGACTATGAAGGCAGTGGTGGAACGGTGCGCCGGTATCGACGTGGCAAAGGATGTATTGAACGTGTGTGTCATGAGAGGGTCTGCGGAGCTCGAACCGGAGATCGAATTGCGGAAGTTCGGAACTTACAATGCGGAACTGGACAAACTTCGGGAATGGTTGCTGAAGACGGGTTGTACCCACGCGGTCATGGAAAGTACAGGGTCTTACTGGAAACCGGTCTATGCGGCTTTGGAAGGCAGCGGTATCAAAGTGATTCTGGCCAACGGCGAGGATGTGAAGGCGCGGCGCGGGCATAAAACGGACTGGAACGATTGCCAGCTTCTGGCGAACCTGTTGCGGCACGGCATGATCCGCGCCAGTTTCATCCCTCCGTACGCGATCCGCGATCTGTGGGATCTCACACGGCGACGTCGTCAACTGATCGGCGATGCCACCAGCGAGCGCAATCGCGTACAGAAGGTTCTCGAAGAAGCCAACATTAAACTGGGCAGCGTACTATCCGACATCTTCGGCGTCAGCGGGCAACTGATGCTGGAAAAGCTGCTGGAAGGCGAGCCGGATCTGGCCGCGATTGCTGATCTGGCCCAGCGCAAGGCGCGTATGAAGATCCCGGAGATTCTGCAGTCGCTCGAAGGCCACCGGCTCCGCGACCATCATCGGAGAATGTTGCGGCTCAGCCTCCAACATCTGGCATTTCTCGAACAGCAGATCGGCGCCATTGATGCCGAAGTGCTCCAGTTGATCGAGCGGGAAGGCTATCAGAGCTCGTTCGATCTGCTGCAGAGCATCCCGGGAGTGCAGGAGATCTCAGCGGCGGCGCTGCTGGCCGAAACGGGAGCCGACATGAGCGTGTTCCCGACACAGGCGCAGCTCAGTTCCTGGATAGGCGTATCGCCCGGCAACCGCATCAGTGCGGGCAAGAACAAGAGCGGCGCGATCACCCGCGGAAACCGGTGGGCGCGCACGACCCTGGTAGAGTGCGCGTGGGCAGCAGCTTCGAAGAAGGACTGCCATCTGAAAGAACGTTTCCGCAAGCTGAGCGTAAAAGGGCGCAAACCCGCCCTGATCGCCGTCGCACACGATCTGGCGGTGATCATTCACCGGACGCTGGCAACAGGCATCCCTTATCGGGAACCCGACCAACCGCCGCCCGACGAACGCAAACGGCAACGCCTGATCCGGCACTACGTTCGCCGGCTCGGCAAACTCGGTATCGCAGTCCATTCGCTGCGACCCGAATCTGCAACGCATCACAATTCCTCTGCGGGAACCCGAACTCAACATGTCCATCATAAGGAATGAGCCCGACAGGGTATCCCAAAAACATAAATTTTCCAAACGATCCCAGCAAGTCGTTGCAAACACAGCAGAGCCACACAACGACCCCGGGTTATTTTCGGAAGAACCCAACTCGCCCGCCCCGGAACTGAAATCTCCCGAACCCAATTCCACCTCCGCCCCCCGACCAACAGGCATCGCGAAGCCACAATCCGCGCCCAAAAGCGCCAAAACCCGACCTCCCGCAACCCGCACCAGGCTTGCCGATAGGTTGACTTCGAACCTTGTTGAATGTAGAATGCCCAGCGTAATAATCGGCGGTTTTCAATGGATTGCCCGCATTGCGCGCGGGCCGGGAGTCCGGAATTTCAAGATGAAATATTTATTGCGAAACTCGCCTATCGAGGTCGCTGCAATCACCTGCATGTTACTGGTCGCGATCCCCGCGATGAGCCAGACTCCGGCGTACAAAGCCCCTCGCACTGCGGATGGCAAACCCAACCTGAACGGCATCTGGCAGGCGGTGAACACCGCGGACTGGGACCTCCAACCCCATTCGGCCGCGGCGGGGATGCTCTGGCAGGCGGGCGCGGCGGGCGCGGAGCCTGCGGGGATGGGCGTCGTCGAGGGCGGCGAGATCCCGTACCTCCCCGCGGCTACCGCCAAAAAGAAGGCGAATTTCGACAATCGGCTGGCTCTCGATCCGGAAACCAAGTGCTATCTTCCCGGCGTTCCGCGAGCCACTTACATGCCGTTTCCGTTCCAGATCATTCAGTCGGCAAAAGTCATAATGATCAACTACGAGTACGATGGCGCCGCGCGCTTGATCTACATAGACGGCAAAAAGGAAGCGCCGGTCGATAGCTGGATGGGGTATTCCAACGGGCACTGGGAAGGCGAAACGCTCGTGGTGGATGTAACCGGGCTCAACGAGGATTCCTGGTTTGACCGGGCCGGCGATTTCCATAGCAACAAGTTGCACGTGGTCGAACGCTACACTCCCCGCAGCCCCGATACCATGATGTACGAGGCTACGATCGAAGATCCGCTGACGTTTTCCCGCCCGTGGAAAATCAGCATGCCGCTCTACCGGCGTGTCGAGAAGGACGCAAAATTGTTGGAGTTCAAGTGTGTGCCGTTCTCCGAAGAGTTGCTCTACGGAAAATTTCGCAAGAAGCCGGCCAATAGCACGAAATAACCGCGGCGCAAAGTTTGAAATGGTGCAAAGTTTGAAATAATGTTTGAAGGCAACACTTAAGGTTGTGAAAGGACGGATGAAATCTATATGCGAACAAAACTAGCCGTGGCGTTGGTTTTAACCGGGCTGCTTCTGGCCGCGGCTCCCGCCTGGGCTCACCATGCGTTTGGAGCGGAATTCGACATCAACAAGCCGATCAAATTGACGGGAACGCTCACCAAGGTGGAGTGGATCAATCCCCACGCATGGCTTCATATCGATGTCAAAGGTCCCGATGGGCAGGTGACCGATTGGATGGTCGAAGGCGGCAGCCCGAACACATTGCTGCGGCACGGGTTCACCCGCAATACGCTGGAAGTCGGGACCGTCATCGTCGTGTCGGGGTTTCAGGCCAAGGATGGAACCAACAAGGCCAATGGCAAAGACATCACGTTCCAGGATGGCAAGAAACTCATGATGGGTTCTTCTTCCGCTCCTGACAACCAGAACGCTCCGAAGTAAGGGAGACCCTCATGAGACATCGTTTAGCTCTTTCAATGACTGCCCTCGCGGTCGGGTGTTTAGTGTCGCTCCCCGCTGCTGCCCAGGCGCCCACTGGTGTGACAAAGCCTGATGCCGCGAAAACTGATACGGCAAAGAAAACCCCGGCGGCCAAACCCTCGGGCAAGGCGTGGACGCTGCCCCGTACGCCGGACGGCAAGCCGGATCTCCAGGGCGTCTGGAACAATGCCACTCTGACGCCGCTCCAAAGGCCCACCAAAGGCCCCGGTTCAGGTCACGAGTTCTTCACTCCCGAGGAAGCGGCTCAGTACACCAAAGAGGAACTGGACCGGGTGAACGGCGATAAACTCGACGGCGTCGGCAACTACAACGAGTTCTGGCGGGACCGCGGCCACCTCGCCCCGGATATGCGAACCTCCCAGGTATTTGATCCGCCGGACGGCAAAATTCCAGCGTTAACGCCCCAGGCTCAGAAGCGCATAGCGGATAAGAGAGCCGCCAACCGCGGGCATGAGTTCGATGGCCCGGAGAACCGGAATGTGCAGGAGCGCTGCATATCGGTCAACAACGCCGGACCTCCCATGACTCCGACCAACTACAACGCGAACTATCAGATCGTGCAGTCTCCCGGAGTTGTGGCATTGCTCAGCGAGCAGATTCACGATGTACGCATCATTCCCACGGACGGGCGTCAGCACGTCCCGTCCGGCATCCGGATGATAAACGGAGATGCGGTGGGCCATTGGGAAGGCGATACCCTGGTGGTTGAGACCACCAACTTCACCGACATGACCCCGTACGAAAACTCCGGCCCGAACATGCGCCTGACCGAACGCTTCACGCGTACCGGCCCGGATATGCTGATGTACGAATGGACGGTCTACGATCCGGAGACGTTCGTAAAACCGTGGAGCGCCCGGTATCCCATGTACAAGACGGACGACCAGATCTTCGAGTACGCCTGTCACGAAGGGAACTACGGTTTGCTGGATTCACTTTCCGGCGCCCGCGCCGAGGAAAAGGCGGCTGCGGCGAAAGCGGCAGCGAAAAAATAGGATCACAGAAGGAAAACGACAACACACATGAAGCTCAGGGGAATAGCGACCGTCGCGCTGATCGCCGCCGTGTCAGCGTCTGCGCAGGCTCCGCCACAGGACAAAACGCTCATGGCGGAACAAGTCTTCAAGAACGTCCGCGTGCTCAAAGGGATTCCCGTGGACGATTTCATGGAGACCATGGGCATTATGACGGCCGCCCTTCAGTTCGATTGCTCGGATTGCCATGAAAATGCCGGCACCGACAAAGTGAATTGGGCCGCCGATACTCCAAGAAAAGTCATCGCCCGCACCATGGTCACCATGGTTGCCACTATCAATAAGAACAACTTCGGGGGACGCCAGGAGGTCACATGCTGGACCTGCCATCGCAATCGCGATAAGCCGCTGGTCACGCCGACGTTCACGGCCATCTACGGTGAGCCGACCCTGGTGCCGGACGACGTCATCGCACAGGATCCCAGTCTGCCTTCCCCTGAGTCGATTCTCGATAAATATATCCAGGCATCCGGCGGCGCCCAGCGGCTGGCCACCCTTACCAGCATTGACGCCACGGGGACCAGCGCCGGATTCGGCGGTTTCGGCGGCGACAGCACAGTAGAGATCGTCGCGAAGGCTCCGGACAAGCGCTCCACGATTATCTTGTTCAAGGAAGAGACGGGCCGGGGCAATCAGATCAGGACCTATGACGGCCGCACGGGTTGGGTAAGAACGCCTCTCAATGTCCTGGGCGAATTTCAGTTGGCCGGCAGCGATCTGGACGGAGCGAGGTTTGACGCGCAACTGTCTTTCCCCGGACAGATCAAGCAGACTCTCACGAATTTGAAGAGCGGTCAGCCGGATACAATCACCGATCTTCCCGTGTCGGATAGCCAGGCAACGCTGCAGAAGGGCTTGAAGACGGGGCAAAGCTACAAGGTCAACGTCGTTCAGGGAACCGGGCCGAGAGGGCTTCTCGTAACGCTATACTTCGACCGCGATACCGGCCTGCTTGTGCGTGAGATGCGCTATGGCAGTTCGCCGATCGGTCGGGTGCCCACGGAAATCGACTACGCCGATTATCGCGACGTCAACGGAATCAAGCTGCCGTTCCGCATTTCCTATGTGTGGCTGGACGGGCGCGATTCGATCCTGCTCAACGAGATCAAGACGAATGTCCCGGTTGACGAGACGAAGTTCGGCAGACCGGCTCCGCTCAAGAAGTAATATCGCGAAGGAAGTGCGACGCAGCTGCGACAACTTCGCCTGACCATTCGTGCCCGCCGTTGAACTCGAGGGCGCGGACGCTCACGGAACACTCCCGAAGGCGCCGTTGATCGTCGGCGAACTTCTCCTTCGGGTATGGATCGTCGGATCTCCCGCGGGCGATGAGGGCTGCGTTCACCCGCTTGAGTGCATCGGGTGTAAGTTCGGGCGGGATGTCGCCGCCGGCAGCGATAACGCCTGCGACGCTATGGGTCGAGTTCACGGCTGCGCGAAAAGCCATCCCGACGCCCTGCGAGAATCCGGCGAACACGATGGTCGGTATCGTCGTTATAGTGGGCCACTCGGCCGCCGCCGCGTCGATGCACTTCGCAACGTACGCGATGTTGTCTGCGATCGCCAGTTCGCGGTCCTGCCGCGTCATCCAGCTGGCGACCACCCGGTCCGTGCGCCGCTGGTAGAACCGGTGGAGCCCCTGAATGGAGACGGTGAGCCAGCCGGTGCTCTCCGGAATGGCGCGGAGCCTTTCGAGTTGAGCTTCAGCGTCCTCGGCATATCCGTGAAAGCCGACGAGCATAGGAGCCGGCCCCGGCGTCGCTGGAGGAATTGTGAGATAGCGGCCGTGGATAGTGGTTGCTACGGTTCGTTCGGTCACGTAGCCATGTTAGCCAGCCGCTTGACCGTGTCCAGCGTATCTGCCTCGGCGGCGGTTTTATCGGTACGGTAGCGCTTGACGCGCGCGAACCGCAGTGCGAAGCCGCTCCTGTAACGGGGGCTGGTCTGAATGTCGCTGTAAGCGATTTCAACCACAATCTTCGGCTCGACGTAGACCGTGTAGTTGTCGCGTGAAGTTTCGAGGGCCAGCAATTGCTCGGTCTGCCAGCGCAGCATGTCGTCGGTCATGCCTTTGAAGGTCTTGCCCAACATGGCGAATTTGCCATGTTGGGTATCGCGCGCGCCCAGGTGCAGGTTGCTCAACCAGCCCTTGCGGCGGCCGCTGCCCCATTCCGCGGCCAGGATGACCAGATCCAGCGTGTGGGCCTTCTTGATCTTGAGCCAGCTCTGTCCGCGCGCACCGGCCATGTAAGGCGAGGCGGCTGCTTTGGCCATGATGCCTTCGTGTCCGCTTTCCAGCGAAGCGCTCAGGAAAGCGGCAGCGGTTTCGGGATTGGATGTCGTCGTGTGAGGAATCAGGTTTTCGGGAGGCGAAATGCGGCGCAGGATCGTGAAGCGCTCAGACTGGGGATGGTCGATTAACTCATGCCCGTCGAGGTAGAGAATGTCGAACCAGACGGGCGTCAGGGGCAGCTCCGAGCGGAGACGATCCAGATCCATCTTGCGTCCGAAGCGCCGCATCGTAACTTGAAAAGGTTGTGGCCGCCCGTCGGACGCGAAGCTGATGACCTCGCCATCAAGGATCAGTTCATGGGCCGGGAGCGCGCGCACGGCTTCGACAACTTCGGGAACGGATGTTGTGACGTTGTTCAGCGCGCGGGTGTAGATGCGTACTTCATCGTCACGCTTGTGCGCCTGGATGCGCGCGCCATCGAGCTTGTATTCGAGAGCGGCTTCTCCGATTTCCGCCAGAGCGGTTTCCACATCCGGCGCGGACTGCGCCAGCATCGGCTGAACGGGTTGGAAAGGGCGAATGGTCCATGTTTCGAGAGACACCTCGCCGGATGCCAGAAGACCCCGCGCTACGCGGGCCGTATCGCCGGCCATCATGGCGGCGCGGCGGATACGGTCGAGACCGATGCCCGACGCCTTTGCCAGTGCTTCCAACATGAGGCCTTCGAGAGCACCCTGGCGCAATCCGCCAAGGAGCAGTTCTTTCAGGAACTGCTGTTCCTCGTCAGTCGCGAGCGCCATCAGAGACTGTAACTGGCTGCGTTTTTGTTGTTCCGATCCGCGGCCTTTCGCATTGAGGAGGGATTCGAGAGCGCGGTCGACATCCAGAACCTCCAGCGTGGCTGTCGACGCCGGCGCTGCGTGCGAGTCGCGGACCACGGCGAAGCCGATGCCGGTTCGGCCCTGGCGTGTGAATCCAGACAAGAACGAGACGACGATTTCGATTTCATCGGGGCTCAACTGCTTCAGGAGATCCGCCAGCAGTTGGGTCTTGATTAGCCGTTTGGAGCTGGCGGCCACTCGCTGGGAAGTTTCCACAACGTTTGCGAGCAGCATGACGACAAAGCCAGTTTCTCACGCAAACGTCCAGCCTGGTGGAAAATGGATGGCGAGAAATACATGCTGCGTGAGATCAGGAAGTTGCTGCCGATTTTGATCGGCCTCGGATGCTCCGTGCTCGCTTTGTTCGCACAAGACAGCCAGCTCGACCGGCTGCGTGCGACGCTGGTTCCGCTGCGGGCGCACGCGAACGACCGGCTTTCGAGCGACCATGGCGACACGCGCGGCGCGACACCGGCGCTAACTGTCGCCAAGCACCGCCTGCGGGACTGGATCGAGACGCGTCTGGCGAAGTTCCCGGAGAATGGCGACGCCGACATGCTCGCGGCGGAGTTTCATGCAGCGCTTACGGCTGAGCATCTGTTCTGCGACGACTGCTTTCCCAGTTTTCTGGGATACGTGGACGAAGTCCAGGTCAATCGCGAACAGGACCTGCTGATTGTCCGGACCAGCGCCGGAATCTGGTGCGGCTACGACGATTCGGCCTATGCGTACCAATGGTCCGGCGGGCGTTGGCAGCGCGTCTGGGAGGACGAGCAGAACGTTTATACCAGTGAGAAGTATCTTCCGCGAATTCTCTATGCGGTACACGTCTCGCCGCCGGATAGTAATGGGCATCGCCTGGTGATGACGCTGGGCTCGCGGCCGGGATGTTCGGTGGCGTTTCAGCCCGTGTATTACGGGGTGTGGCAACTAGGCGCAATTCGGGAAAAACCGAAGGTCCTGCTGCAGGGAACCGAGTTTGCTTATGTCGGCGAATTTCCTCCCATCAAGGGACGTCTGGGACCGGACGATGCGCTGATCGAGTTCACGCTCGGGGGCACGGGTTATGGGGAGGGCCATGAGGCCGTGCGCCACTACAAAGTACGAGGAGACAAGATGGAGCAGGTGGATCCGATCGCGCCGAATCCACGCGATTTTGTCGAGGAATGGCTCGATGCGAAGTGGGAGCGAAGTGCGTCGTGGTCGGAATCGTCCTCATTGAAAACCTTGCACGACAAGTTGCACAGAGACGACGGCATGGGCGACTTTCCCGATCCGACGCAGCATTGTTCTTCCAGCTCGGATCTGTGGCAAGTCGGTATCAAGCTGCAGGATGTGCAGGGGGAAACCTGGTATCTGGTGCGACGGAAGGCGCCGGATGGCTTTAGTATGGTCGCGATCAGCGATCGGCCGAATGCGGATTGTACGGAGAAGGCGCGGGACACGGATTGGCCCCGCACTCTCTTTCCTGGAGTGAATTAGAGCCCCAGCCTCCGTCCAGCGCTTTGATGAGACCGACGAGAGACCAGCGGGCGCGAGATCCAGCGGTGCTTCTTCGCGCACGGAGTTAGCCTGCTCTGCGGCCCAATCGCGGTTTTTTCCGATTGCGCTTATGGGCGAAATGGCGCATCGACTGGGGGGGAAGACGCACCAGCAAGGCATGACCGGCAGGAAGTCATTGAGGGGGCATCTAAAATCGGGACGCCAGTGTTTGGCGTCCAGGGTGCACAAACCAGGCTGAGAAGTAGTTCAGGAAGGAAACGCAGAGTGAGAGGAATCCTCAGTCTCGCCTACAAACTGCTTGTCAACGACAAGGCGAAATTCACAGCCCTGCTGGTCGGTATCACCTTTGCCGTGTTCCTGATGGTTGCAATGACTTCACTGTTCGCCGGGGTCCTCAATCGCGCGTCCGCGACGGTTATCAATCTGGGCGCCAACGTCTGGATCATGGATCCGGCGGTTCAAACCGTTGCCAACACGATCGGCATGCCGGATTACGTTCTGGACGCGGCGCGAAGCATGGATGGTGTCGAATATGCAGTGCCTGTCTATTCCGGAGGCGCCCTCGTGAAGCTCGCCGACGGCACCTATCAGTCTGTGACTGTCGTCGGGCTGGACGACACCAGCCTGTTCGGCCGGCCGCAACTCATTCAGGGAAAGATCGAGGACATCTACGGGGAGAACGCTTTCATTGTCGTCAAAGATACCGAGTTTCGCAAAATGGGCAATCCCCGCATCGGAACCGAATTTGAACTGAACGATCACCGGGGCGTCATTGTGGGCATCGCCACCGTGGCCAGCAGCGGTCTTTTCGGTGTCCCGACGTTGTACACGACTTACGAGAGGGCGCTTCAATACATCCCGAACCCGCGCTTCACGATCTCCTACGTTCTGGTCAAGCGCAGGAGCCCCGCCGACATAACGCGGATCAAACGGCAAGTGCAGGCGCTCGGTTACCTGGCATTGACAAAGGACGAATTCATGGACAAAATCTCCGCCTTTTACATGTTCCAGACCGGCTTGGGGATGAATCTCCTCATCATGACCGTCATGAGTTTTATCGTCGGCCTCTCGATTTCGGGCCAGACCTTTTACACATTTGTCCTCGAAAACCTCGAGAAGTTCGGCGCCCTCAAAGCGATAGGCGCAAAGAGCCGCGAACTGATTCTGATGATTCTCTTCCAGGCCAGCTTCACCGCGTTTACCGGTTACGGGTTGGGTGTCGGCTTATGCGCGCTGGTGATCTGGCTCGCGAAGCTGAGATTGCCCGATTACGCGGCCATGATCACCTGGTGGAATCTCGGACTTGCCCTCGTAATGGTCATTATTATCGCGGCCGTTTCCAGCTACGTCGGGGTCCGCAAGGTGTTGCGCGTCGAACCATTCGACATCTTCAGAGGATGACCGTGACAGCAGAAGCAATCAACGCGTCCTCAATCGAAGCACCCGCGACAAGAACAACTGCGATCAAAGCGACCGGAGTGATGAAGTGGTTCGGCGCGGGCGAGGCCAAAACCACCGCGGTGAATAACGTCAACCTGGAGACCTGGTTCGGCGAAATGGTGTACATCGTGGGCCCGTCCGGAAGTGGAAAGACGACGCTGCTGAGCGTTATTTCAGGGATTCTCAAGCCGGACGCGGGCACGGTGACGGTGGAAGGAACGGATATCTGGAATCTGAGTAACGATAAACTTGCCGATTTCCGGCTGAACAAAATTGGTTTCGTTTTTCAGGATTATCACCTGTTCCCGCGGCTGACGACGGCGGAAAACGTGGCGATCCCGCTCATCTTAAGAAGAAAATCCTGGCACGACGCTCTCATTGAAGCAAAGAAATATCTGGAGATCGTCGGTTTGGCTTCGCGTGCCGACCTGCCGCCGGTGAAGTTGAGCGGAGGCGAGCAACAGCGCGTAGCCATAGCCCGGGCGATAGCCGGTCAGCCGGACATCCTGATCCTCGACGAGCCTACTGCGTCTCTCGACGGAGATACGGGCCACGCCATCGTGAGCTTTGTGAAGAAGAATATTCTCAATGACAAGCGGTGCATTCTGATTGTCACGCACGATAGCCGGATTGAAGAACTGGCCACGCGGATTCTGAAGATGGAGGACGGCCGGCTGACCGGCTGGGAAAAAGGAGCCGACCAGTGAGAAAGATACTATTTGCGCTGTCGTTTATCGGCTTGCTGGCGGGCTGCATAGGCGCTTATTTGTTCGGCATTACGCAGCCGCCGCTGCCGCCGGCATTTGCTCCGCCCACCAACCCTTTTCCCAGCGGCATCTATGCGGAAGGGATTGTGGAGAGCGATCAGCCGAGCGGTGAGAACATCAACGTTTATCCGGAAGTTGCTGGCACCGTCAAGCAGATCCTCGTTACCGAAGGCCAGGAGGTCCGAAAAGGACAACCGCTTCTGCTGATCGACGAATCCATACAGCGGGCTACGGTCGAGCAGCAGCATTCTTCGTGGCAGGCCGCGCTGACAGTTCTCGACGAATTACGGGCACAGCCAAGAAAGGAAAACCTGGACGTTGCGATCGCCCAGGTCGAAGCGGCGAAAGCTTCTCTGAAGACCACGCAGGACGA
>JBEKTF010000168.1:0-12214 GCA_049516355.1 Bryobacteraceae bacterium | reverse complement strand
CTAAGAGAGGTATAAGGCTTCCAATCGAAAGAACTGATCCGACCGTGTGTGTGTTTTTTATTACGCGCTGGTCATGGCATATCGAGATACACATGAAAAACATATGCATCAATCACGAAATAATTATCTCAGGCTAAAGAAATGTAGCCTTTGCATATACTTACGATTCTGAGCGGAGACCGGAGAGCACAACGGTACGAACGCGGAGCTAAATTCTCAAGTGAATTATCTATGTGTGCAACATGAAGATGAAATAACGATCATCGCAGGAAACTTATGAATTGCCCTGGAATCGATAGCCGAACCACATTTCAGTTAGAAGATACACGGGCCGCGAGGGATCGTCTTCCAGCTTCTTTCGCAACTGGCGAACGAATGTGCGCAGATACTCCAGTTCACCGCCGTATTCAGACCCCCATACCGCGGTCAGCAATTGGCTATGTGCCAGCGGTTTGCCTGAGTGGGACATAAGATAGTGCAGAAGATCGAACTCCTTCGGAGTCAGATGCACGGGCTGGCCTGCCTTGGATACTTCCCTGCGTTCCGGATCGAGGGCTATTTCCCCGATTTGCAACGTCTCCCCAGGCGCGCTGTCCACCGTGTGCGACCGCCTGATCGCGGCCCGAACCCTGGCCGTCAATTCACGCATGTGAAAAGGCTTGGTGACATAGTCGTCCGCACCCGAATCGAGGGCCTCGACTTTATCGTCCTGATTATCCCGGATCGTCAGCATAAGGATGGGCAGACGGGGCGACAGGCGCCGGATTTCGCGGCAGGCCGTCATCCCGCCCATTCCGGGCATATTCATATCGAGTAGGACCGCGTCATAATGCGCTGCGTGCATTGCGCGGATCAACGCCAGAGCCTGTTCGCCGGTGGACGCTTCCGCGACGTCGAACCCGAGCGTGCCGAGAGTTACGCGAAGCGCCTGCCGGATGGAAGATTCGTCATCGACAACCAGGATATTGACAGGTGATTTCCCGGACGCGGAGGTCATCGTCGTGGTACCCGCGTTTCCTTGCCTTCCCGGTACGCGGGCAGCGAGAAGAAAAACGTCGTACCGGTTTCATCACTCTCCACCCATACGCGGCCTGAGTGAGCTTCGGCTATCTTCTTTGCGATCGACAAGCCGAGCCCCGTGCCGGCCGCGCGGTGTTCGGTGCCCGGACTCCTGTAGAAACGCTCGAAGATCCTCTCGCGATCTTCCAGGCCGATCGGGATTCCCTGATTGTGCACGGATATCAGCAATTCATCGTTCACGGCATCCCCGGAGATCGTGACGACAGACCCTGGATTGGAGTATTTGATGGCATTATCGACCAACTGGCGAAGGGCTGTAGCGATCAGCTCGGTATCGCCGTAGACCGAAAGATCTTTATGCGGAAGCACAACTCTCGCGGGGCGGCGGTCGAATTGCCCCTTGAAAGGAGCGAGCACTTCGTCGAACAACTCGGCCAGGCTGCACTCTTCGCGCTTGAGATGGATTGCCGCGCCCGCCAGACGCGCCGTTTGCAGCAAGCGGGTTGTCAAATCGTTGAGGACAACGGACTGGTCGTCGATCAGAGTCACAAGCTCAGTTTCCTGGGGACCCAGCGCACCTGTTTCCAGCAAACCCGAACTGGCGGCGAGTATGGTGGTCAACGGAGTCTTGAACGCGTGCGCAAGGGCATCGAGAACCGCGGTGCGAAGCTGCTCGCTCTGACGGGCGGCCTCGGCGCGAGTCTCTTTTTCGAGCGACCGCGAGCGTTCCAGAGCGATGGCGGCGATGGAAGCGATGGCATCGGCCACAATCGGGCTCAGGTGATCCGCCCGTAACGCAATCGTGCCAATTCCTTTGTGCCCGAGGCGGAGCACCCGGGACCACGTGTGGTCGGGGAGGTTATCCTCGTTTCTATCCAGCAGCCACGCATTCCGGGCGGCCTGCTGCAGATCCGAGCCGGGCGATCCCGCGCCGTAAACCTGTGCGGAAGAGGGATCGAAAAGCACGACTGAATCGACTTGTATCGCTTGTTGAATGAACGTCACGATCTGCGGACCCACGGGCTCGTGCCGATCGACCAAAAGAATATTGCGCGCCAGTTCGTACAACTGCTCCATATTGTTGCGCTGCTGTTTCGCAATTTCGGCCTGACGCTGTACCTGGGCCGAGAGACGGCTTACGACAACAGCCGCACACTCGAACGCAGAAAGGGCGGTCCAACCCGCTGCGTCGG
The DNA here is from genome assembly GCA_049516355.1 of Bryobacteraceae bacterium. Classification (GTDB taxonomy): domain Bacteria; phylum Acidobacteriota; class Terriglobia; order Bryobacterales; family Bryobacteraceae; genus BOG-234. The sequence continues at coordinate 10,001 of JBEKTF010000168.1, read as the reverse complement.
TCCTGAAGCTGAAAAGCGGAGTCGTGAAGAAGTAGTCCAGACAGCCAACTGCCGCAACCGAAGCTACGGTAGCTTCCCAGAAACCCAAGCGGAGAGCGGTCACAACGATCACCAGAAAAAAAACGAACGCCGTCACGGCCAGCGAGAAATGAAGCTGAAACGCACCCACGCTGACGATCAAAATCATGCCCGTTGCCGCCAGGAACTCCGCCGCCTTGGGCAATCCCGCTCTCACCGGCGCTTTTTCAGCATCCCGCCTCCCCATTCCGGCGGCTGCTTCTGGAACCGTCAACACCCCCGCGGCCAATTCGGGTCCGTGTGTGTCCATACCTTTATCTAATACCAGCTTAATCAGAATTACATGAGGAAAGCATAAGGACTATCTATACTCCCGCGAGCCAACTCAAGACAGCAATCAACCACATTACCCACCATTACCCACATTGATCATTCCGATTCGCCGACGCAAAGCCTCCGGGGTACATTTAGTACAAGTGGTATTTTATGGCGTTACCCGGTAGCGCAACACCAGGCCGCGCAACACCAAGCCGGTCACTCTCGGACGTGCATGAGAGCGTGCGCACCGACCACGGATCGCTTTGGCGCCGGGTGTTTGCGTTTTCCGGGCCCGCCTATCTGGTCAGCGTCGGATACATGGACCCGGGGAACTGGGCGACGGACCTTGATGGCGGAGCGCACTTCGGGTACCGGTTGCTCTGGGTACTGGTCATGTCGAATGCCATGGCTATTCTGCTCCAGACCCTGGGCGCCCGGCTCGGGATCGTTACCGGGCGGGATCTGGCCCAGGCCTGCCGCGAAACCTACCCGAAAACGGTCAATCTGGCGCTTTGGTTCCTGTGCGAGATTGCGATCGTTGCCTGCGATCTGGCGGAGGTGCTGGGCGCGGCGATCGCGCTGAACCTCCTGTTCCACATTCCTTTGCTCGTCGGCGTGGTGTTGACGGCGCTCGATACTTTGCTGGTGCTTTGGCTCCAAAAGCTGGGGATCCGTTATCTGGAGGCCTTTATTCTCGGCCTGATTGCGACGATTGCGGTGTGTTTCACGGCTGAGCTCTTTATGGCGAAACCAGATGCCGTTGGCGTGCTTCACGGCATCGTGCCATGGCTGAATAACCGCAGCCTCTATACAGCGATCGCCATGCTCGGCGCGACCGTAATGCCGCATAACCTCTATTTACACTCCGCTTTGGTGCAGACGAGGGATTTCGGGCGCAGCACCGAAGAAAAACGCATCGCATGCAAGTGGAATCTGGTGGATTGCACGGTGGCGCTCAATGGAGCGATGTTGATTAATTGCGCGATTCTGATTCTCGCCGCGGCAGTTTTCTACCGCGCGGGGAAAGAGGTTACGCAGATTCAGCAGGCATATCTGCTGCTCGCGCCGCTGATGGGTACGGTGGTCGCGGCGAAGCTGTTCGGCATTGCCCTTTTCGCATCGGGGCAGTCGTCCACGCTGACCGGCACGCTCGCCGGCCAGATCATCATGGAGGGCTTTCTCAACATCCGCATCCGCCCGTGGCTGCGTCGCCTCGTGACGCGGTCGCTTGCCATTATTCCCGCATTCGTTGTGATCTGGATGGCTGGCAGCGAGGGCACATTCCGCTTGCTGCTGCTGAGCCAGGTGGTCCTCAGCCTCCAATTACCCTTCGCGATCATGCCGCTGATTCAGTTCACCAACGATCCCCAGCGGATGGGCCCCTTCGCCAGCGGAATCAAGCTTCGGATCGCCGGATGGGCGACCGCGCTGATCGTCCTCGGGCTCAATCTCTGGCTGGCATTTCAGGTGGTTCAGGATTGGGCACGGATGGCTGGAAACTGGGCGCCGCTGATCTGGACCGCGGCATTCGTCGTTTCGGGCGCGCTGCTCGGGCTTTTACTGTGGATCGCCATGCAGCCCTACCGGCGTCTCGCAACTGTGCCGGCAACGCTGGGTCTGGAGGAGCGGTCGCCGCGGGAACTCATTGCGGCGCCGGCCTACCGGAAAATCCTCGTACCGCTCGACCATTCAAAACTCGATCGCATCGCACTCGGCCATGCAGCGGCTCTCGCCAGCCGGACTCATGGAACAATCTATCTGCTCCACGTCGAGGAGGGCGTTACCAGCCAGATCTATGGTTCGGAATCCTCTACCGCCGAGGTGGAAGCGGGCCGGGAGTATCTGAACAGCCTGGTGGAATCTCTCGGCGAAATGAAGATCCATGTCGAAACGGCCATCCGCCATGGATTGAATCCGCGCAGGGAGATCGTCAACTACGCACGTGAAATCCACCCCGATCTCCTCGTTATGGGCGCCCACGGGCACGGCAGCATCAAGGATCTGATCTTCGGCAACACGATCAATCCGGTGCGGCACGATCTCAATATTCCTATTCTTGTAGTTCGAAATTAAGGATTCCCCCACGATTGGGACAATGTGCCCCAGGATTGTGTCCCGGCGGAACGAAGCCTATCGGGGGCCGCAGCTAATATGCATGGAATCAACACGGGAACCCGGTATTCCACGTGCTTTTCCACAGGCATAATCCTTATGAACAGAGTGATCGGCTTAATACTCGTTCTTTGTGCTTTCGGCTGCGCGCAGGCAGCCACTCTCCAACAGCTCAGCATGGATCAAATGACGCAAAGTGCCACGGCGATCGTTCGCGCGCGCGTCACCGGTTCATCGGCAAGCTTCACCGGTTCAACCATATACACGCACTACAAGCTTCAGGTTTCAGAGGTCTGGAAAGGCACGGGCGCGAGCGAAGTCCTGCTTCCCGGAGGCGTCGCCGGCGGTTACCGCCAATCGTTCCCAGGTGTGCCGGGACTACAGGTTGGTTCGGAATACGTGCTTTTTCTTTGGACTTCTCCTTCCACCGGTATCACCCATCTGGTGGGGTTCGGCCAGGGGCTCTTTGATGTTGTGACGCAGACCGATGGCTCGGTTCAGGCCAGCCGTCCCCCGATCGGCGAAGGAATGCTCGATGCGAAGAGACGGTTTGTGAAGGACCATGCGGTGCGGATGCAGCTTACCGATATGAAGGCCCAGGTAAGCACGGCGAACGGTTCAAACGAAGCGGCGGCCGGAGCCGCAAAATGAGGCAGCGTCTGAGCCGCGGGGCGATCTCGATCGCCGCGCTGGCCGCCGCTCTCGCCGTAAGCCCGGTTCCTTCGCCGGCCTACTATCATTTCATCCATTATCTGAAGAGCGGCAACGCGCCGGAAAAATTCGACCTCAGCGCTTTGCCAAACAACACGGTCACATTTTTCGTGTCCGAAAGCGGTCCGGTAACCTACTCGCAGAACGATACCTTCAACTCCGTACTGAGCCAGATCCAGCAGGCGACGCTGGTCTGGAACGGCATTGCTTCTTCGAACCTCCGGGTGTTGTTCGGAGGCCTCGAAAACGTTGCGACTCCGCAGAACACGCCCGGCGGCGACGTGATTTTCGAAGACCTGCCTCCGGGCGTCGAAGGCTTTGGAGGGCCAACTTCTCTCGCGACCCCGGTCACCGCCGCGGATGGCTCCCGGTTCTTCCCGATAGTACGCTCGGTGGTGCACTTGAGCCTGAATCTCACCGTGCCGCCGGGACCGAGTTACGACCAGAGCTTTTTCATGACGACAATCCACGAGATGGGCCATGCGCTGGGCTTGCAGCATACGTTCACCTCGGCCAGCATGTCCCAGGCGACGACGCGGGCAACGACGCTAAGCCACCCCGTCTCGGCAGACGACATCGCGGGCATCTCGGTGCTCTATCCCAACGCGAACTTCGCGCAATTCGGAAGCATCACGGGGACGATCACAGCCAGGGGAAAGGGCGTCCACCTGGCATCCGTCGTGGCAATCCAGAGCGGAGCCGACGCCGTGAGCGCGGTGACGAACCCGGATGGATCTTTTCGAATGGACGGCGTCCCCCCTGGGCAATACGCCATTTACGTGCATACGATGCCCCCGGACGCCGACGTCTATGGGCCGTGGAATGCCGACGATACCGTTGCGGCGCCTTCGGGCGCCATCAACTCGCTGTTCTATCCCGCTATGACGGATTTTACGCAGGCCACGCTCGTATCGGTTACAGCAGGGACTGTCTCCAGTGGAATCAATATCAAGGCAGCGACCCGCCCATCGGTTCCGCTATACGACGGCCAGGTCTACGGATACTTCAACGACAACTCGATCGAGATCACCCCCGCGTTCCTCACGATATCTGCCGCCGAAACTCCGGTTGTTGCTTCTTTGGTGGGGCTGGGCACCAGCGAACCGGCGGCAGGACTCAGCGTGCAGTTTCCCGGGGGCGCGGTATCGGTCGCTTCGAATGGCGTTGTTCCGTTCGAGGCAAACGGGTTCACCTATGCGGCTCTGTATCTGAATCTCGCGGCAACCGCGCAGCCCGGTCAGCAGCATATGGTTTTCAACACCCCGGATTATATGTATGTGCTGCCTTCAGCCATGTATCTGACTCAAAACGGGCCGCCGACCATTACTGCAGTCACGAGCAACGGCGATGGTACCTTGACCGTGACCGGAACCAACTGGTCCGCGGGAACCCTGCTCTACTTCGACGGGCTGCCTGCGACGATCGTCTCGCTCGATCCCGTAGCAGGGAGCTCCGTAGTTGTGCCGCCTCCGGGTGCGAACGGACAACAATCCACCCTGACGGCCTACAACCCGGACGGTCAGAATTCCCAGATCCTGCAGTCGGCTTCGCCCGTCACTTATTCATACGGCAACCTGCCAACACCCGCGATCTCCTCGATTACGCCGTCCTCTTTGCCTGCGGGCGCGGAGTCGATGATCGATATCACGACCACGAATTTTTCCTTTACGCCGGGGTTGACAACGATCGGATTCGGCACCACCGATATCTCAGTCCAGCGCATTTTCGTGCTGTCTCCCAATCACGTGCGGGTGGATGTCCTCGTATCGGCCGCCGCCGCGCTATCGACGTCCGACGTAAGCGCGATCTCCGGATTCCAGATCGCGACCGCCCCGGCCGCGTTCCAGATTACAGCGCAGATTACCGGGTTACCTGCCCCATACCCGCTTCTGATAAATGCCTCGACCGGCTTGACCGGTTCTTATGCAGGGGCGATCGTGAGTCTGTATGGCACAAACCTGGCCGTGTCAAACGCCACGCCATCGATCACCATCGGGGGTCAGCCGGCAGTGATTCTTTATGCCGCCCCGACGCAGATCAATCTGCAGATTCCCGCAGGTCTTCCGTCCGGGCCCGCCATCATGACATTGAATAATGGCTTGCAGGACGCATTTCCCGTTACAGTCAACGTCGACACGCCCCCTGCCGCAATTGCCGCCATTCAGGATTCAACTAATGCTTACATCTCTGGCGCCAACCCGGCACAAGAGGGAGTGGTTTTGATAATCACGCTTACGAATTTCGCTCCCGCGGGGGAAACCATCAACCCCAACCGGGTCCAGATCGGCGTCGGCGGAGTAAATCACAACGCAAGTTCAGTTATTGAGACGCTGGTCGGATCGGTAAATTACAGCCAGGTCACTTTTCAGCTGAATCCGAACGACCCCGTTGGCCCCGCTGAGCCGCTGATCGTTTATCTGGACGGCCGCAGCAGCTATCCGGTATCTATCCCATTGGCCAATCCGGACGGAACGTTCAATCCACTGCCCGCAAGCACGAGCACCAACTGAGCTGCCGCTATTTCGCCGGTACGTAGCCGTTTTCCAGCATCAGGGCAACGGCTCTCTCTCGCGCCTCGGGACGCACATAAAAAAACGCTCCCACGCGCATCGATTTGAATATCATGCCGCCTTCATATTCGTCGGTTCCCACGCCGTAGTCGACTCCGGCCCCGGCGAGTACCGACTCCAGACTGACAGCGTCGCCAAGGCTTTTTGCGACGAAAATCAGCTCCGGCTCCGTGCCTGCGAAGTAGTCGGCGTCTCTTTTCATGAGAATAGTGGCCAGGGAACATAACCATATTAGGAGATGAAGTCTACCCCTGCCCTGACTGACGAAGAGGAACTCCACTGGCTCGCGCTGCGCATGGTTCCCGGGCTGGGCACACGGAGAATCGGGCTGCTGCTCGAGCGCTTGCACACGCCGCAAGCGGTTTTCCGCGCTTCGGCAAGCGAGCTCGAAGCGGCTGGCTTGACCGGTGCCGTCGCGCGGTCCGTCTCAAGCGGCTGCAGTTTCGACGATGCGGCGAGCCAGCAGCAAAAGATGCGGGAGGCCGGCGCCCAATTGATCGCTTTGAACGATTCCCGCTACCCCGAGGCCTTGCGCAAAATTTACGACCCGCCGCCAGTCCTTTTTGCACGCGGCCGGGTGGAACTCCTTTCGTCGATTTCGCTGGGGGTCGTCGGCACACGGCACCCCACTCCCTACGGAATCGCCGCTGCCGAGCGCCTCTCAGGGGACCTTGCTCGGGCCGGGATGACGATCATCTCCGGCATGGCGCGCGGAATCGACACCGCCGCGCATAAGGCAGCCCTGGCCGCGGCTCTTTCGCCGGAAGCCCCGACCATAGCGGTGCTCGGTTGTGGCGTCGATATCGTTTATCCGTCGGAGAACCGCAAACTGGCAACCGAGATCGCGGCGAGGGGGCTGATCGTCTCCGAATTCCCCATGGAGGCGACCGCGTTTCCGCAGAACTTCCCCATCCGCAACCGCGTCATCAGCGGCCTGAGCTGCGGAATTCTGGTGGTCGAGGGCGCCCAATACAGCGGGTCGTCCATCACGGCGCGGCTCGCAATCGACCAGGGCCGCGAGGTGTTTGCGGTTCCCGGCAACATTACATCGAAGATGAGCTGGGGGCCCAATCTGCTCATCAAGCAGGGTGCGAAACTGGTCCAGGATTGGAACGATGTCGTTGTGGATCTGCCCCAGACCGCCCAGCGCCGCCTCATCGATGAAGGCCGCCAAAGGATTATGAATCAAGGACTTGGAACAGACGGAGCAGCGCCCGTTGAATCGTCCGGCCAGACGCTCGCATCTGAACTTACCGAGCCCCATCAACAGGTTGCCCGCCGGGTACTCCAGAGGCTGAAACCGGACCAGGCAATCCAGCTTGACGTGCTTGTGGATACACTTGAGGATGCGTCGCCTTCAGAAATCATTGCGGCGCTCTTCGAATTGGAGATCCTCGGCCTCGTCCGGCAAATGCCCGGGCGGAACTTTGTTAAAGTGTGGTAGCTTCCATCGCCGAAGAGGCGGTTGACGCACGTTCGTAGTTTATTCTGAGAAACATAGTGGGGATATGGCAAAAGCTTTAGTGATCGTCGAGTCGCCGGGGAAAGTCAAAGCAATCAATAAGTACCTGGGGAAGAACTACGTCGTCAAGGCGTCGCTGGGGCACATCAAAGACCTTCCGAAACGCGATCTCGCGGTCGATGTGGAGAATGGTTTCCGCCCGAAGTACGAGGTCATCGAGGGAAAGAAGAAGCTCATGCAGGAGCTTCGCGACGAAGCCAAAAAGGTGGATTCCATCTACCTCGCGGCCGATCCCGACCGCGAAGGCGAGGCCATCTGCTGGCATCTCCAGGAAGAGCTGAAGTGGAAAAAAGGCGATAAACGGGCTGCCGAAGACGGGCCGAAGTTCTTCCGCGTGATGTTTAACGAGATCACGAAGAAGTCGGTTGAAAAGGCCTTCGAGAAACCGGCGCAGGTGAATGTCAACCTGGTGGATGCCCAGCAGGCGCGCCGCGTGCTCGACCGGCTGGTGGGATACAAAATCTCTCCCCTGCTCTGGGACAAGGTTCGCCGCGGGCTGTCAGCTGGCCGGGTGCAGACGGTTGCCGTGCGCGTCGTCGTGGAACGCGAGCGCGAAATCCGGGCGTTCATCAAACAGGAATACTGGACCCTCGACGCGAATCTGGCGGCCAAAAAAACTCCTTATTTCGATGCGCGCCTGTTCCGCAAGGGCGAAGACCAGCCGGAGATTCCGAACCAGGCTGAAGCGGATCGGCTGGTGGTGGATCTCGAAGGCGCGAAATACATCGTTAAATCGGTAGGGACGAAGGAAAAGCGCCGCAACCCCGTCGCTCCGTTCATTACATCCACTCTGCAGCAGGAGGCCTCGCGCAAACTGCGGTTCAGCGTGAAGCGCACCATGATGCTGGCACAGCAACTTTATGAGGGCGTGGAACTGGGCAGCGAAGGCGCCGTCGGTCTCATTACCTATATGCGAACCGATTCCACGCGTGTTTCGGAAGACGCCGTGACCGAGGCGCGGGAGTTCATCGCAGGCAAGTTCGGGCCCCAATACGTCCCGGCCGCGCCCAACGTTTACAAATCGAAAAAAGAGGCGCAGGACGCGCACGAAGCGGTCCGCCCCAGTGCCGCCACGCGCACGCCGGACGATGTTGCCCCGTTCCTTGCCGAGGACCAGCTCAAGCTCTACCGGCTGATCTGGATGCGTTTCATCGCTTCGCAGATGAGCCCCGCTGTCTTCGACCAGACTACGATCGACCTGAGCGTCAAAGGGATCAGCGGCGTCGATTACACTTTCCGCGCCACCGGTTCGGTTGAGAAATTCGACGGCTTCCTCGCGGTCTATGAGGAAGGAAAAGATCAGAAGGACGAAGAAGACGAAGAGGTCAAGCATAAGCTTCCCGCCGTAACGGAGGGCGAGGAGTTGAAACTTCGGGCGCTGAAACCCGAGCAGCACTTCACCGAACCGCCGCCGCGCTACACCGAAGCGACGCTCGTGAAGAAACTGGAATCGGACGGCGTCGGGCGTCCTTCCACCTACGCTTCGATTCTTTCGACGATCCAGGAACGCGAGTACGTCACTAAAGAGGGCGGGAAGTTCAAGCCGACCGAACTCGGGATGGTCGTTACCGACCTGCTGCTCGAAAGCTTCAACGACATCTTCGACGTACGCTATACGGCGCGCATGGAGCAGGAACTCGACGAAATCGAAGAGGGAAAACTCGATTGGCGGGAGGCCATGGGCGAGTTTTACGAGCGCTTCATGAAGGACCTCGGGAACGCCGAAGAGCACATGACGAATATCAAGCGGATGGAAAAGCCCACCGACTTGACTTGCGATAAATGCGGCAAGCCTCTCGTCATCAAGTGGGGCAAGCACGGCAGTTTTGTCGCCTGCACCGGGTATCCCGAATGTACTTATACGCGAGAACTCACGGTCGATCTGCCCGATATCGATAATGCCGACCTCGCCGAACAGGGCGATGAGGAATATTGCCAGAATTGCGGCCGCCCAATGGTGCTCAAAAAAGGCCGCTTCGGTACATTCTTCGCCTGCACCGGCTATCCCGACTGCAAAACCACCAAACAAATCGGCGGCGCGCAGAAGAAGGCCGACGTTCCATTGGACGAGAAATGTCCGCAATGCGCGAATAATCTGGTCCAGAAATATGGCCGTTTCGGCGAATTTACCGCTTGCAGCAATTATCCCGCGTGCAAATACGTCAAGCAGAAAACGATCGGGGTGAAATGTCCGGAGTGTTCCGAAGGTGAAGTTGTCGAACGCCGCTCGAAACGCGGCAAGACCTTCTATGGATGCAACCGTTATCCGGACTGCGATTTCGTGGCGTGGGCGAGGCCCGTGCCCGAGAAGTGTCCGGACTGCGGAAACCCCTATTTGGTCGAGAAGTATCTTAAGGCCGGCGCGTTTCTGCAGTGCCCTGCCAGCGGCTGCAAATACAAGCGGGAATTTCAGCCCGTTGTCGTTACCGAACAGAACACCGCTGAAACCAGCGTTGCTGAACCCATCGCAAGCTGATTTGTATCTCTGCCTGCCGCGCCACGACCGAAGGTCGGGTGGTTCCGTACGTACTATGACCGTTATGTGTTACAGCGCTACGTATTAATCCGAACACTATTATTGAGAAATAGTTGTACTGTATTAACCATAGTCCTGTAATTCATCCTCATTCATAACTGTCCGGCTAACGATGGATTCGCCGCTGACAAGTTCCTTTTTTACTGAGAGTTGAAGGGGCATTTGACTTGCCGCGATTTGAAACGCGGCGGGGTCCCCGATAGCCGAATCCGGG
>JBEKTF010000167.1:0-12287 GCA_049516355.1 Bryobacteraceae bacterium | reverse complement strand
GAAGAACAACAGGAACAGAGGAAAGCCAAAAACCCTGACATACGCGGTCCCGCCCAGGAGAAGAACGGCCCCGATGATCGAAATGACGAACGAGGTGCGGGCTAAGAAAAGCTCCGCGCCGAGTGTCGCGATGTAGAGCTGAAACCCGGCCCATATCATGACTGCCAGGCCCCACCAGTTCGGCTTCGGGAGTTTGCCGGCGATCTGGTCCCGTTTGTGCCAGGCGATAGCCGCGGCGATCACGGGGACGAAGAACCCATGCCCCATGTCTGGATCGTTGTTCCATTGACTAACCAATGCGACCAGAATGGGTGCGTAACAGGCGGCGAGGAGCACGGAAACCCAGGCGATAGTGGCCCACGAAAACGGAGTGGACGCCTTGCCGGTGGTTTCCGTCCCGGTCAGCGCGGGCGTCATGCGCGATCAGCCATCACCTCATTATCCACTATGCGTCGAGTGGGGAAAAGCCTTTGCGTACCGGAACTTATAGCCTTTTGGTACTAATTTCCCGTAATCCTTTTGGTTAAGAGCTAAAAGCGGGAGAGCCAGCCCAGCCGCGGGGCAAACGCGAAATTAAGTTGCACCAGTACGATCAGGGCGATGCTTGCGTAAGTATTCATCATGCAAAGCGATGCCCCTGCCGCGTAGAGCGCCTGCGCTACCAGAATCCGCCGATTGATGGCCCGGCTCACATCAGCCGAGGTATCTGTCTTGACGAGATGGCCTCGGACCGCGCAGCGCCAACTGAGAAAGAGGGTCGCCCCGAGCAGCAATTGTTGACCCAGTACCAGAGGAGCGCCGTCCGCCAGGCGATGAATTCGGCGAGGAGTCTGGTTGAAAACGGCATGAGGGAAACGGTGAACAGGAAGGCGATGTGGATCCATGTGAGGTGGCGGTCGCTGCGCTCCAGATGGTTGAGTTGCGCCTGCTGCCCGGTCCAGAAGATGCCCAGCGTCAGGAAGCTCATCAGATACGCGATCAATTGAGGCGACAGGGCGGCCAGCGCGCCCCAGAGCTCCTGTTCGCTGTGGATGGTGTCGCGGACAGGAGTGCGGAGATCGAGCACGAGGAGCGTCGTGGCGACGGCGAAGATGCCGTCGCTGAGAGCCGCCAGACGCTCTACGCTATGGCCGGCGATACGGTTGTAGGAAGTTGGCATTTGCGCGCGACATGAGAGAGGAACCGGCGGCATAGACCGCCGGCGTTACACTCTAACTGTGAAGTATTTCGCAATTGCGGCAGCACTACTTACTGTCTCGGTCTCTCAAGCCGCTCTCTCCATCATGCCTCTGAAAGATGTGCGGGCGGGCATGCATGGAATCGGAAAGACTGTTTTCAGCGGCGACAAGGTGGAAGATTTTCAGGTTGAGATTCTCGGTGTGCTGGAAAATACCGGGCCGAAGGAAAACATTATCCTTGCCAGGCTCTCCGGCGGCCCTCTGGAGCACACCGGGGTGATGCAGGGGATGAGCGGCAGTCCGGTTTACATCGATGGCAAACTCATCGGCGCCGTAGCGCTGGCGTTTCCCTATGCGAAAGACCCCATCGCGGGAATCCGGCCGATTGAGGAAATGCTCAAGGTGGATTCGGCTCCCGAGAAGGCACCGATCAAGCGATCGGGTAATTTTGCCGACCCCATTGCGCTGCTGCCGGCCCGCGATGCCGGGGGATTCGGCGATACCCGGATGACCGAAGTTGCGACGCCGCTCTCGCTCAGTGGTTTTACTTCGAGCGCGGTCGCGCAATTCGCGCCACAGATGCGCCAGCTGGGGCTCGAACCGCGGCAGGGAATCTCCACCGGCGGCGCGCCCGAAGACCGGATGGGCGATCCTTCGAGACTGCAGCCGGGTTCGATGATCAGCGTTGAGCTGATGACCGGCGACATGAGCGTCGGGGCCGACGGCACGGTCACCTGCATCGACGGGAACAAGATCCACGCATTCGGGCACCGATTTCTCGCCGTCGGTCCCACGGACCTGCCGTTTACGCGCTCCGAAGTCATTACGCTGCTCGCGAACGTCAATACCTCGTTCAAGATTTCTTCCGGACGGGAATTGATGGGCGTGATTTCGCAGGATCGCGATACCGCTATCGCAGGTTCGCTTGGCACGCGCGCGGAATTGGTTCCTCTCGATATCGAAGTGACGCAGGATACGAAGCACGTCCAGACGTATCACATGAAAATGGTCAACGATCGGTATCTGTCGCCGATCCTTTTCCAGATGGCGTTGTTTTCGGCGATCGATTCGACCGAGCGCGCCCAAGGGGTTTCGAGCGTGGTGGTCCACGGCGCGATCGAGTTCGAAAACCGCAAAGACAAAGTCCAGCTGCAGAACATCTTTGCGGGCGACGGCGGGTCCGCCATGCAATCCGCGGCCGCGACCGCCATACCCGTCGCGTATCTGATGCAGGCTGGATTCGATCAACTGAAGGTCAAGAGGATTTCCCTGCAGCTCGAATCCTTCGATGTCAAGAAAGCGTTGAATATCGGGCAGGTTTACCTTTCCCGAAAAGAGGTGAAGCCGGGGGACACGATCGAGCTGATGACACAGCTCGAGGGGGAGAATGGCGTGGAGCTGACGCGCTCCCTGAAATACAAGATTCCGCTGGGGACGGCGCCGGGCACGCTTTATTTCACCGTGGCGGATGGGGGACAGACGGGGCTGGCGGAGTTGAAGCAGATCATCAACGAAACGCCGCACTCGCCGGAGCAGTCCATTTCCACTGTAGGGCGTTTGCGTTCGAGCGATAAGGCCTACGTGCGCGTATGGCGCCCCCAACCCGCGTATGAAGTGGCGGGAGAAGAGTTGCCCGATCCGCCGCCCTCACTGGCACTGGTTCTGGGCAGCACACAGAACGTCTCGCAGAACCGGAATTCGAAAATCGCCGAGCTTGTGATCGATGCGGGAGAAATGATGGTCTCGGGGTCGCGAACCGTGCAGGTAGAGGTTAAAGAGTGAAGCTGTTCGTTTTTTCGGCATTAGTATTGTTGCCGGCAAGTTTGTGTTGCGCGTCCACTTCCGCGGTGTGGGAGATGACGAGCTTCACCGATTTCGTCAAAGGCAAGTTCGACGGTGTTTCCCTTGGGCGCGACGGCCGCCTTTCGCTGGCCCCGAAACTCGACACTTTGTTTACGTCCGAGCAGCCGGTCATCTGGAGCGTGGCGTCAGGGCCGGATGGTGCGCTCTACGCCGCTACCGGAAATCGCGGACGTGTTTTCCGCATTGAACAGGGCGGGGCTGCCAGGCTTTTCTGGACCGCCGACCGTCCCGAGGTCTTCGCGATCGCGGTCGATAGCAAGGGCATCGTTTACGCGGCAAGTTCACCGGATGGCAAGATCTATCGCATCGAAAACGGCAAGGCGTCGGAGTATTTCGATCCGAAAACGAAATACATCTGGTCGCTCGCGCTGGCGGACGATGGGACGCTCTATGCGGGCACGGGCGATGACGGCCGCGTTTTCCGAATCACGGGCGCGGGCAAGGGCGACCTTTATTATGCGACCGGCCAGGGGAATGTGACCGGTTTGATTATCGATAAGCAGGGTCGGCTGCTGGCGGGCACGGAGCCCAACGGCATTCTGTATCGCATCACGGCGAAAGACAAAGCGTTCGTTCTTTACGATTCGAGCCTGCCCGAGATCCGCGCGGTTTCACCGAATGCGGATGGCAGCATCTATGCCGTCGCGCTGGGTGGATCGCTGGCCAAGAAGGTGCAAGGACTACAGCCAAATCAGGCGGTGCAGCCGGATGGAGTACCTTCCGTGTCGACCAGCATCACGGTTACCGCCGATGCGGGAGGCGACATCAAACCCCCGACGCCGGTGAAGGCGCCGCAGGAGAGCGCCCCGGCGTCCGCTGCGCCGACGGTCAGCACGACAACGGCAGTCAGTACCGACACGATTCCGGTTGAGAAAAGCGCAATCTATCGCATCAATCCCGACAATACCGTCGACACACTTTGGAGCTCGAAGGAAGAGAACGTTTACGACATTCTTCCGGGTTCGGATGGCCAGGTTTACTTCACGACCGACGCGAGCGGGCGGATCTACCGGCTCTCGCGCGACAGCAAATTGACGCTGATCGCGCAGACGAACGAGGCGGAAGCGACGCGCCTTCTGCAGTGGAAAGGTTCGATGCTCGCCGCCACCGGAAACATGGGAAAGATCTACCGGCTGGGAGCTTCGAACGCCCGCGGGACCTATGAATCGCCGGTGTTCGACGCCGGCAGCGTGGCGCAGTGGGGCAGGCTGAGATGGCAAGGCGAGAACGGCGCCGGCGCGATCGCGATGCGCACGCGCAGCGGGAACAGCATCCGGCCGGATTCTACGTGGAGCGACTGGTCAGAACCCATGAGCGATCCGAACAGCGCGCAGATCAAAAGTCCCAATGCTCGCTTTCTGCAATATGAAGCGGAGCTTTCGGGCACCGGCGCGACGATTGAGAATGTCAGCGCGGCCTATTTACCGCAGAACAATCCGCCCGTGGTCCGATCGGTTACGGTGCTGACGACGGTCACTCCGGCGCCCGCGGCTCAGCCCAAGCCAAGCTCGACGGCGAGCGCGGCGACTACTCCTTACACCGTCAGCGTGACCGATACGGGCGATGCCGCACCGGTGAGTTCAACCGGAACTCCCACGCAGACGCTTTCGCGGGCGTCGCAGCAACAGTTGCTGATTTCCTGGCAGGCGGACGACCCGGATGGCGACAAGCTCGTCTATGAAGTCGATTTCCGCGGCGAGGGTGAGCGCGAGTGGAAGCTTTTGAAGAAAGACCTTTTCGACACCACTTTGACGATCGACGGCGATGCTCTGGCGGATGGGCGCTACTACTTTAAAGTGACAGCATCGGACCGAGTTGCCAACCCTCCCGCCGCTGCAAAGGAAGCGGACCTGATCAGTTCACCCGTGCTGATCGATAACACGCCGCCGGTGGTGCGGATACAGTCTGCCCAACGCGCGGGCGCCGGGGCGGATGTCAGCTTCGAGGCGCAGGACAGCACTTCGGCGCTGCGGCGCGCGGAATATTCGATCGATGCGGGATCGTGGACTCCTGTCGCGCCTGTCGACGGGATTCTCGATTCGCCGTCTGAACAGTTCCGTCTCCATGTCGACAGCGTGCCGGCGGGCGAGCATTTGCTGGTGGTTCGCGTGGTCGATAGCGGCGGCAATACGGGCCTCGCAAAGGTAATTCTGCACTGAAAACCAAAACGCTCGAACGGGTGCTTTCCAAGGCCGGCATCGGTTCGCGAACGCAGGCGCGGAGCTGGATCCATGCCGGGCGCGTGCGCGTGAATGGGCGCGTTGTCGAAGATCCGGACCTGTGGATTGATTTCGACCGCGACAGGATTCTGTTCGACGGCAAGCCGCTTCAATCGAAGGACCGGGTTTACCTTCTGCTTTACAAACCTGCCGGATATATCACTACGTTTAAAGATCCGGAAGGGCGTCCGACAGTGTACGACCTGATTCGGGATGTCGATACGTTTGTGTCTCCGGTGGGCCGTCTGGATCTCGATACGAGCGGATTGCTGATCCTGACGAATGACACGCAGTTTGCGGAACGGCTGACGAATCCCGATCACAAAATTGCGAAGACGTATCTGGTGAAATGCGCGGATTTGATTTCGGATGACGTGCTCGACCGGTTGCGGCAGGGCGTGGAGTTGAGTGACGGCATGACGCGCCCGGCAGTGGTCAAGCGGGTGCGCGATTCCGGCAAATATTCACATATTGAGATTCAGATTACCGAGGGACGCAATCGCCAGGTGCGGCGGATGATTGAGGCGATCGGAAGTAAGGTGTTGAAGCTGGTGCGTACGGGGATTGGGCCGATTGAGATTTCGGGGCTCAAAATTGGCACGTGGCGACCGCTCGCGGAGCGCGAGATCGATATGCTGAGCGGGGTCCGACGGAGATAGGATGGAAGCGGTGATGAAACTTTCCGCTTTTCTGTTCCTGTGCCTGACCGCGCTCGCTCAAACTCCGGCGACGGCGCCCGAGGACACCAATCCCGTCAAACTGAATATCGAGAATCAACCCAGCTTCGGGCCGTCTGACGCTCCCGTGACGATCGTTGAGTTTGGCGATCTGCAATGCCCTTCGTGCCGGGCTGAAGCGCCCGTTCTGCGACAACTGATGCCGGATTTGTATCCGGGCAAGTTCCGCGTGGTGTTTAAAGACTTCCCGCTCGAAACAATCCATCCTTGGGCTCGCGCGGCGTCAGATGCAGCTCGCTGCGTCTTCCGTCAGAACCGCGAGGCTTTCTGGAAATTCTACGACTGGGATTACGACAACCAGGATGAACTCGCCATCGAGACGCTGAAACCGAAAGTCCTGGCATGGGCGGCGGGAAATGGACTCAACGCGGCTGATCTTGAGCGGTGCATCGATAGCAAAGCTACCGACGCGGAAGTAGCGCAGAATATCAGCGAAGGCCGTGCCCTCGGAGTGAAGGGAACTCCGACCGTCTTCGTTAACGGCCGCAAGGCCGGGAGCGGGAATATGGTGATCCTTCAGCGAATGATCGACTCAGAGCTGGCTGCAAAAGCTCCCGGCAAGAACCAGAAGTGAACTCCGGTGTCTTCAAAGAGTGAGGCGCTGGGTAACCATGTCTTCAGCGCCGGCCTTCACCCTTATGCTCCTCTTCGCGAGCGCGGCCGTTTTGCCATGACCCGCGCTCCTGGGTGCTGCGCGGATGCAGTTCATGCGATTCGGGGGGACGGGCGGCTACGCCGCCGCCTGGCCTGACTGCTGGTGCAAAACGGCGGACTTCCGGCGCGTAAGGGTGGATATAGGCACCACGGTTGACCCACGTACGGCCCCATCGGGCGTTGTTGATGAAGACCGCTCGACCGCCCCAGTCGAAGCGGTTGTAGCCCCAGCCCCAGGGCCGGAAGGCGACTCCAAGCGATATGCCGAAATTGAATCCGATCGCTCCGCCGACGAAGAATCCAGGCCGTGGAGGGAAGAAAACGATGGCGGGATTGTAATAAGGGACCACGACGTATCCCGGGTTTACCGGTGCGATCGCGATGTAGGGTCCGTCGCTTACCAGGATCTGAGGATTCGATCTGAGATAGCCGTAGTTGTATGCTTTGCGGCGCTCGCGCTGCACCGCGTCCATAACGTCAGGCTGTTGGGCAAGGAACGCGTCGCCGAGTTCGCGAGTCCAGGACGGATCCGCGGCCATCATGTCCAGAATGTTCGGAAACGGCAGAAGAGCCTGCACGCTGGGATCCCAGGGTAACTGATCGGCGCTGATGGCAGCCGCAAGGGCGGGACCGGTCAGGTAGTGGTGTTGATCGGCCCAGCGCGCCGCATCGGGAATCTGATCCGAGTAAGTGGCGGCGGCCATAACCTGCGCGAGCAGAGGGTCCGGGTAAAGCGCTATGCGGGAAACGACGCGATCCAGTTCCTGCGGAGGAAAGTTAGGTGGAGCTTGCTGGGGGTACGGTGGCGGTTGCTGCGGGTACTGCCCGGCTTGTGGGTACTGTCCCGGCTGTTGCGGGTAACCCGCAGGCTGCTGTGGGTACTGTCCAGGCTGCTGAGGATACGCGCCTGGTTGCGGGGGATACGGCGCTTGCTGCGGATAAGGCGGCTGCTGCGGGTACGGCGGAGCCTGGGCGAACGCAGGCACCGAAAACAGGGCCGCGAAGAGTATGGAAGCTGCTGAGATTGATTTCGGCATGCTGGTGACTGTGAACACTATACCTTCCTTCACACGTCGAGACGGTTTGAAGAGTGACGCGGTTCCTCGCCGATTACGAGATTAACAGCAATAAATGTTGGCGTTTGTTCATCATTCGTCAAGGCAAAGCATCAGCTTCAAGTCGGCGGCCGAGGCCGCACCCGCGGCCGCGGCAAGGACTGCCGGACGGACAAGGCCACGAACTTGATTACCCGGCGAGTGCCAGTATACAGAAATCCGGGGCCAAACGCCTTGACTGCCGGATGGCCGCAGGATACACTCCTCCACGTCCCATTGAGGAGGCTTACTATGCGCATGAGCGCCATTCTTTCCGCCGCGTTGCTGGTTTTGACGTGTGGTTTTCAAACGAGCGCCCAGGCGCCGGCCACGGGTAACGAACCCGATCCGGGCGTGAAGCCAGTCCGGTTGATGGATCGGCCGGAAGTCCGCGTCACTCGCGTCGAAGTTCAACCCGGCGCCGTGCGCAGCGTCCATACTCACGACGACGTCCGGTATCACCTGTGGATTCCCGTCTCCGGGAAACTGGAAATCACTATCGGTTCGGCGAAGCCGGTGGAAGCAGCTTCCGGACAGGCGTTTTTCATGAAAAAGGGCACGCCGCACGGATTCAGAAATGTCGGAACGACGCCGGCCGCGGTGCTGGAGATTTTCGTCAAAGACGGTGCTTCCGCGGCGGAGCTCCAGGACCTGGGTGTCGCGCTGGCCGCACTGGCTAAACCGTGACATTCGATAGAGACGCCAACGGTGGCGTCGATCTCGATCGCCCTTGACGGCGTTGCGATATCCTATTGCCGCTGGAGGTTCGCGTGAGGTCTATACAAAAGAGTCTGTGGCTTATCGCGATTGCGGCCGGGGCGGCGCAGGCGCAGGTGCCGCCCGAGATCGCCAAACAACTCGTAGCAATCGGGCGTGGAGTTTGCGTTCCAGCGACGGCGCAAATCTACCGGCCTTTGCATCCCAATCCTCCTCACTCCGGCATCTCGATCACCCGCGACGTCTCGTTTGGACCCGATCCCAAGAATGTTCTCGATGTGTTCACCCCGGAGAAAGCCGATGGTGCGCGTCCCGTGCTGATCTACGCGCCGGGCGGAGCAGGCAACAAGCAGCAGGGCGGCCCCAATGGCGATGTCTTCTACGACAACATCGGCGTGTGGGCGGTGAAAAACGGGATGGTGGAAGTGAACATGCAACGCCGCGCCGGGCAGACCTGGGACGATCCTGCCAAAGACGTCAGTTTGATCGTGCAATGGGTGCATAAAAATATCGCCGGCTACAAGGGAAACCCGGCGCGGGTTTTCATCTGGGCGCAGTCCGCAGGGAACGTCCCGGTCGGCACTTACATTGGCCATCCTGAGTTCTATGGTGCCGAGGGAGTTGGCATCAAAGGGGCGATTCTCATGTCAGGGCCGGGCTTCGATATTCTCCCGGCGATACCGCCTCCGGCCCCAGGCGGATCGCCTTGTGGACAACCTGCCGGCACGGCGCCGGCTGCCGCCAGGCCAGCGGCGGCTCAAGCGGACGATCCGATTCAATTAGCCCGGTCGAATCTGCCCGGCCTGATTAACGCGAAGCTGCCGTTATTGATCACCAGCGCGGAGCTCGATCCGCCGAGCTACATGGCCTTCGCCCAAACGCTTAAAGATGAGATCTGTAAGGCGGGGAAGAGCTGCCCCACTTATCTCGTGTTCAAGGATCACAGCCACATCTCTCAGGTGCTTTCGCCCGGCACCGCCGATACCAGCGTCACGGGCCCCATCCTCAATTGGATGAAGAGCGTGAAGTGACAGGCGGTGGCATTAAAGTTCGCAGCGCGGTCATACGCCAGGCTGCGGTTGTCCGGGGCGCGGCGGAAACGCCGATCAGCGGGCCCTCGTTTAATGCATGACGCTTGGACACACCCTCAGTAAACTACAGAACGGGCGGCCGTTGCGCCCGTCAGAACAGATATTTCAGTGCCAGCTGGAGGATCCGCGGATCTCCCGACGATGCAACCAGGCCGCCCGCCTGTGAGCCGCTGATGTCGGTGGTAATCTGTCCGAAATTCGGGGCATTAAGCGTTAAGACCGGCGTGTTGAAGTTGACGAGGTTCGGCAAATTGAAAGCTTCCGCGCGTACCTGAAACGTGTGCCTCTCCCGGATACGGAACGATCTCACGAGGGCCATATCGAACTGCAAAGCTCCCGGGCCCAAAAGATTCACTGCGCCCAGATTGCCGTTCGTGCCGGCAGCCGGAGTGGCAAACGCAGCGGGATTCAGCCATCCCGTGTTACTCGGGTTGGGAAGGTAGGGATTAGCCAGAATCTGGTTAGGCCGCTCGGTTGCGGTTGCCTGTCCGTCCAAAGCGTTGTCGACCCCGGTGGCTACCGTAAGCGGCTGGCCCGATCGGGCGTTGATGATGAACGACACCTGCCATTCGCTCGCGACCCTGGTCAAGAGCTGGTTCGAGAACTTCGGGGTTTGGGCGACGACGGAAATATTCGCATTCTGCCGCAGATCCGACAACGCGCAGTTGCTATGATCCGCCCTCCGGTTGAAGGGGATACTGTAAGTCGGCCCGGCGGTCCCGAGTTCAGTGTTCTCGACGTCACTGATGCAGTGCGACCAGGTGTAGTTGGCCTGGATGGTCACGCCCCGGCTCAGGCGGCGCTGAACGGAGAGGTACAGCGCATTGTAGTCGGCTGTTCCGCCCGTGTCCTGGTAAGTAACGCCGGCATAATACTGGCCTTGCGACGGGTTCTGAAGATAGAGCAGGCGCCGCTGGTTCGTATTGGCCGTAGTGGAGCAAACGTTGTAGGAAACGCCATTGATGGTGCAGGGCTGTAGCCCGAGAAATACGGCGGGATTGGCCGAGTTCCCGGTCCATAGGTGAACTGTGTTATTGCCGACGTAGTTTGCGGTCACCAGCCAGTTCGTTCCAAACTGCCGCTGGACGCTCAGGTTCCATTGGTCGAGATACGTCGGTCTCGCATCCAACTGGTGGCTGACATAGGCGGAGGCGAGCAGAAACTTCTGACCGGTGGTAATCGGGAAAGGATTTCCGCCTGGATAAGTTGCCCACGGGTTCGATAGATTCACGTTTGCCAAAGTTACGTTATTTCCATAAGGAGAGTCATTGGCGAACGCGTCCAGGTAAAAAAGATGCTGCCGGTCCGTGAACATCCCATAGGATGCTCGGATCGTCATCTTCCCATCGCCTTTGGGATCCCACACGACTCCGAGACGGGGAACGATTTTATCCCACGTGGAGGGCTCCGGGCCTTGTCCCGCAGTGTATTGGGGGTCTCCCGGGAAAATCAGCCCGGCCGGTCCATTGGGGTACACGGTACTGTGTACGTTCTGGTTAAACAGGCTTTGCTGGAAATTGGCGTACAGGCCCTGTGTGCTGTATGGAGCAATGTACGGCTCCCATCGCACGCCGTAGCTTACTGTGAGGTGCGAGGTCGCCCGCCAGACGTCCTGCGCGTAGAGACCGATGTAATTCTGGCGGTTGTAGCCGATCGACAGGTTCGCCTGATTCCATGCGGACGCGTCACCCAGCAGAAAGTCGGCCATGGGAAGGCCGCTCGTCTGGCCGCTGAAGGTAAATCCACCCGGTGCGTTCAGGCCGGAGATCAGGTTCATTTTCTCGAAGATATAACTGGCCCCGAATCCGAACTGATGGGTTCCCCGTACCAGACTGACATCGTCTGCAAGTGCGGTAGTAGGCCCCGTGTTGAACTTACTCGGTGTTTCGTTGGCGGAGCCGAATGCGAAGCCGCTCCCGCCGGTCGCCGTAGCCGTTCCGACCGTTATGCGCGAAAAATTCGGCAGTATCGGATCCACGCCTTGCACTCCCAACTGGGACCATGCCAGGAATGAATCGGAAATCTTCTCCACCCGGGTCCGCGTTTCCGTCACGCGGAAGGAGTTGATCGTATTGGGGCCGAACAAGTACGTGTCGCCCAAAACGCCGGCCATATCGCGGTCCAGTGTGGTGGCACTGTTGAACGTGAGCGCGTCCTTTCCATCGTAGGCGCCCGGCCCCTCGAGATCGGCAATGATGTAGCGCCCGAACATGCTGTTTTTCTGGCTTATCTGATAATCCACCCTGACCACCCCGATACTCTCGTTGCTGTTCCCGAGAAGGCCGTACGTCACCTGGCCGCACTGACCGGTGGGTGTGGGGAGAAGCGAGGCGATCTTCACCGCCACTGGATTCAGCATGGAAGGCGCGATCTGGTTATTCGTAAATCCCAGTGTGGCCGGCAGATTGATCTGCCGGTTGCTATTGCAGGCGGGCGAAGCGAGCGCGGTGAAGTTGCCCGCAAGTGAGGCCGGCGTGGGAACGAAGGCAATATCCTGCGGAGGAGTGGATTTGATGATAGTCCCCTGGTATCCGCCGAAGATGAACAGCTTGTTCTTTTTGATCGGACCGCCCGCCGTTCCGCCGAATTGATTTCGCTTCAGGGAGTCGCGGGCCGACGCGAAAAAGTCCCGGGCGTTGAGGTCTCCGTTCCGGAAAAATTCAAATGCGTCGCCGTGCAGTTGGTTGGTGCCGGACTTAGTCACGCCATTGATGGCGGCCGTGGCATGAAATCC
>JBEKTF010000166.1:0-12325 GCA_049516355.1 Bryobacteraceae bacterium | reverse complement strand
TGCGGACACGGCACGCTGAGAGCGTGCGCCACAAATGTTCAGAATATTCAGAAAGCAAAGGTGAGACCAGCTCAAAGCTGACCGCCTGAAAGGCGCTTTAGACCGGGTGATGGATACTAAACCATATGTCGGCGGAGCGGCTGGTTTCGGCAAGCGGGAATGAAGAGGAGCGCCAGCTCGAGGCCGCGCTGCGGCCGCGACGGCTGGTGGATTTCACCGGGCAGCAACGACTCAAAGAAAATCTGCAGATTGCCATCGACGCCGCGCGCAAACGCGGCGAGGCAATGGATCACGTGCTGCTCTACGGACCGCCTGGCCTGGGGAAGACTACGCTCGCATCCATCATTGCCCAGGAGCTGGAAGTCGGATTCCAGCAGACATCCGGCCCGGTGCTGCAGAAGAAGCTGGATCTTTCCGGGATTCTCAGCGGGATACAGGAGCGCCAGGTATTCTTCATCGACGAAATCCATCGCCTGTTGCCGGATGTGGAAGAGATGCTCTATTCGGCACTCGAGGACTTCCACCTCGACATTCTGATCGGCACCGGGCCGGGGGCGCGGACGCATTCGATTCCCCTGCAGAAATTCACCGCGATCGGGGCCACGACGCGGCAAGGGCTGGTCAGCGCGCCGATGCGAGGCCGGTTCGGTCTGGTGCTCCGTCTCAATCATTACGACGTGCCGGAGTTGAAGACGATCGTGGAGCGGTCCGCGCGTTTGCTCGACACGCCCATCGACGACCCCGGTGCCGAAGAAATTGCCCGGCGCTCGCGTGGCACGCCGCGCATCGCGAATCGTCTTTTGCGGCGTGTGCGCGATTATGCTCAGGTGCGCGCGCACGGCCGCATCGACGTGGATGTTGCGCAAACAGCTTTGAATCTGCTTGAGGTCGACCGTTTCGGGCTGGACGAGATCGATCAGAAGATCATGCGGACGGTTCTCGAAAAATTCGGCGGCGGTCCGGTGGGGATAGGGACGATAGCGGCATCGATCGGGGAGGAAGCGGAAACGATCGAGGAGGTCTATGAACCTTACCTCATCCAATTAGGTTTTCTGCACCGGTCGCCGCGAGGCCGCATTGCTACCGAGGGCGCATACGAATACTTCAAAGTGCCGCGGCGTTTCGGCGGCGGAGGCGGACAGCCGGAGCTGTTTTGAAGATCGTTTATCTGGGGCTCGGATCGAATGTGGGCGACAGCGAGACTCTGCTGCAAGCGGCGCTCGATGGATTGAACGGGCCGGATCTGAAGCTCCTGCGCGTATCGAGCTTGTATGAAACCGAGCCTGTCGGATTGCGGGAGCAGCGCTGGTTCCTGAACCTGGCGGCGGAGTTCGAAACCGAGCTCTTTCCGAAGCAGTTACTGCATCGGATTCAGAAAATCGAGAAAAATCTGGGCAGGCGGAGAACGGTGCCGAACGGGCCGCGGACGATCGATATCGATATCCTGCTTTATGGCAATTCCGTGATCGTTACGGACGAGCTGGAGATCCCGCACCCGCGTTATCGCGAACGCAGATTTGCTCTGGCGCCGCTCGCGGAATTGAACCCGGAGCTCAGAGATCCCCTAACTCGCAAGACAGTTGGGGAAATGCTGGCGGGGCTCAAAGGGCAGGCAATCCGGAAGAAAACTTCGCGGAACGCTACTTGAAGTCGCGTCTTCGGGAAATGAAACCCTGTGCGCTTCACATTTCCAGCCTTCGTAATCGGCAGTGAGGCAAAAGTATGCGTTGCAGTTCTCCCCGCCGGCGATTTTGGCCCGGCAGCGGCGCAACGGGCGGGTCTCTACATGCACTGCGGGAACATCTTTCCGGCTCGCCTGGAGTATCGCCCGGTCAAGTTCCGCAAATCGCTCGCGTTCCGGCCAAACGCTGTAGTCGAGGTATCCGCCCGACGACCGCAAGGACCCGGGAGGAATCTTCTGAAGGGGCTGGTGGACCGTGGGCGTCTCCGACGCGAATTCATTTTCGAGAAGCCAATAGATATCTGGCGATGCCGGTGTTCGTCCTACGGTGTATCGATCGAATAGCCGAGAATCAGTTCGGCGATCCGCTTGCGAAAACCTTTCTTCTGCCGCCGCGCGAACTCGTTGCACAGCACATCGGTAACCTCAACGCCCACGTGAAACGTGCCTTCACCATTCCGAAGCCGATGGCGAACCTCACCGACCGCCAGCATGGAAGCGGTTTGTACGCAAACCATAGAGCCGATTTTGATGTCGGCCGAAGTCTTGAGGCCGAGACCGGATTGCGATAAATCAGTCAGCCGGCATTTGGACGAGCAGGTTCCTTCGTCGCCGAGCACCGTCAACGAACCCGGCTCATCGATGCGAAAGCGGGGATCGCTTCTGCCGCCGCCGACGGTAATGCAGATGCGGTATTCCTCGTTTTTCGGATTGCAGTAATCGACCTCGCCGGTGACCGCGATCTGGTCGATCCTCAATACGGGTTTGGTTCCCTCGCGCGCCAGGGTGTCGCAAAGGGCGTTCATCAGGGGCGCTTCGTCGTCCACGACCAGCAGATTCGCCGGCTTACCGGCGATATCTTCTTCTGTCATCCAGGTATCGTTCTCGCACCCATGACCACCTCTTCGCCACCGCGAGTCAGTGCCGCGAGCGCACCGCGGAGATCCCGTAATTTGGGAGGCTTGTTCAATACGCGATCCACATGCGCGGGTACGCCCCCTTCAGCGATCAGGCGCTGACCCCATCCGGTCAGCAGAATCACGGGCGTAGAGGGCGATACCACCTTCACGGCGCTTGCAACTTTGCGTCCATCCACATACGGCATCCCGAGATCGGTAATAACGACTGCGAACCGCTCACCGCTATTCTCGGAGGCTTTGAAGGTTTCGATGCCCTCTTTACCGCCATTGGCGGTGATGACGAGATGGCCATCGGATTCGAGCGTATCGCGCAGGGAATTGATGAGCAGAGGATCGTCGTCCACCACAAGCAGGCGCAAGCGACTCGGCGTGGGCTCCGCCATCTCGGGTTGAATTTCTCCATCCGCAACGGCGGCGGGCGGGAAGGCCAGACGAACGGTAGTGCCAACGCCCGGAGCGCTTTCAATTTCAATCTGGCCGTTATGGCGTTGCACGACGCCATAGACCATCGGAAGGCCCAGGCCCGTGCCGCGTTCGCCTTTGGTGGTGAAGAAGGGCTCAAGGCAACGCCGGCGGGTCTCTTCGTCCATACCGATACCGGTATCGCCGATTTCAACCTCAACCTGTCCGATTCCCGATGGCCCGGCCGCGGCGGCTTTGGTCCGCAGCGTCAGCGTACCGCCTTCCGGCATGGCGTCGAGCGCATTAAGGATCAGATTGGTCAGCGCCTCGCGAATCTCGCTTTCCACGCCGGCGACGGCCGGCAGACCCGGAGCGAGTTCGATGCGCACGTGAATCATGACACCACGCTGCTGGGGAATGTCGCTCCAGCGGGCTCGCGTAAGGTCCAATACGTGATGGACGAGGCGCCCCAGGTCGACCGGCGCAAGCGTCAACTGGGGTTCCTGCCGGCGGTAGAACTCGCGCATGCGCGCTACAGTCTGCGCCACATCGTCGATGGCGCGCTGGATGGTTTCGAGATACCTGCGAGCCCGCTGGCTGAGGTTGGGTTCCGCCTCGAGGAGCGACTCGGTGTAGAGCGCCACGGGCGAGAGAGCATTGTTGATATCGTGCGCGATACCACTTGCCATTTGCCCCAGCGCCCGCAACCGCTCCTGTTGCATCACCGTGTGCTGTGTCTGTCGCAGATCCTCATACGCCTGCTGCAATGCCGTATAAATCTGCATCTGGTGGGATGACAGCGCGACATGTTCGCTCAACTGCCGGAGGAACTCGCATTCGCCGCTGCTGAAGCTGTTCGGCTCGCGGCGCGCCGCGATGAGAACGCCGAATACGCGGCTTTCCACCTGGAGAGGCGCGGCCACCATGGCAAGCAGACCGGCGCGCGCCAGCCGTTCAGGAAAGGCGAGGGGCACTTCACGCAAGTCGTGCTCGTAGACCAGTTGGCCACGCACGCAGCGGGAAAGGCCATTGTGGTCGATCGCGATGCGAGACTCCTCCTGCATCGCGAGTTCCACTCCGAGCGCCTGACTGCGGACACCGACACAGGTGACGGTGAGCACTTCGGCCACTGCGTCGTAGAGACAGACGCAACCGAAATCGACGGGCAGACTATCCTCCAGGCTGCGAACCGCCACCTGGAAAACGCTGAGAGGATCCTGCCGCTCCGCGATGGCGCGTGTAATCTGATCGAGCAGGTTCAGCCGTTCGAGTTGGGTCCGGAGTCTATGTTCGGCAAGCTTGCTGTCCGTGATATCGGAGATGATACCCAGCATGCCGACGGCATCTCCCGATTCCTGCCGGCGGATTTTGCCGCGGACGGAAATCCACCGGGTCGCGTTATCGGGCGTTTTGATCCGGCATTCGAATTCGCAAACACTTCCGCCGTGGACGGATGTCTCAAATCGTTCGGTGACGCGCGCCCGGTCCTCCGGAACGACATGGGCGAGCAGCATATCGTAAGTCCATTCGGGCAGCAGTGTGTCGTAACCGAAAATCTGGTCGTGCCGAAGCGAACGGTTGGCCGCGCCGGTCTTCAAATCCAGATCCAACCGGCCGACGGCCGCGGCTTCAAGCGCAAATTCGACCCGATCCTCGCTTTCACGGAGAGCGGCCTCGGTCTTGCGACGCTCGGCTATTTCCGCCTGCAGCTGCTCCACGGCCAGACCCAGTTCGTGCGTTCGATCCACGACCCGGCGATCCAGTTCGTCGTTGGTAACGCGCAGGGCCTCACGCGCGCGGCGTTCCATCTGCGCCGTCCTGCTGACCAGCAGCGAGACGCCTGTGAAAAGCGTCAGGCGGGTCAGATCGACTTGGGGAATGTGCGAGAAACGCAAAGCCGCGAGCGGAAAGCCCACCATGACGAGCAGGCACGCGAGCGCACCCGGCACGTAGCCGCCGAACCAGGCCGACACGAAAGCGGCGATCAGGTAAAAGAACGCAAACGGGAAATCGAAGTCTTTGGGCAATAACTTCTGCAGAATGCCCTGGCACACCAGGGCAGTTGCGATGGAGAGGAACGGAAGAGCATACCGGAACGCCGTCGATTTCCAGTTTCGTTTTGGCTGCATCAGAACTCCACTCTGGCGCCCAATTGAATCTCGCGCGCCGCCGATGAGGATGTGATGGAGCCAAACGATGGCGAATCGATGGAAGTCACCGGAAGACCGAAATTGGTGTGGTTCAGCGCGTTGAAGAACTCGGCGCGAATCTGGACCCGCCGCGTTTCGATCTTCCCGAATGGAAACGACCGCGACAGACCAAGGTCGAAGTTTTGTGTCCCGGGACCCAGTAGAATGTTCCGGCCGGCGTTACCGTATGCTTGCGGGGAAGGGATGACAAAAGCAGCCTTGTCGAACCACTCGGCGATCGATCTTTGATCTGCCGGTAACTCGCCGCTCGCCGTTCGATTCGGCCTGCAGTTGTTGCCCTGTGCATTGACGTCAGCGCAATTCATCAGGACGCTGAAGGGCGATCCGCTCTGGGCCGTTATAACTCCGCTTATCTGCCAACCGGCGACCAGCCCGTTCACGGCTCCCGGCAGCCGGGACGCGAAGGCCTTCCCGCGGCCGAACGGGAGTTCCCAAACGAAACTGCCCACAAACCGTTGCGGCACGTCGAAACTGGAGAGGCCGCGATCGAGGCCTGGATTCCGCGGATCCTGCGGATATTGGCCGCTGGCGGCAGCTGTGTCGGTGCCGTTGCTCTGGTCGTCGATCGACTTCGACCACGTGTATGAAGCCAGGAAATACAGCCCGCGGGAAAACCGCTTTTCCAGCTTCGATTGAAGACCATGGTAGATGGAATGAGCACTGTCGGAAAGCTCGCGGATCTCTCCCAGAGCCGGCCCAAACGGCTGTCTGGTAGTGGGGTCGGTGGCGCCGGGCAGGGCGGCATTGATGTTGGCGGCGGTCAGCAGCCCGGTGCCGCTTGTCCCGACGTATGCGACCTCCGCCATGAGGGATTTGCCGATGGCCCGCTGGATCCCGAAGCTCCAGGTCTGCGAGTATTGATCTCGCTCCGTGGGATCGATATAGCGTTGATTGCCGCTCGGCGCGGTGGGTGAAGGGATCACGAGTGCTGGCAGCCCCTTGCTGAGCGTATAAGTCTGCGCCGTAAACGGAAACTGCGTTATGTTATTGACGTAATAAAAGGGCAGGTTGAATTCGTTACTGTTGAGGGCGCCTTCGCCGCCCAGCGGGTCGACATAGCCGATCCCGTAACCGGTACGAATCACCGTAGAGCCGCCGCCCGGCGCCCAGGCCAGCCCGATTCTCGGCGCCACATCGTGAAAGTCGGTGTTGACCAGGTGCGGATTCGTATTAACTCCCGCAAGCAGCATGGTCCTGGTGGCCGGATCGAAATTGGACAAACGGTTATGCATCTCGCTGGGGTACGGCATGATGTCGTAGCGTGCGCCGATATTCACCGTCAACCGGGGCGTCAGCTTGAAATCGTCCTGCGCATAAAATCCGTAACGATCCGAAATCAGACCAACGAGGCCGGCTGGAAACTCGTCGCGCAATACCTGATAAGGCGCGCCCGTCAGGAAGCTCGCGAACGCGTTGCCGCCTGACGTTCCTACAAGACTGCTGGTGGTCAGGTTGAGGAATGTGTAAAAGCCGCGGCCATAAACCAGATAACCCGTGCTCCCCAGTTCGTGCTGATAATCGAACCCGAAACGGAGGATGTGACGGCCTTTGACCCACGAGAGTTTCTCGCTCACATTCCAGTCCGTGGCGGCGAGGTAGAGCGGCGTGAGAAGACTGTCGCCGACGTTGAACAACCCGGCGATCGCCATGGCCGGGAGCCCGGACGTTTGCGGGCTTATATTTACTCCGGGAATGCCTAACTGCTGAGCAAGGTTCTGGCCATAGTCGGCCTGCGTGAGCGAGGTCGTCTGGCGGCTCAGGCCGATGCGGGCTTCATTGATCACCGATGGATTGATCTGCCAGATGTGCCCGATGCCGGCGTTCTGATTACGCGCGGAAGTGGGGCCTGCACCGAGCAGGGCCCCGCCAAGAGGCTGGCCGAAAATCGAGGGAGTAACCGCATTCGTGTTTTGGAACGAATCGCGCACAAAAACATTGTTGCCAGGCGAGAACTGGTGGTCGATGCGCACATCGAAGGCCTGAAAGTCCGAAGTTGCCGGTGGCGTTACTGCGTAGTTATTGAACGCGAGCGGCTGCCCGTTGGCGCCAGACTGATTCGGCTGTGGCAGGAGGGCGGTGATTTGGGCCGCCGCCGGATCGATCAGGCTCGGCGGGATCATATTACCGGAAAATGGCGCCCGCGCCAGCGATGCTCCGAACGGATTGTAGATCGGGACTGAGAGACCGGAGAAATCTCCCTGCCGTTGCTGGCTCGTTGGCACGCTGGTCAACATCGGGGTACCGCTGTGTTCAATTGTGCCCTGATAGTCGGCGAAAACGAAAGTCTTGTTGTGACGAATTGGACCCCCGATCGCTCCACCGAACTGGTTAAATCGAAGCGGATTCTTCGGCTGACGGGTTGCATTGGAGAAGAAATCCGCCGCGTCTATTTTGTCATTTCTGAGAAATTCGAACAGCGACCCATGCCACTCGTTCGTGCCGGACTTCGACTGCAGGTTGACGACTCCGCCCGCGACATCTCCGTACTCGGCGGAGTACGCTCCCGCCTGAACGGAGAATTCACGCACGGCTTCGAGAGGAATATTAAAGCCGTCGCCGCGCCCCTGCGCCGAGGAAGTCGTCGAAATCCCGTCGACCAGGTAAAGGTTGGCTTTCGATCGCTGGCCGTTCACGTCGACAGAGTTCGGAGAACCGCTCTCGCCCGGAGCGCCGGGGGTCACGCCCGCGCTGAGCAGGATTAGTTTCTGCCATGTGCGGAGGTTCAGGGGGATTTCGGAGACTTCCTGGCTGACGATCACCTGCGCAAGATCCGCGCTTTCGGACGAAAGCAGCTGCTCTCCGGACGCTTCCACCTGAATCGACTCCGTGACCACGCCCACGGCCAGGACCAGATCCACCCGAATGATCTGGCTCACTTGCAGGATGACAGGGCCAAATACTGTCGCCTTAAAACCGTCCTTTGTCGCAGTAAGAGTGTACGAACCGGGAACCAGCGTAGGCGTGCTATACAACCCTTCGCCGTTCGATTCCAGGATTACTTTCTCTCCGCTATCCACGGACTGGATCAGGATCTTCGCTTCAGGGACCACTGCGTTCGACACATCGCGAACCTCACCGCGGAATACGCCGCCCGTAGTCTGCGCGATTACCGCCTGAGACGCGAGAAAACCAATCAGCAAACACCAATGCGGGATCGATATTGGGGCAGTTTTCCTCATTAAAATGCCTCACATGAGTGAAAATACGATCCATTATTCCAGTTATTCGTTTTATCCGATAGGCTAACGATTGTTAGTTTTTATATGGTCCTTAGTGCTGTTTATTACAATTCCGAAGCTCGGGAATCCGGGAAACGCGACTTCAAGTCGCGTCTGCATCAGTAGTAGTCCGCGCAGCTCATGTAATACCCGCATTGGGTGCAGAAAAGCTTGCACTTTCGGCTCTCCAGCTTCATCGAGCAGACGGGGCAATAGAGCATGGCCTCTTCGGGGGGTGTCGGCGGAAATTCGGGGGCGGGTTGCGGCTGGGACACAGAACCAGCATTATTATATACATCAGGTAGACCAAAGCGGCCAATCATGAGAATCCATCCCGCAGTGCTCGTTTCCACGGTTTTATCCCTAACCACCTTCGGCGTGTTGTTTGCCCAACGCGGCGGGGAACGCCCCGCGCAATTTTCCGCGCGCGGCACCCATGGCGCAATCGCGGCCGGCAGCGGCTACGCTACCGATGCCGCCATGCGCATGTACTATAGCGGCGGCAACGCAGTAGATGCCGGAGTTGCGAGCATCTTCGCGGCGGCCACCACCGAGTATTCGCACGTCGGATGGGGCGGGGAAGCGCCCATCCTGATTCGCACCAAAGACGGCAAGGTTCACGCAATTGCCGGGGTCGGCACAATGCCGAAGCTGGCGACAGCCGATTTCTACCGCAATCGTCCGTTGCAGGTGGGTGAAGTCCTGGAGCCGCCCGAGAAGGGCGGGCTCAAAGGAATGATACCGGTCGCGGGAATCATGGCGGCGCTGGTGCCCAGCCTTCCGGAA
This sequence comes from Bryobacteraceae bacterium, assembly GCA_049516355.1. GTDB lineage: Bacteria > Acidobacteriota > Terriglobia > Bryobacterales > Bryobacteraceae > BOG-234. The sequence continues at coordinate 3,108 of JBEKTF010000166.1, read as the reverse complement.
GCTTCGCTCGTGGCATTGCGCGACTACGGCACGAAGTCATTCGCCGAAGTCGTCGCGCCCGCGCTCGAGTTCGCGGATGGCTCGGCGATCGATGAGCAGCGCGCGGGCTCGATCCAGTCCAGCCGCGAGTTTTTCACGCTGTGGCCGACGTCCGAAAAACACTTCATGCCCGAGGGTCACGTGCCGCTTCCCGGCGAGATATTCCGCCAGGCGGATCTGGCCCGCTCCATCCGCGCCATGATCGAGGCCGAGAAGAAAGCGCTTGCCGGCGGGGCGAGCCGCGTAGCCGCCATCGACGCGGTCCGCGATTATTTCTACCGCGGCGAGATCGCGAAAAAGATCGACGAATTCAGCCGCGCGCACCAGGGACTGTTGCGTTATGAAGATATGGCCGCGTTCAAGTTGACCCCTGAGGAGCCGGTCTCAACCGAATTCCATGGCGCGCGCGTCTATAAGCCCGGCTTCTGGAGCCAGGGTCCCGCCATGATCGAAGCGCTGAACATTCTGGACGGCATCGATCTGAATTCCATGCGGCTGAATTCCGCGCAGTATATCCATACGCTGACGGAAGCGCTGAAACTTGCATATGCCGATCGGGATACGTACTACGGCGACCCGAAGTTCGTGAAGATACCCAGCGAGGAGTTGCTCTCGAAGAAGTATGGCGACGAGCGGCGGAAGCTGATCGGCCAGACTGCATCGCTCGAATTTCTGCCCGGTAATGTGGGCGATCGTCCCGGGATTCACCCGTCGCAATCGCAAATCGTGCGCACCAAAATCGACGCGTTTCTGATGGCGCACGACACCACGTGCGTTGATGCGATCGACAAGGACGGCGTCATGTTTTCGGCCACGCCGTCAGGCGCATGGCTTCCCTCGGTGATTGCCGGCGATACGGGAATTCCTTTGACGGAACGCGCGCAGAGCTTTTTGCTGGTCCCCGGTAATCCGAATGAGTTGGCGGGGGGCAAGCGGCCGCGCGTGACGCTGAGTCCCACGCTGGTCACGCACACGGACGGAACGCCCTGGATCGTGCTCTCGACTCCGGGCGGCGATAACCAGGAACAGGCGCTCATGCAGCTTTTGCTGGACGAAGTGCTTTTCCGGCTGAATCCGGAACAGGCCATCGAAATGCCGCGCTTCGAGACGCGCCATCTGGTGTCGAGTTTTGACAACCATGCGATGAATCCGGGCGATTTGCAGCTTGACGACCGCACTCCGCAGTCCGTGATCCAGGATCTGGCGAATCGCGGGCACAAAATCGGGACGCGTTCGCGCTGGTCCAGCGGGTCCGCGCCGGGAATGGTACGAGTGACACCATTCGGCGTGATCGAAGCGGGCGCCGACCCGTGGGGTTACCGGAGCATGCAGGCGTACTAGCATGAATTTACTGAGATGCCGCGACTGCCCGGGAGCGGTAACGAAATCGCAGGGACGGCCCACCGGTCTCTCCATTTGAGTGGACTCGCTCTTCGACCTCCACGACAAGCCTGCGTTCGATTGCGATGAACTTCGGAACCGGTTGAATGCCCTCGCCGCGCGCGGTATTTTCATCGGCGGAAGCTCGTGGAAATATGAGGGCTGGCTCGGGCAGATCTATTCGCGACAGCGCTATCAGGTGCGCGGTCGTTTTTCGAAGAAGCTGTTCGAAGAGACGTGTCTGAGCGAGTACGCGTCCGTGTTTCCGGCGGTCTGCGGCGATTTTTCCTTCTACCAGTTCCCGGCCGATAGCTTCTGGGCGAAGCTTTTCCGCCAAACTCCTGAAACGTTTCGCTGGGGGTTTAAAATCCCGGAGCAGATCACGGTTCCGGCGTGGCCGGTTCATCCACGCTACGGCGCGCTGGCCGGCCGGGAAAATCCCACGTTCCTGGATTCGGCTCTTCTCCACGGTGCATTCCTAAGCGCGTTGGAGCCTTACCGGCAGCAGGTCGGAGTGCTGATTTTCGAATTCGGAGTGTTACGGCAGCATAGCTTCGAAACAGCAGCTGGATTCGTGAAGGCGCTCGACCCTTTTCTCGCGCGATTACCGGCGGGATGGAAGTTTGCAGTCGAGATCCGCAACGCGGAATTTCTCTCGTCCGATTATTTCGCCTGTCTACGCGCGCATGGCGTCTCGCACGTTTACAATGCCTGGACGCGCATGCCGGAGATCGCGGAACAGATTGCGATCCCGGGATCGCGCACGTCCGAGCTTATCGTGGCGCGCGCACTGCTCCGGCGCGGGCGTCCCTATGAGGACGCGGTCCGGCAATTCGCGCCCTACGATCGCGTGCAGGAAGTGAATGAGCCGGTGCGGCGGGGCTTGCGGGAGCTGATCGAGATCGCCCGCGTGGACGGGCGGCCTGCATTCATTTTCGTGAATAACCGGCTGGAAGGAAACTCGCCGGGAACGATCGTTTCGATTACGGATTGATTGTCATAGTGAGAGTTCCTCTGTGGGCTCGTAGCTCAGTTGGTTAGAGCGCTTCCTTGACACGGATCCAGGACTATCTTTCCTGCTGGTTACTGAGTGTAAATCACTTGTAGATTGAATCGCGACGAAATCTTTTGGTGTGGGGAACCGTACCGAATCACAAATGCTGCCTGAGGCTATACAGGTGGCCCGTAGCTTTGGGGTTGGTCCCCTGGGCTGAGACAAACAGTTAAGACACTGTTGACCGTTTGCAACTCTAATTCACGACTTATACACCTTATCGAGGTCATAGCAAAGTATGCAAACCCGGGGTAGGAGTGGGCGTAGGTCTCGTGAAATTGTCACTTTTTGTCACTTAGACACCTGACATTACAACGCGACTGCGACAGGGCAAGATCAGCAGCCCGATTTCTTCTGAGAAATACCCGCAAAACGGGTCGCACCTTCGCGCTTTGGAGGAACCGGAATGAAAATTTTCTCCAGGAAAACCGGCACCGGCGCAGGTGTTTGGGTGTATACTTCCGACGCTGGTTCCAGAATGTATCTCGTTGTATATGAGGAATCCGGGTTAGTTACTAGGAGCCTGTCCGAGAAATAGATTTTTCCTGGCGCTCTGAAACGGAACGAACCCATAATGGTTTATGGGCAAGGGCTACCGTTCCTACGAACCGGATCAGGATTATCTGCTTCCGCCG
>JBEKTF010000165.1:0-12485 GCA_049516355.1 Bryobacteraceae bacterium | reverse complement strand
CATGCAGTCGCTTGCGAGCCTCCACTACCAGATGAAGGATTTCGCGGAGGCGGAGTCGTGGAACAAGAAAGTAATCGCAGCCGATCCCCAGAACAAGGAAGCCTACTACACTCTCGGTGTCATCGCGTGGACGCAGTTTGTCGCTCCGTGGCGCGAGGCGATCGCAGCGCAAAGTCTGAAGCCGGAAGATCCCGGACCGCTGCATGCTCCGAAGAAAAAGGGCGAGGCCGACCTGAAGGCGGATCTCAAGGCGAAGTACTGGCAGCCGCTCACCGACGGCATCGAAGACGAAAAGAAGGCGCTTCAGATCGATCCCGAGTATGAGAACGCCATGGCGTATATGAATCTTCTGCTCCGCTATCGGGCGATTCTCGTCGATACGAAGGAAGCATACGATGCCGACACCAAGCAAGCTGACGACTGGGTTCAGAAGTCTCTCGAAACCACCAAGAAGAAGGCCAAGAAGAAATCCGAGGCTGCCGAGCAAACTCAGTAGCAGCGTAAGTTTTCGGCGAGTCTTTCAGGCGGGCGCGAAATTCGCGCCCGCCTTTTTGTTTTTGGTAGTGTCCCGAAACTCGGGCTTTTCGTAATCCCACACATCGTCAAGCAGGCGGCCCTCAACTTCTGATGACCGTTTTGCAGCCTCAACCAGCTCCGGGCAGAAATGTTAGCATCAACTCGTATGGAACTGGCTATTCAAATACAGGTCGAGGAATTGCCGGGTGGCCTGTTCCTTGCGACTTCGGATGAACTTCCTGGCCTTGTTACACAGGGCAGGACCGTGTCGGAAGCGCTCGAGATCGCCCGCGATGTCGCGCGGAAATTGATCGAAGCTCGCCGTGAACGTGACGGCGTTCTGAACTTGCGAACCACCGATGAGCGGCGGGACTACACGATTGTGGTTGCGGCCTGAATAGGCCGATTGGCGGGCTTCCGATACCGCGAGATCCGCCGGAAGTTGAAAGTGTGCGGCTTCGATTTTGACAGTCAGGCGGCGGGCAGCCACGAAATCTGGTTCAATTCCGCGACCAACAGCTACACAACCGTGCCGAACCATCCTGGCGACATGCCCGAGGGAACGCTTCGCGCCATTTTGAAGCAGGCCGGTATGTGAATGTCTTCCTGCCGGCTTGAAGTAGCTGCCCGGAATTCGCCGGCTTCAATCACGTCCGGCGAATCGAAGGGATACTCTCAACGCACCTTGCATGGACTGCTTTTGGGGGTGTTCCAGACCCCTGCCTTAGAATGGAAGTGTGCCTCTTGTGTCCGGAACCGAATCAGGCGTTGAATTGCCGGCGGTCCCCGTTGAACCAACTCCCGCGGACCCTCAGAGCGAATTTGAACAACTGATCGCCGCAGTTCGGGAAGCACGTCCCAAGGACGATCTCGCACCCATCGAGAAGGCATACCAGTTCGCGGCGCAGTATCATGCCGGACAGAAGCGGTCGTCGGGCGAGCCTTATATGAGCCATCCGCTCGCCGTGGCGCGCATTCTCGCCGGCATGCGCATGGACGTCGTCAGTATCGAGACGGGACTGCTGCACGACATTGTCGAAGACACCACCGTCACCAGCGCCGACATCCAGAAGAACTTTGGCGATGAAGTCGCGCGTTGCGTCGACGGCGTCACCAAACTGAGTAAGATCGATTTCTTCTCCGCCGAGGATCGCCAGGCGGAAAGCTATCGCAAGATGCTGCTCGCGATGGTGAACGACATTCGCGTCATCATCGTCAAGCTGGCCGACCGGCTGCATAACATGCGGACGCTTGGGTACCTGAGCCCCGAGCGCCGCGAGCGGATCGCCCGCGAGACGCTGGAAATCTATGCCCCGATCGCCCACCGCCTCGGCATGGGCAAGATCCGCGGCGAACTGGAGGATCTCGCATTCCGGCATCTCGATCCCGAAGCATTCGCTGAAATCTCGCATTCCATCGAAACCCAGCGCGCCGCCAATGAAGAATATCTCGATCGGATGCGCCGCACGGTCGAAGCGGAACTCCGCCGCGAGGGAATCCCGGCGCGCGTCGAAGCCCGCGTGAAGCGCGCGTACTCGGTGTATCAGAAGCTGAAACGCCAGAAAATCCCGCTCGACCAGGTCTACGATCTTCTCGCCATTCGCATCATTACCGACTCGGTGAAAAGCTGTTACCACGCGCTCGGCGTGATCCACAACGAATGGTCGCCGGTACCGGGCAGGATCAAGGACTTCATCGCCATCCCGCGGCCGAATCTGTATCAATCGCTGCACACCTCCGTCGTCGGCCCCGAAGGGAAGCACTTCGAAATTCAGATTCGCACCGAAGAGATGCACCGGATTGCCGAGGAAGGCATCGCGGCGCACTGGAAATACAAAGAAGGCAAGCGCGGCGTGCAGGACGACCAGCGCGTCGCATGGCTCCGCCAGCTCGTCGAGTGGCAGCAGGACATGCGCGACCCGGGCGAATTCATGTCCACGCTCAAAGTGGATCTCTACCCCGAGGAGGTTTACTGCTTTACCCCCAAAGGCCGGGTGATCGTTCTTCCGGCCGGATCCTGCCCCATCGATTTCGCCTACGCCGTGCACTCCGAAGTCGGGAATACCTGTACGGGCGCGAAGATCAACGGCCGAATCGTTCCGCTACGCTACGTTCTGCGCAATGGAGACATTGTCGATGTCCTGACGCAATCCGGGCATGAGCCCAGCAAAGACTGGCTGGCGATTGTCAAGACTTCGCGCGCGCGGAACAAGATCAAGCACATCATCAACGAGAATGAACGCGAGCGCGCCATCGAAATCGGGCAGAAGTATCTTGAGAAAGAAGCGCGTCGCCTGGGCGTTCAACTGAGCAGGATTCAGAAGGTCGATCTCGAGCGCGTGGCCGCCGAATACGGCCTGGGCAAAGTCGAGGATTTGTATGCGAGCCTCGGATACGGCAAATTCTCCGCCCGCCAGGTTCTGCAGAAATCCGCGCCCGAGCAGATCGTGGAGGAACCGCCCGCGCCCGCGGTTGAAACCACGCCGGCGCAGGGCAGGGACAACAGGAAGGATGACGAAGACGTCATCAAAGTGCACGGCGTCGACGACGTCATGGTCTATCGCGCCAAGTGCTGCAATCCGATCAAAGGCGAGGGCATCGTCGGCTACGTGACACGCGGCAAAGGCATCGCCGTCCATGCGCGAACATGTTCCAACGTGCAGAATCTGATGTACGATTCCGAGCGCAAAATCCAGGTGGATTGGGCCCGCAATGCGAGCGACTCGTTCCCCGTCCGGATTGTCGTTCATACCGACGACAGGCCGGGCCTGCTGCATCAGCTCACCAGTGTTCTTTCGAACGAGAACACTAACGTACGCAGCCTCGAAGCCAAGACCGAGGTGAACGGGAGTAACGACGCCGCGATGGTCGAAATGACGGTCGATGTTCGCGACAAGAAACAGTTGGAGAAGCTTTGCTCCGCCATGCGCCGCATTTCCGGCGTCAGGGACGTCGAGCGTCTGGTCAATCAATAAGCAATGACGACACAGTTAAGCACCGATCCCGAACACATCGCAGTTTCAAAATCCAGAGGAATCGAGATCGACTGGAAGGACGGCCACCACAGCTCTTACGGCGTGGAATACCTGCGCGACTGGTGCCCCTGCGCCACTTGCGCAGGTACGCACGGAACCGAACCGCGGCCAAAGACGTCTTCCGGCAGTTCCGGCGGCGGGGCTGCCAAGCCTCCCGGCCCGTTCCAGATGTACAAACCCAGAGAAAGAATGCTCAGCATTGAACCTGTGGGCAATTACGCGCTGCGGATCAAATGGGTCGATGGACATGACGCCGGGATATACTCGTACAGTCACCTGCGGCAGATCTGCCCGTGTCCGGCGTGCCAGGCTAACCTGCAGACGCCAGTCTAACCCACATGTCAAAAAAAGTCGCAGTCGTCGAGGACGAAGCGGAGCTGGCTTCGCTGATCGAATACAATCTTTCCCGCGGCGGGTTTCAGGTGAACCTGCTGAATGGCTCCGGGCCGACGCTGCAGGAGCTGGAAAGCTGGCAGCCCGATCTCATCGTTCTCGACGTGATGCTTCCCGGGCAGGATGGCTTCGATCTCTGCCGGCAGATTCGCCAGACCGGCAAGCTCGCGCGTACTCCCATCATCTTCCTGACGGCACGGTCCGACGAGGTCGATCGCGTTCTGGGGCTTGAAATCGGCGGCGACGACTACATCACCAAGCCCTTCAGCCCCCGGGAACTGGTGGCCCGGATCAAGGCGCATCTGCGCCGTCACGATACCGACGCGGCCCCGCAGGCGGCGCTCGCGATGGGGCCGTTCCGCCTCGATCGCGCGGCGCGCCGCGTTTACCAGGGCGAGCGGGAGATCGAACTGACCTCCACCGAATTCAAACTGCTGGAATTTTTCCTGACCCATACCGGGACCGCCTGGTCACGCGAGCAGTTACTTCGGGAGGTCTGGGGCGAACAGCATTTCGTAACGCCTCGAACCGTGGATGTGCATATTCGCCGCATCCGCGAGCAGATTGAAGAAAAGCCGGACGAGCCCGTTTTTCTGGTTACCGTGCGGGGTTTCGGCTACCGCTTCGAAGCCCGTTAAGCCGCACAGGCGCGAGGGCCGCGCCACCAACTCCGGAGAGGAACTCATGCGGTCTGGCGGCCCGAAGGCGTCCGTTGTGCGGCGAGTTCCTCAGAAGCTTCACCCACTGTTTACGGTCCGTTAACCCCGCTGTAACCTCGTTCCCGCTACGCTGAAAGTGCCGTGACAAAACGAATCGTCCTCATCGAAGACGACACCGATCTTTTTGCTTTGCTCAAATACAACCTCGAAAAAGAGGGATTTAACCTGACCGGTTCGCAGACGGGGCGGGGCGCGCTCGACCTCTGCCGCCGCGTTCGTCCCGATCTCATTCTGCTCGACATCATGCTGCCAGATTCGGACGGGCTCGATATCTGCAAGGGAATCCGTAGCGATTCCGAACTGGCCCAGACCCCGATCATTTTCCTTACTGCGCGCGCCTCCGAGACGGATCGCATCGTCGGGCTGGAACTCGGCGCCAACGATTACATCGTCAAACCCTTCTTCATCCGCGAATTGATCGCACGCATCAAACTTCAGTTCCGAACGCAAACCGCGCCCTCCCGCCTGCTCAAAGCCGGCGGTATAGAACTGGACCGCAGTAGTTGCCAGGTGAAACTCTTCGGCGAAAACCTCGCCCTGACTGCCACCGAATTCCGGCTGCTGGAGTTTCTGATGAGCCGCCCGGGCGTCGTCTTCAGCCGCGAGCAATTGTTAAACGCCGTATGGGGGCAGGATCGGGCGATTACGGACCGCACGGTCGATGTCTATATCCTTCGCCTGCGCCAGAAAATCGAACGGGACGCCTCGGCGCCCAGACTGATTCATTCGGTACGAGGCTTCGGTTATTCGTTCGAGCAGCGCAGTCAGGAAGCGGCGATGGAAGTCGTCGCGGGCTGAATCGCGGGCGTAACTCCGGGCATAACCGGAGCGTTGTGTTACGCTTACCGACGTGGCTACCGATCTGATCGAGATTAATCCTCTCGAGCCTTTACCGGACGCTTTGGATCGGGCAGCCGCCGCAATACGCCGGGGCCGCCTCGTGGCCATTCCCACCGATGCGCTCTACGCGCTGGTCGCCGATCCTTTCAACCTGAGAGCCGTCCGGCAGGTGTATCACGCCAAAGGCCGCGAAATTCATCGCGCTCTGCCGTTGCTGGTCCGCGATTCCCTCATGGTGGAAGAACTCGCCCGCGACATTTCGCCCCGCTTCAAGATGCTTGCCCGGAGATTCTGGCCGGGGCCTTTGACGATCATTCTGCCGGCGTCCGCGAGAGTGCCGCTGCGCGCTACCGGGAACACCGGACGTCTGGCCGTTCGCCAGGCTCAGTGCCGGGTTGCCGATGAACTGATCGCGCGACTGAATCAGCCGATCATCGCCACCAGCGCAAACATCTCGGGACGCCCCACCTGCCGCTCCGGCATTGAAGTATTCGGCGTCATGGACGGCAACGTGGATCTGGTGCTCGATGGCGGCGCCTGCGAAGGCATAGGCGCAAGTACGGTCGATATCACCGAACCCGAGTGGCGCATGATCAAAGAAGGCGCCATTACGCAGAAAGAGGTTGCGGAATGCCTCGAAGAAGCAGACGAGCTATAAGACTTCGGCAGCCGAGCCGAGTGTTATCGTCACCTTCATCGTGCGATTACCGCGAAAGATCGTGAGCACCATCGTCTCGCCCGCGTGCTTCTGATTCATCGCGCGGCGCAACGCATCCTGCCCGTCCACCGGCTTCCCGTCGATCGCGATAATCAGGTCTCCGCCGATGCCCAGCTGGTACCTGCCCACGATCACCGCCCGGTTGGGCCCACGCAGGCCGGCGGCCTCCGCCGGCGAACCGTCGTCGATCCCTTCAATCAGCAGTCCGCCCGAGCGCGGCATGTTGAGTTCCTCGGCCAAATCGCCCTGTATCAAAAAGGTCTGCGAGACGCCCAGCACGGGGTGCGAGATATGCCCGGTCGTGCGGTACTCCTCGAGTTTCTCCTTGGCGCGATTGATCGGCATGGCGAATCCGATGCCGATGCTACCCGCTTCGCCGCTGGCCGTTTGCGACCCGTAAATGGCGGTATTGATTCCGATTACGTCGCCCCTCGAATCGAGCAGTGGCCCGCCGCTATTACCCGGATTGATGGCCGCGTCGGTCTGAATCAGCCCTTCAAGCGTATTGCCTTCTTCGCCCTGCAGACTGCGGCCGAGGGAACTTACGATACCCGTGGTCAGCGTTCCCTCGAGTCCGAATGGATTGCCGATAGCGAGCACTTTCTGCCCCACCACCAGAGCGTCGGAATCGCCCAACCGAACGAACGGAAGTTTTTTGTCGGCGCGAATTCTGAGAATCGCGAGGTCGCTGCGCCGGTCGATTCCAAGAATGGTCGCTGGGTATTGTTTCTTGTCCGAGAGCGTCACGGTGATGTTGCGCGAGCCGGACACGACGTGATTATTGGTCACGATCTCGCCGTCTTCATTAATAATGAAACCCGATCCGATGCCTTTTTGCGGAAACACCTGAAAGAAGAAATCACGCTGGTAAACGATGCTGGTGATGTTCACCGTGGCCAAGCGGTTGGTCTTGTAAATATCGATATTGTTTTGTTCGTCCGGCGAGAATCCCGATCCATGCGCGGTTATCGGGTCCGACCATAGCCGGCCGCTCGTCGAAATGGGCCGGATCAACTGCTCGACGTTCCAGTTACCGTGCGAAGTGACAAACCAGAACCCCGCAACAAGCAGCAAAGTGAGTATGAGCGCTCTTGGTCTCATGACGCCAGTCTCCTCAGATCTTCATACACGATTGCCGTTTGCCGCAAAGTGTCTTCTTTCGTGCCGCTGGTGTCAATCGCATAATCGGCGAAAGCCCGCTTTTTATCCAAAGGCATCTGATTTTCCAATCGCGCGAGGACGCCGCTCTCGACTGCCCCCGGCCGGTGCATTGCGCGCGCGATCTGTTGCTCACGGTCGCAACTCACTACAATTATTTTATCCATCCCCCGCCATGCGCCCGATTCGATCAGAATCGCGACGACGTATATGACTACGGCGTGCGGATCACGATCGGCAATCTCCCGGAACTGGCGCTGCGCGCGCTTCCGGACGGCCGGATGCACAATGGCATTCAGCCGCTCGAGTTGCGCCGGATCGCCGAACGCAATAGCCGCGAGTTTCGGACGGTCGATCAAGCCCTGGACGTCTAAAATACCCGTCCCGAAAGCCGCGACAACCTCCGCGTAAGCCTCGCCGTCCGGCCGCAGTACCTCGTGGCCCAGTTCATCTGCTTCGATCACATAGCAGCCGAGTTCGCGCAAGGCGGCCGCTACAAAACTCTTGCCGCAGGCCATGCCGCCGGTTAATCCAACAAGAAGCATGGCGACTATATATGGCGGAATCCAGCGGTACGCTTCTCGGCGGATTCGATCGTGTTTCGCATCAGCATCGCGATCGTCAGAGGACCCACGCCGCCGGGAACAGGCGTGTAAGCCGACGCCATTCGCGCCATATCGCCGGGATGCACATCCCCGACCAGGAGGCTGCCGCGCCGGTCGAAATCGGCCAGTCGCGGGGGATCGAAAATGCGTTCGGCCTCGGCCCGCGATTCGACTTTGTTCATGCCGACATCGATGACCACCGCACCCGGCTTGATGTAGTCCGCCGTAAGCATTGCCGCGCGACCGATCGCCGCCACCAGAATATCGCCGGTGCGGCAAACTCCCGCCAGATCGCGCGTGCGGGAGTGGCAGATGGTGACCGTGGCGTTTTCCTGAAGCAACAGGAGCGCCATCGGTTTACCGACAATGTCGCTGCGCCCCACCACGACCGCGTTCGTCCCCGAGATCGGTATGTCGTAACGTTTGAGCAACTGGATGACCCCCGCGGGCGTGCAGGGCTTCGGTCCTTCGCGTCCCGTTGCCAGCAGTCCGACGTTGTAAGGATGGAAACCGTCGACATCCTTTTCCGGCGCGACCGCAAGCAGGATTCGCTGTGAATCAATGTGGGGAGGCAGCGGAAGTTGAACCAGAATCCCATCGATTTCCGGCCGCGCATTCAACTCCTGAATGATCCCCAAAAGCTCATCCGTCGTGATGGAAGCGGGCGGCGTGAGTGTCTCACCCAACATACCCAGTTCGGCTGCCGTCTTCGTCTTGCTGCGAACGTAAACTTCGGACGCCGGATTGTGGCCCACGAGCACGACGGCGAGCCCGGGCGGGCGTCCGGCGTGCGCTATCAATCGCTCGACTCGCGGACGGCACTCGGCCTTTATCTGGTCGCGAATGCGGTTACCATCCAGGATTATGGGCACCAAACCAATGTAACCGACGGACCGGGTTTGAAGACTACACGCTCAAAACAGGGCACGGGGCTTCGCGCACAATCGCGTAGGTGTTCTGACGCAACCGGCCCAGCGCGGATTGACTGCAGCCTCGGCCGACGATCACCAGATCGCTCCGTTTCTGCAGCGCGAGAGTGCGCACGATATGCGCAACGCTGCCGCCATTGACGACCACTTCGACGTCGGGGCCGCCGACCTCTTCCTGGATCTTCACGAGCTTCTGGCGCGCCGCCTCGATCAGCAATTCGTGCAGCCGACTCTCCGCATTAACGGGTTCCACTTCGCCTTCGGGAGCGGCGTGAACGACTTCGACTGTCGCCCCGGAGTCGCCGGCCAATTCGATGGCGAACTCCAGTGTGTGCCTGCTTTCGGGCTTGAGGCCGAGCGCGCACAGAATACGCCGCGGTTGGGGGTGCGCGCGATGTGAAGGCTCCGGTGCATGCGCCGCGGTCCAGACCGGGACCCTGGCGTCGTGCAACACCTTCGCCGTAACGGAACCCAGCAGGGCTCTGCGGAAAGTCCCGTACCCGTGCGTCGGCATCGCGATCAGGTCGATCTTTTCGGCTTCGGTGAATTCCATAATGACCGCGGCCGGATCGCCTGTTTCAACCACGCAGGTGGCATCGACTTTCGGCAGTTCCGCGTCGACAAACTTTTGTAGTTCCTGGCGAAGGTCGGCTGCCAATCCTTCGAAGTCATATACCTCGGGATAGACGGTATTCATTCCCGCGTATAGAGGCGGCGGGGGCTGTAGTACATGGATCGCTACGACCTTTGATTTGTAACGTTGCGCCATGGAGAGGACGAACGGCGCCGCTGCGCGGGAACGCTCGGAGAAGTCGACGGGAAATAGGATACGTTCGAACCTGGGCATGTTAGTGACTCCTTTGCTGGCTTGAATATACCCATTCGCAATCCGCATGCCAACAGTCCATTGCGCGATCGGGCGCAGCTCTGCCGTCATTCGGATAGAGGGAAACGCGACTTGAAGTCGCGTACCACAGGCTGAAGCCTGTGCCACAGAAGCAAGAAAAAATGCGGGGCGCCCCACTGCCAGTTTGGTCTCGCGTTGGACGTGGGACGCAGTCGTAATGGTGGACTTGTCCTCCGATAAGGTGACCGTGCATCTTCGCACAGGGCCACGCGGCCGCACCTATGTCGGGAGCGCCTGCCGCCCATTGTTTTGACTTTCTACCACGCAGAGCCTCGAGGACTGCACAGCTTAGTGCCCAGGTACATCATGGGTACGACCTGGTTCTCGATTGCAAGTTACACCGCAGGCGAGCGAAGGCGATGCACTGGCGGGGATTAAAGGCCGCAAGTGATTGAAAGGGAACGCGCAAAATTATTTTCTGGCGCCGTGACCAACTTCCTGGTCACGGGAATATCGCAAGTGATTTATCCCTGTTATCAATGACCTGGCTTCGCAGCCGGTATCTCCTTCCGGGCCGGAGTGGTAGGTTTTGGGCAGGAGAACAAGAATCCACAATGGCCGCAAAAAAGAAACTCATTTATCGAAGAGATCGAAGGCAGAATATGCTCTTTATCGTCGACTGGTTGGTCGGCAAGTACAGAAGGATGCTCAGGAGCCCGGAAATAAAAGCTCGGTCGGCGACCTGATCCGGCTGATCCGGTTGGCCCGGCAGCTGTATCCCCCTAAACCAGTACCGACAAAAGTCCAGTGGATCGATTGAGTTTTTCGATGCAGTGAAAGAGCGTTTTCGCGCTCCTTCCCGTACGATTGTGCGTCATTTCGCTAAAGCCGGGGCCAGCTTTTGATGACATCAGGCTGAGGGCAATGGTGCGCCGCGTGCCGGTAATGTTTCGCCTCGGTGCTCCAGCGCCCGAGTTTGCATGGAGAATTGAAAAATGACGAGATTAAAAAGCCTGCTCTTTCGTGAAACACGCAAAATCCTGTTGATCGCGCCAATCGTCGCCGTCCTCGCCGCGGGCGGAGCGAGGTTGGGAACCGTTCTGACCGCACAGGAACCCGTTGCGGATCAGAATTCGAAACAAAGAGAGAAGAACCTGGCGGCCGGCGAACGTGAGGCCAAACAGCTGCTGCTCCTGATGGACCGCGACCAGAGTGGCAAGGTTTCCAAACAGGAATTTATGCGTTTCATGGAAGCGGAGTTTGAAAGAATGGATATCAACAAGGACGGCGAACTGGACGTTAAGGAACTGACCGGGTTCCGGCTCGTCCCGCATGGCGGGTCACCACACCGGTAGTAAAACGTCTCTGCGATTTCGTTATCGCTCCCTCACGGTTGCGGCTCGGTGAGTTAATGCGGCTGCCTGCCGTGTGTGTGACCTTCTTGTTACTCGATTTTAAACAAGCCGAAACACAATACCCACTAAACTGGCTCGCTGAAGGAGTTTTATGGCGACCGCAGCTGCACCCGCACTACAAGAAAAAATGTCCCGGAACCCGGGGAAAATCGGCATGGTTGTGTTCGGCCTTGCCTTGGCTGTTGGTGTTATCTACACCATCGTCAGTATCGCCGGAGACATGGGAACGGTGCATTCCACGTCCATCTTCCCGTTTCTTCTGCTCGGTGTAGCATTGCTCACCGCGCTGGGCTTCGAATTCGTCAACGGCTTTCACGATACAGCCAACGCGGTTGCAACCGTAATTTACACGCATTCGATGGAGCCGCATATTGCAGTAGTCTGGTCGGGCTTTTGCAATTTCGCCGGAGTGCTGGTCTCTTCGGGCGCCGTGGCGTTCGGGATCATCTCGCTGCTGCCGGTGGAACTGATTCTTCAGGTGGGAAGCGGAGCCGGATTCGCGATGGTGTTCGCACTCCTGATCGCCGCGATTCTCTGGAACCTGGGAACCTGGTACCTCGGCCTGCCCGCATCCAGTTCTCACACGATGGTCGGCTCGATTATCGGCGTGGGTATCGCGAACCAATTGATGAACCCCAGACAAGGTACGAGCGGCGTGGATTGGGATCAGGCACTGAAAATCGGCCAGAGTCTTCTAATCTCTCCGCTGATCGGCTTCGGCATGGCGGCAATACTCCTGCTGCTGTGCAAGGCAGTGATCAGAGACAGACGGTTGTATGAAGCGCCCTCCGGCACCGAGCCGCCACCGTTCTGGATCCGCGGGCTGCTGATCCTGACGTGCACGGGTGTGAGCTTTTCGCACGGCTCCAATGACGGACAGAAAGGCATGGGGCTCATTATGCTGATCCTCGTGGGTACGGTGCCGACGGCGTACGCGCTCAACCACGCGGTCACCGCCTCCCAAACGGCGGACTTTCTCGCCTCGTCTCAGCAGACCGTGCAGGTGGTCAGCAAGTACGTGAAACCCTCGGCTGTGGTGGGCGACTCGCGCGACGATCTTACGAACTATATCCGCACGAAGGAATTCAATGATAATACGATGCTCGCGTTGCGTCAGTACATCAACGACGTCGGCAACGAAGTGGCTGGCTTCAAACAATACGCCAACGTGCCGACCGACCGGATGGGTAACGCATTATAAGAGGGCGCTTCTTTTGAGAGGGCATGCCGGGGATCCAGTGCGTGAAGCAACCGTGAACTCGAAGTCGGCGGCGAGTTCGAGCCTATTGGGAGGGGGTTCCCCCTCCCAA
>JBEKTF010000164.1:0-12534 GCA_049516355.1 Bryobacteraceae bacterium | reverse complement strand
TCGCCTTCGGCATGAACGGGGTCGCGATCGGACCCAACTCGCAAAAGAATATCGGCGCTCTCAAGAAGGCCGAGTTCCTTGTGGTCTGCGACATCTATCCCGAAGAGACGAGCGATTTCTGGAGATCTCCCGGCATTACAGCCGATGAGATGAAGAACATCAAAACCGAGGTCTACCGGCTTCCCGGCGCCGGGTTTGCGGAAAAAGACGGAACGTTCGTCAACTCGGCGCGCTGGCTGCAGTGGAAGTGGGCCGCTGTTCCACCCCCCGGGAACGCCAAACTCGACCAGGAAATCGTCGCGCGCATTTTCCTTAGAGTCCGTGACCTTTATCGCAAGGAAGGCGGTAGGTTCCCCGACCCGATCTTGAACCTGGCGTGGAACTACACGATTCCTGAAAATCCGTCGCTTTCCGATGTCGCGAGGGAACTCAACGGCCGCGCTCTGGCGGATGTGGTCGACAAGGGTACGGGTCAGGTCATCAAGGCAGGCCAGCAATTGCCCGGCTTCGCCTTCCTGCGCGACGACGGGTCGACTCTGTGTGGCAACTGGATCTGGTCCGGCTCCTGGACCGAAGCCGGCGCACTGACTCAGCGGCGCGGAACGGAAGATCCTTCCGGCCTCGGAATTTATCCCAACTGGGCATGGTCGTGGCCCATGAATCGCCGCGTCCTCTATAACCGGGCTTCCTGCGATGTCTCGGGCAAGCCTTGGGATCCGGATCGCCGGCAGGTCTGGTGGAATGAAGCCCAGAAGAGATGGGTCGGCAACGATGTGGCCGACTTCAAGGCCGATTCCCCGCCCTCGGATCATATGGGTCCGTTCATCATGAATGCGGAAGGGGTCTCGCGGATGTTCGGCCCGCTTGCGGCCTTTGCCGACGGACCGTTCCCCGAGTTCTATGAGCCGATGGAGAGCCCGATAGCCAATCCACTCCATCCGATGCGCTCGCAGAGTCCGGTCGTGAAAAAATATTCGACGGATATGGACAAATACGGCACGCCCGAGCAGGGGTTCACCGTTATCTGCACAACCTACCGGCTGACCGAGCACTATCATTACTGGACCAAGAACAATCAGATGAATGTGCAGCTGGTTCCGGAGCCGTTCGTCGAGATACCGGTTGAGTTAGCCGCGAACCTCGGCATCAAAGGCGGCGACAAGGTCAAAGTAACCAGCGCCCGAGCCAGTTATGAGGCGAAGGCGATGGTCACTCAACGCATCCGGCCGATGACGATCGATGGTAAGAAGATGTATCAGATCGGCATCCCAATTCACTACGGCTACCGCGGAATTCAGGAAGATGCCGGCAGGACTTCGCGTTCGCTGACGAACTCGCTATCTCCCACCGCAACCGATCCGAACGCCTACACGCCCGAGTTCAAGGGCTTCCTGGTCAAGCTGGAGAAAGCCTGATGGCAAACGGACCTCTCGAAATCAAGGCCATCTCAGGGCATGCCGGCACCGTGCCCGGCCGCGATACCTCGCTCGACTATGCAGTCGCCAAATTGATCGACGTCACCACCTGCATCGGCTGCAAGGCCTGCGAAGTCGCCTGTCTCGAATGGAACGGCTATCCGTTCCGCGAAACTTACTTCGATAACACATACCAGACCATGCCCGATCTGGCATGGAATTACTACAATCTCATCCGCTTCGACGAACATGTCGCGCCGGACGGCACGTTCAGCTGGCTCATGCGCAAAGACGGTTGCCTGCACTGCGCCGACCCCGGCTGCCTGCGCGCCTGTCCCGCGGATGGTGCCATCGTTCAATACGCAAACGGCATTGTCGATTTCCAGCAGGATAATTGCATCGGCTGCCAGTATTGCGTCACGGGCTGCCCCTTCAACATCCCGAAATTCAATCCGGAGACAAAGAAGGTTCATAAGTGTACCCTCTGTTCGGACCGTGTCGGCGCCGGGCTTGAACCTGCCTGCATCAAGGCCTGCCCTACTGGCTGCCTGCATTTCGGCAGCAAGGAAGATATGCTCGCCCTCGCCGGTGAGCGGGTCACTCAGCTCAAGGAACAGACGTCGCACAAGAACGCCGGCTTATACGATCCTGCCGGGGTAGGCGGGACTCACGTCATGTATGTGCTCCACGACATCGAAAATCCCGAAGCCTATGGCGGATTGCCTAAGAATCCGCGCATCCCGCTGCTGGTCCGCATCTGGAAGGGGCCGTTGAAGTGGCTGGGCAATCTCGCGATGGCGGGTGGAGTGCTCGGGGTGGCCCTTCACTACGTCCGTTTCGGCCCGAAAAAAGTTGAAAAGGCACGCGACGAGAAAGAGCCTGTGCCATGATCGAGCGATACACATTCAAAGAACGGATCTGCCACTGGCTGACGGGATTCGCTTACCTGTATTGTCTCGCCACCGGACTCGCCTTTTACACGCCCTACCTCTTCTGGTTGGCTATCGTACTCGGCGGCGGTCCCACCACCCGTTTCTGGCATCCCTTCATCGGCCTGCTGTTCTTTCTGGCGGCGATGTGGATGCACCAGATCTGGCGTGGCGACGTCGCAATGACGGCTGCCGACCGCGCCTGGCTCGATGCAAGCAAGAACTACGTGGAGAATCGCGATGACCTCGTTCCGCCTCAGGGCCGGTTTAATGCAGGGCAGAAGATCTTCTATTGGGCGATGTTCTACGGAGCGTTACTGCTACTGTTGTCCGGGCTCTTCATGTGGTTCCCCGAGCGCATTCCCTTCGACCTGCGTTGGATCCGGCCCATTGTGGTATTCATCCACGAGGGAGCCGCGCTGATTACAATTGGAGCGTTTATCATCCACGTATATATGGGCGTTTTCATGGTTCCTGGTAGCCTTGCCGCGATGCTCACCGGCTACGTTTCGAAGGACTGGGCGTGGACGCATCACCGGCTCTGGTACCGGCAAGCCGTCCGGAAATGATCTGGACCTGGGAGCGCCGCATCGCGCGCGCGGTCGAGTTGCAGTCCCGTTTCCCCGAAAGTTCCAGCCTCCTGACGTTTTACGGTCACGTTGCGCGACATCAAAAGGCGATCGCGGATAAGCTAATTGTCGACCCGGAAACCGATCCGTGCACTCTCGCAATTTACTATCCTGAGCTACTTAAGTTAGTAAATCGCCATGGCCCGCATGAACTCGCGACTTATGCGCGCGAAGAGCTTTCGACGTCCGCCGCCCAGGAAGATCTTCTCATGGACCTCTGGGGAGGCAATCCGCCGGAGTCCGAGCCCGCAAAGTTCTTCGCGCGCGCGTTACTCCAGCCTTTTGCCGAGTCGTTGGCTGCCCAGGGCCAGCCCGATACTGAATCGGCCGTGTCGAACTGTCCGTTCTGCGGTGCGCGGCCCGTGGCCGGGATCCTTCGCGGCGAGGGTGAAGGAGCAAAACGCAGCCTTCTATGTTCTCTCTGCGCCACTGAATGGCAGTACCGCCGCATCGTCTGCCCGAGCTGCGGCGAAGAGAACAAAGACCATCTTCCCGTTTACCTGGCCGATGAGCTCGACTATGTGCGCGTCGACGCATGCGATACCTGCCGGACCTACATCAAGTCCGTTGACCTCACGAAGAACGGCCACGCCGTACCCGTCATCGAGGAACTCGCAACCCTGACGCTGACTCTTTGGGCCGAGGAGAACGGCTACGCGAAGTTCGAGACGAATCTTCTCGGCATGTAGTGTCTGCTATATTGACGAGGACCAAAACCATGAGCGCCAATCTCGAACTGATCAAAAGAACCTACGCCGTTGGTCCCGAAGCCCTGATGCCCGCGCTCGCGCCGGACGTCGAATGGACGGAAGCCGCCGGATTCCCCTACGCCGGGACTTATCGCGGCATTGACGAGATCGTGAAAAATGTTTTTGCACGCCTTGGCTCGGAGTGGGAAGGATTCAAACCCGACGTGGAGAATTTCTACGATGCCGGGGGTAAAATCATCGCTACTGGCTTCTATCGCGGCACCTATCGCAAAACCAACCTGCCGATGGAGGCGTCATTCGCCCACGTCTTCACGTTGGAAGACGGCAAAATCGTGCGCTTTGTGCAATATGTGGACAGCAGGAAAGTTTGGGAAGCGATCGAGCCGGAGTAGATCGTTGTTATCCGGTCATTGCCGCTTGGGCGGGTATTTTTCCAGCGACTTTCTGACCATGTCGTCGAGCTTGCCTTCGATCTTCGTCGGGTCGCTCTTGTCCTCGCTGGCAATGCCTCTCCAGACCAGGGAACGGGTCACGGGATCGCGCAGATCGATGACCAGCGTTCCCTCGGTGTAGGGCACGCGCACGATGCGTGTTCCAAAGCCGCGCCAACCCGCGGGATAAGCTTCAGTCTCGATTCTTCTCGCCGAACCGAATCGGTATCTTACGTTGAGATCGGCCGGGCCGGTCACCATCACCAGACCCCGCGCTGTCAAATCGCGCTCGATATCGGCGTCGATGCGCTTCTTCACGAGTTCACTGTTTAGCGCCGGGTTCCTGCTGTTCAGTTGACCGTCCCGAATGGCGAAGGTCCTGTATTTGGTGAAATCCGCGCCCTGATCGAATTCTATCGTGATCTTCTGTGCGAATGCGCTGAGAGCGGCGAAGCAAATCAGAACAAGGATCTTCATTAGAGGGGACTTTACCACACACAAGGCAGGTCAGGGAGCATCCTGGATGCGCCCCTTCCATGCCCCGCCCCGGCCGCTCCAGTAGCGCACTGCCGATTCCACCGTAGCCACCAGATAGAACACGGCGATGCCTGGCAGGCAAAATGCAATCCATCGGGGCGCCCGATACTCGCGTACTGTCGTCATAAAGATCGCCGCGCCAAGTATCCACGCCGCCGCGCCGAGACCCATCGCCAGCCCGTCCCCGGCGAACACAGCCAAAACCGGCGCAACGTAGATGACGAACATTCCGCAGACTGTTCCCAACAACAGCGCCGTCGAATGATTCAATTGCGCAAATGCCGAGCGCGAAATCATCGCGCGTATATCGCTTGCACGGCCATATTCGCGAACGCTTCGAATCCCGAGTGGGCTCGTCCCCAGCCACACTCTCCCACCCGCGCTTTTCACGCGCCTCGCCATCGCGCAATCGTCGATCAACTCTGATCGGATACTTTCCATACCGCCAATCCGGTTTAGCATCTCGCGCCGGATCAACATGCATCCGCCCGCGGCCGCCGCTGTCCTGCCCGTCGATGCGACCCAGGCCGGCGGATACAGCTTGAAAAAGAAGAACACAAACGCGGGAATCAGGAACTTCTCCGCCATCGATTCCGCGCGCAGACGCACCATCACGCTCACCAGATCGAACCCACTTTCGGCTTTGGCTATAAGGCTTGCCACTGCGTCCGAGGACCCATACTCGATATCGGCATCGGTCAGCAGGAAAAAATCCGGCGTGCCGGCATCGGCTCGAATGCCCGAAGCTACGGCCCACAGTTTCCCTTTCCATTCCCGCGGGCGCGGTTCGACATTCACCACCAGATTCGCACCCGCCGCCCGTGCCGCCGCTCCCGTGCCGTCCATACTCTGGTCATCCGCCACGATGATCCGTAGAGTTCCAGCGAAATGCTGTGCCCTGAGGGAACCCACCGCGCGCCCGATCAATGTCACTTCATCACGCGCCGGTATCACCGCAGTGATCGAAACGCCCACCTTCAACGGCGCTTCGGACAACAGCCGTTCGCGGAGCTGCCAGAAGCGTCCGCGAAAGAACGCAAGATAAATCTGGATTCCCAATGAAATCCCCATGATCAAAACCATTGGTATCCATGATGACGGAGATGCGACTTCAAGTCGCGTTTTCCTCGCTTGCGTCTGCTAATGTGATGCTAATGTCGCGAGAGCCTTCACTGCAGGACCCGCTTCGTTTCAATCGCAAGACACCTCCGTGCGCCGTCGTGATCTTCGGCGCGAATGGCGACCTCACCAAACGTAAACTGATGCCCGCGCTCTATCGCCTCGCGTGGGAAGGCCGTCTCGCGCCCGGCTTCGCGGTCGTCGGCATCTCGCGAACGGCCATGTCCAACGACGATTTCCGCGGCAGCATGCGTGAATCCGTCTCGAAGTATCTCGAGGATGCGCCGTTCGACGAAGACCTCTGGCGATCGTTCGCCCAGGGGCTGTTCTATATGCCCGGAGACGTCGCCGACCAGTCCACCTATCAACGCCTCGCCGATTGCCTGAAGGAAGTCGAGCAAACACGGCAGACCGGCGGTAACACGCTGTTCTACCTTTCCACACAGCCCAGCCAGTATGCGCCGATCGCCGAGGGCATCGGAGCCGCGGGCATCGCCAACAACGATGGCGGCTGGCGGCGCATCATCATCGAAAAGCCCTTCGGCCACGATCTCAAGAGCGCCAAAGAGTTGAACGACCGCCTCCAGAAGGTCTTCGACGAAAGCCAGATCTATCGCATCGATCATTACCTCGGCAAGGAAACCGTCCAGAACATTCTCGCCTTCCGGTTCGGCAATGGTATTTTTGAGCCACTCTGGAACCGGCGCTACATCGACCACGTGCAGATCACCGCCGCCGAATCGATCGGCGTGGAAGGCCGCGGCGCTTATTATCAGGAGGCCGGCGCCCTCCGGGACATGATTCAGAATCACCTGCTCCAGGTGGTAGCCACGATTGCCATGGAACCCAGTGCCACGTTTTCGTCCGACGCCGTGCGCGATGAGAGGGCCAAGCTGCTGCGTTCGATTCACGTCATGAAGCCCGAAGAAATCGCCGCCAATACCGTCGCGGGGCAGTACGGGACCGGGCGCGTCGGCGGCAAGCTGGTATCCGGGTTCCGTGAGGAAAAAGGCGTTAACCCCGATTCGCAGACCGATACCTACGCAGCTGCGACCTTCATGATTGAGAACTGGCGTTGGGCGGCCGTTCCTTTCTACATACGGACCGGCAAATACCTGCCCAAGCGCGTTACCGAGGTCGCGATTCATTACCGCTCGGCGCCCCTCGCCGTCTTCCGCAACGAATTCGGCGAGAACAGCCAGGCGATTCCGAATCTTCTCATCCTGCGCATTCAGCCGGAAGAAGGCATCTCGCTGAAATTTTCTTCCAAGCACCCCGGTGCCGGCATGATCCTTCGCCCCGTCTCCATGGATTTCAATTACGGATCGGCCTTCGGGGAACGTTCACCCTCGGCTTACGAAACGCTGCTGCTCGACGCGATCATCGGCGATGCCACGCTCTACACCCGCCAGGACATGGTAGAAGCCAGTTGGTCCGCCGTACAACCGATTCTGGATTACTGGAACACACAGAAGTTTCCCTTCCCGAATTACCCGGCTGGCACCTGGGGACCCGCTGCGGCCGATGAGATGCTGGCGCGGCGCGGTCACACGTGGAGGCGTCCATGACACCGGCGCCGCAAACCGTCAAGCCCGACCAGATCCTGCACGAGCTCTCGGAACTGTGGGATAACATGACGAAACCCCAGCCGGGAGAAGCCCCGGATGAATATACCTCCGGGAGCCTGCGCGCCTGCGCCATGACTTTGAACGTTTTCGTCAATGACGAGGACGATGCGAGTGCACTTGAGAACACGATTCAACTGGTCATGCGCGCGCATCCCAATCGGGCCATCGTGGTTCGCTTGAGGGAAGATTCCGACACGCTGAAATCGCGCGTTTTTTCTCAGTGCTGGATGCCTGTGGGACACCACCGGGAGGTTTGCTGTGAAGAGATCGAACTTTCAGTTTCCATGAATCGCCTGGCGGACATTCCGGGCATCGTCTCGCCGTTGGCGGCGCCCGATGTGCCGCGTGTAGTCTGGTTTCGATCGTCACGGCTTGAGAGCGCCCCGGATATCAGCGACCTGTTGGCCCTCGGGGATAAACTCATCGTGGATTCGGAACGTCCCGGCGCTCCCACCTTCGCCGACTTGCGTGTTCTGGCCGGAGCCGGATACATTGTGGCGGACCTCGCCTGGACGCGCCTTACGAAAATCAGACAACTGCTGGCTCAACTGATCGACGATCGCGGCCTCACCCGCATCCGGAACGTGTCCATCGATTATTCCGGCGCCGAACCTTCACCGCAGGCCAGATATATGCAGGCATGGCTGCGTTCCGGAATGCCGGACGCCGAAGTGGATCTGCATCGTGTCGGACAGGCGGGTTGCGGGGACATGAAGGCAATCCGGATCGACCCCGATCTCAACGTTCAACTGCAGCCCAATTGCGCTGAATATGAGACGGGTACCTTGAGCCAGCGAGCGAATTTGCCAGGTTGCGCCGATCATGACCTGCTCCGCGAGGAACTGAGCATAATGACGCGCGATCCCGTCTTCGAGCGCGCCCTGCAGCGGATGTCGGTATGGACCCCGCGATCCTGATTTTTGAAACCTCTCAGGCGGCCGCTGAAGCCTGCGGGGATCGGATACTGGAGATTCTCGGCCAAGCCAGGCAGGCCCGTGGCGTGGCAACATTGGCAGTGTCCGGTGGAAGCACGCCCCGGCTGATGTTTCAGTCGATGGCGCGGCGATCCTTCGACTGGTCCCGTATGCAGATTTACCAGGTTGATGAACGCTGTGTTCCACCGGATCACGACCAGAGCAACTTCCGTATGATCCGCGAATCGTTGCTGATCAAGATACAAATAAGCGAATCTCAATTCCATCGCATCCAGGGCGAATTGCCGGCCGCGGAAGCCGCTCGTCTCTACGAGGAAGACATCCGCCGAAGTATGAATCTGGCGCCCGGAGAGCTCCCGGTATTCGACGTCATCCAGCGCGGTATGGGGCCGGACGCGCACACTGCCAGTCTGTTTCCCGGCGAGCCGTTGATTGCAGACCGAACCGGCATTGCGGCAGCTGTGTGGGTCGGGAAAATGAAGCAGCATCGAGTCACCTTGCTGCCCGGCGTGCTCAGCCAGGCGCAGCATACGCTTTGTCTCGCAACAGGAGCGGAAAAGGCGGATGCCCTCCTTGCGGTTTTGCGCGGACCTTTCGACCCTTTGCATGCCCCATCGCAGATCGCGTCGCCGGATACTGCCTGGTACATCGATAAAAGCGCCGCCGCGAAACTCTGAGCCTTTATCCAACTCCGCCGCTCTTATTGAATACGCCGCGTCAGGATTGCCGTATCGGCGTCGAGCCCCTGCTCGGTGCCGAGCTCACTGGCCTTCCAGTTGATTCGCAGGGAGTTTTCGGAGAGGAATCTCAGGGTAAGCTCTCCTTTGGCCCCGCCGGAGCCTGTCCAGGGGAAAGTCGCCTGGGGGCCTGCGCCCGATGCCCCCGTGAACGTGAAGTTCACGTCGGGCGAAATCGCCCGGTCGACGACCTGGAAGCGCGCACGGTATTTGCCGTGGATCGTTCCATTTTCCTCCGAGATGGCGGCCTCAATGTACTCAGGCGGATAGCGGCCTTGACTCTGGTTCTGCTGACCTTGAGGCGGCTTCGCGTAAAACCAGAATCCGATGAGCTTATGGGTGGCCGAACCTTCGGTCCGGGAACCGGGGAAGTTGGCGAACACAGGAAGTTTGGCGGTCGAAGGCAGCTCCGTCATGGTTATGGGCGGTATTCTGATCTCGGGCAGCGCGGAACTTGCGGATTGCGGCGCGCCCGCGGTTCCACGCAGCCGGGTGAGTTCGCGAATTGCGGCATCGCGCTCCCGAGTGACAGCGCTCAGGTCGGACCGGAGACCGGCAATCAAAAATTCCTGATCCGCCGCGCTGCCGGCTGATTTGGATGCCGGAGTAGCCGTCGTCGCAACAGGCGCGTTCTGTTCGCGTGCGCGGCTTTGAGGCGCAGGCGTCGTCTCGGAAGCGAGCCAGATCAGCAACCCGGCGCTGACCAGAATCGCCACGACCCACGCTACTCTCCCCACGACTTTTGTGAGACCCGGCCTGAAAGTGGAATCCACCGCAGCGGGTGGTCCCTCTTCATCATCCAGAAATCCGTCGTATTGTCTGCGGCGTTCAGGATCGGAAAGAACTGCGTAGATGCGGTTGAGCTTCCGCATCTGCTTTTCCGCTATATCTTTGAGCTGAGCGTCGGTCTGTTGATCGGGGTGAAGGAGGCGAACGAGCGCGCGAAAGGCGTCCCGGATCTCCTCGGACGAGGCCCCCGGAGCGACCCCAAGCTCTTCATAAAACGTAATTTCGTCGGCGCGATGCGACGCGATCATGAGAAATCCAATAATAGTATGGCGTGACTTTCCCCCCGTTACAATCGGGTGGCCAGCGATCCTAAGCGGGATTGGGTTACACTGAGGGGACAAGCCTTCCCGCATTTTCCCCGGTCGTCTAACGGTAGGACAGCGGCCTTTGGAGCCGTGAATCGTGGTTCGAATCCATGCCGGGGAGCCACTACATTTCTGCCCCGACTCCGAGGGGCGTTTTGTTGACAGCAGCGCCTTTCCTTTTCCCGCCTGTATTCCCAACATTCCGCAGGTTTTCGCGCTAGCGACTTTTCTCCGGTTGGAGAGGAGAGTTCGCGGGAGTGCGCTCTCAACCATGGGGTTGAGGCCGAACCCCACGTTTTCACTTGCCAATTCTCTGGTTTCTCCGGTTGACAGGTCGCGTTTGTTGACGGCCCCGTACAAGCCGGACCCCCTTTCTCAATCCCTCCCTGCGTTCACTTGGCTGACATCGATCGCTCTCAGTTGCGCAGGCTCGCCATGTCGATAAACTTGGCGCCATTGAGTGGCTTGTAGCGCTCCGGGTGGCACGTCAGAATCAGGAACTGAGCGTGGGCGCGCATCTCTTCCAGAATTGTGAGGACGCGCTTGAGTCTTTCATCATCAGTGGCTGTCAGCACGTCATCGAGTACAACGAGCTGGCGTTCTCTTGCATCCTTAGTCAGTAATTCTGCCAAAGCAAGTCTAACCGCGAGGTGGACTTGTTCCTTCTCGCCGCCGGAGAGGATATCGAGATCCGCTCCCGGACTTTCCCGGGGATGTCGTCCCTGAATCGGTGGCCAGTGCCGTGTACGAACGGACAGGGGGACAGCCATACTTGCTCCAGTTGTATGGATCACTGCTCATTTCGCGGCTCAATTCGGAAGGAAGACGTCATGCCGCAGCGGAGGACATTGCGCTTATCGAAGAAGACGTGATGAGTCAGGGCGCATATTATTTCCGACACACCTACGAAGCCGCTCCGGCTCCGGCTCGCGCGGTACTCGAAGAACTGGCGAACGGAGGAAGACCGACGATTGCGCCTCCGGTTCGGCGCTGGCTGATGCGCCGGGGATTGGTGGGCCCTGATGGTGGGCGCTTGCTTATTCCCGTTCTTGGCACCTTTATGCGGGAGGAACTGGGCCTGGCAGGTGGTTGCGGACAGGCTGCGGACGGTCAAGGACATTGACCAAGGTCGCCTGCCGATAAAGCCGCTCGCGCTTTCCGCGCCTCATCCATCTCGCCCTTGCCGATGGCGGAGACGACTTCATACGGACCGAGGCGGTCTCACAAGAGAAAGGGGCACACGATCCACTTGGCCGGGAAAACGCCAAAACCGCTGAAGTGGCCGCACGTTGTCCAGAAGTCCTTTTATATGGGGGAAGTGTGCGGTTGCGCCGAATCGATCTCGGCAAACGCCGCCCACGGAAGCCACATGAGTGAGAAGTCGGCAGACCGTCGATGTGAGCCTTCCGCTCCAATTCTCGGGTGATCGTCCCGCTCGGAAAAGCGCGCTGAAGCGGAACGTTAACTGTGAATATCGTTAGCGGTTTTGAACGAGGGACAGCGCCCCCGCCTCGGCCTCAGGATAGGAGTGCAGCGCGAATCCCGATGTGATCTAATAGCGACCAGTCTGCAAGGAGCGGAGTCTCGGATGAGCATCTCAACGCCCTTCATAAAGCGGCCGGTTGCCACTAGTTTGCTTTTGGTCGCCGTGACGCTGGCGGGCGGGATTTCCTATACCATGCTGCCCGTCGCCGCGCTTCCGCAGGTCGACTTCCCAACCATACAGGTGTTCGCGAATCTGCCCGGCGCGAGCCCCGAGGTGATGGCTGCCGCCGTGGCGACCCCGCTCGAGAAGCAGTTCACACGCATCGCCGGAATCACGGAAATGACTTCGCGCAGCACCGTCGGCAGCGCCCAGGTCACGCTCCAATTCGAGCTGAGCCGCGACATCAACGCGGCCGCGCGCGATGTGCAGGCCGCGATCACCGCTTCGGCGGGATTTCTTCCCTCGAACCTTCCGCAACTCCCGAGATATCGGAAAAACAACCCGGCCGAAGTCGCGATTCTTTTGATGTCGCTCGAATCCGATGTGGTGCCAAGGCCGCAACTCTACGACATTGCATCTTCTGTATTCGCGCAGAAACTGTCCCAAGTCCAGGGGGTCGGGCAGGTTTCCGTGGGCGGAAGCTCGCTGCCCGCTGTTCGCGTCGAAGTCAATCCGCAGCCGCTCTCCAAATACAACGTCGGGCTCGACCAGATCGGAACGTTCCTGCAGCAGTCGAACGCGCACAGCCCCAAAGGAGCACTTGCGGATGCCACTTCGACCCTGCCGATCTACGCCACCGACCAGCTCTTTCTCGCCAAGGAATACAAGGATCTGGTGGTGGTCTACCGCAACGGCGCGCCAGTCCGCCTGTCCGATCTGGGACG
>JBEKTF010000163.1:0-15983 GCA_049516355.1 Bryobacteraceae bacterium | reverse complement strand
TCTACAAGTGGCTGGCCACCTGGAACGGTGAACCCACCCCGTTTGTCTGGAAGGCCTCGGCCGACGTCATTCTCGACAAGGTCCGGCGTTGTAAAGAATTATCTGAGACAGGAGACTAGATGTCGATCTTGGAACGGGCGTGTCGCTTAGCTCCCAGACAGGAACCGACACGATCATCTCACCCGACGGCACGCGACTGGTGTACATATCGCAGAGAAAACTTTTTACTCGCAGAATGGACCAGCCGAAGGCAACCGAACTAGCGGGCACGGAAGGGGCGTACGAACCCTTCTTCTCACCGGGCGGGCAGTGGGTGGCATTCTTCGCGGCAGGAAAGCTGAAGAAGATTTCCATGGAAGGCGGTGCGGCTGTTTCGCTGTGCGATGCTGCTGGCGTCACCAGCGGAGGCAGTTGGGGCGAGGATGGGAACATCATCGCGTCGCTTCAGGTGAACGGCGGACTGGAGAGTATTCCCTCCGCTGGAGGTGCGCCCACAACCGCGACGCAACTGGCACAAGGAGAGTTATCGCATCGCTGGCCGCAGATTCTGCCCGGAGGCAAGGCGGTGCTGTTCACTTCCGCCTCAACGATCGGCGCATACGATGGGGCCAACATCGAAGTCCTGTCTTTGGCTGATCACCGCCGGAAAACGCTGCAGCGCGGAGGCACTTTTGGCCGGTACCTGCCTGCGTCGAATGGGACAGGCCACCTGGTTTACATCAACAAAGGAACCCTGTTTGCCGTACCCTTCGATCCCGACAAACTGGAAGTGCGCGGCACGCCGTCGCCGGTGCTGGAGGAAGTCGCCTACAGCACTCTGGGCGGCGGGGCACAGTTCGATTTTTCGCGAAACGGAACACTGGTGTACCGCAGCGGTGGAGCGGCGGGAACCGATCTGGCGACCGTGCAGTGGCTGGATGCCACCGGCAGGACGCAGCCGCTGCTGGCTAAACCGGGCGTCTATCAGCGACCGCGCCTGTCGCCGGATGGCCAGCGCCTGGCATTGGAAGTCGGCTCGGACATCTGGGTATACGAAGCCCGGCGCGACGCCATGACGCGCCTGACCTTCGGCGGCGGTGCCAACGTCCTACCGGTATGGAGCCCCGATGGCCGCTACGTTGCGTTTTCCGGACCCGGAGGCATCTGGTGGGTCCGCTCCGACGGAGCAGGCAAGCCCCAACCGTTGATCCAGAGCAAGAACCTGCTGTTTCCATCGTCTTTCACGCCTGATGGAAAGCGGCTGGCCTACCACGAAGTGAATCCGCGCAACTCGAACGACGTCTGGACGGCGACCATCGAAAGCGACGGCGCCGGGCTGCGAGCCGGGAAACCCGAGATTTTCCTGCAAACTCCGGCGGACGAGCGCAACCCGGCGTTTTCCCCCGACATGCGCTGGCTGGCCTATGCGTCCAACGAGTCGGGGAAGTTTGAGGTGTACGTGCGGGCGTTCCCGGACAGGGGAGGAAAGTGGCAGATCTCGAACGCCGGAGGCATGCTCCCGGTCTGGTCGGGCAACGGGCATGAATTGTTCTTTCGAGGCGACGACAACCGGATCATGGTGGCCACGTACGCCGCGCAGGAGGATTCGTTTGTGCCGGATAAGCCGCGCGTATGGTCCGACAGACAGCTCGCGAACCTCGGAAATATAGGCAACTACGGTCTTGCACCGGATGGCAAACGCATCGCCGCAGTGATGCCGGTCGAAACGCCGGAAGCGCAGCAGTCGCAGAATCACGTGACCTTCCTTCTGAACTTCTCCGACGAGTTGCAGCGCAAAGTGCCTGCGGGGAAATAGCGTGGCTCGTCGGTAGCCGACGCGAATTTTCAATTCAATAAAAGCGCGGACTGAAAGCACCGTAATCTCTACTAAGGATCTCAGTTTCAAATGGTTATCTGGATTGTGCCTGTACTGTCGGCTGCTCTTCCCCTATTGATCTGCTCTTTATCTTTCAGGCCGAAGCACTGCCGGAATTACCGATCGCTTTCAGGGGACTCCTGAGTGCGGCTCGGAAACCGGGCGCAGCACGGATTATGTGCCGGCGATCGGCTGAAATATGGCGGAGAGAGGGGGATTCGGTCCGTTGACGCTAAGCACTCTGCCCTTCAGCTTTGGCAAAAGGATTCTCGTCGGCGCTCGGTCCGTAGATGGAAGGCACCTTGCCGCCCATAGGGCGTATGTAGGATGACAACTGACCGCGATGGTGAATGCTGTGACCCACGGCGAAGCTGACGATCCCTGCTGCGGGCGCCTGCATAAACCCGTGAAAATCGAGGATTCTGGCGGCTTCTTCGGGAGTGTAGGCCGACAGTTTTTCGATTGCGCCCGACATTTTTTGCGAATACCAGGTGGAGATTTGTTCCGGGGTTGTGATGTTTTCGGGCTTCACAGCGCTCTTGCCGAATGCGCCGTTCAGGATTCCTTCGAGGAACATCACATCCGACGATGCAATATGCCATAGCAGTTCGGCGGCCGGCATGCATCGTTCGGACGGGCGGTAGTCGAGATTGGCGTCAGGAGCGGCGGCAATAATTTTTGCGGTGGTCGCCGTCTCGCGTCTCAGCGTCGGAAGAGTGAAGTCGAGCAGGAATCTGGCTTGTTCAGGTGTCATGGGGACAGAATACCCTATCTTTCGCAACATTCTGGTTGGTCCTGTCTTCAACCCGAACACGCCGACCTGCGCTTCCCCTCCCTGCTACGGCGAATGAATTCGGCATAGCGCCGGCGCACGTCCTGCTCACAGCCGTGCGTCAGGCATAACCAGCGTTTCGAAATGGATGCGGCGATGGCGCCTGATGGCCGGCCTTCTGTCCACGATCTGAGTTGTGGACGGAGTGAGTTCCTGGCCGGCTACCAAGACGCTGGCTAACGGGTCAATGGGCTTTCCCAGACGCGGGAGAGTAGTTCTTTGAGCTGAGCGAAATGCCTGGACCCAAGCTCAGCGCTCCATTCGCGCTCGATGTCGCGAAGGATGTCGTGGATTTTTGAGTATGCGGCGTGTCCGCGTTTGGTAAAGCGGATAATTCGCGTGCGGCCCGCGTCAGGTGCGTCGGACCGGACGATATAACCGAAGCCTTCGAGACTCCGGAGTAGCTGGTTCATGGCCTGCTTGCTCATGCCGGCGCGCTCGGCGAGAGTGCCTGGGCGAACTCCATCCGGACCCGGAAACTGCAGCACCGCAATATGCGGCATGCGCAGTTCGTCAAAGCCGGCCGCGTTGAGTTCCCTGATGATACGGCGATGGATCGCCTGAGCCGGAACACGCAGCAGTGCGCCGATGAGCATGTTCCTCGTTTTGGCCGGCGGACCGTTTGGCGGTGAAGGCATTGACATCGTTAGTAAATGGCGTTTATTATTTTAGCATGGTAAACGACGTTTACTAAAGGAGACCAGCATGACACAGCAGACCTTCGACGTCCACGTCAATCCATCCGAGGAGAGCATCCGTGTCGGGCCTCTCACGGTACGCTTCCTGGTCACCGGGGACAACTCGACCAGCAGCATCGCGGCCTTTGAACTCATTGTCCCGGATGCGCAGCGCCTGCCGGCGCCAGCGCACAGCCATGACCATTATGAGGAGACCATCTACGGTCTCGACGGAGTGTTGACCTTGACTGTCGACGGAAAACAAATCGACGTTGGGCCGGGTCAGGCGCTCTGCATTCCGCGCGGCGCCATTCACCGGTTCGACAACAACGGCGTCCAGGAGGTGAAGGCACTCTGCGTGATCACACCAGCTGCGATCGGTCCGGAGTATTTCCGCGAGGCCGCCGAGGTGATCCAGGCAGCGGCCGGTGGTCCGCCGGACCGGGCAAAGATGGCCGAGATCATGCGCCGCCACGGCCTCACGCCGGCTCCGCCTCAGGCGTAGCGCCTGGGAACGCGTCAGAGCAAGCGATCGCGCCACCGCGACGGAACACTGAACCTGCATAACCCTGACGGTGACACCGCCGATAGTGGAAGGATGCCCGGCTGCTTCCACTATTGATCTTTTTTTGTCTTTCAGGCTGAAGCGCCGATCGCCTGTGCAGGTTTCCTGGACGCCGGCCGCAGGGCGTTATCAACCATTAACGGGCATGCCGCCCCGGAGCCGCAAGCCTAACCGCGTATTTGAACCTGCTCAACCGGTTTCGGGCGGTGCTTCGGCGCAGCCCCCTGTCTATGGTCATTTCCCAGCGCGAAGAGCGATATGAGCCTGCATGCATTCGGACATTACGTTCAGATAGTTGCCAAAAGCCACCTCGCCAACAACGAATGGATTCGGGTCGCCGGGTCTTCGCGTACGGAGCGCCGCCAGTTTGGTGAAAGTGCCGTCCATCAGAGGGTGATTTTGCAGTTCCACGTCCACCTTCCACTTTCTGCTGATTTCCGCAAAGTGCCCGATGGAGCGAACGTACTCCTGGAACGTCGCGACCGGGACCTTGTTTCCGGCGCTGAGAATTGTCCCCCCGAACAAACCAGCCATATGGAGCGCGCCAGCGTCCTTCACGGGAAAGATCAGCCCGAGCGATCCGGGCGTGTGTCCAGGGATAAGGACGGGAATAACCTGCACGTCACCAAGCGTTATCGGCTTACCTTCCGCGGCAACAATATCGCGTCGCGGCAAAGGGCCGCCATTCTTCGCGCCCGGTTTCGGTTCGATCAGATCCCAGTCGATGGCTGAGAGCGCGACGTGCGCGCCGAAGTGTTCCTGAAGATACCAGGAGCCTCCGTAATGATCCACATGGCCGTGGGTGACAATCACGTACTTGACGTCTGCCGGATTGAGGCCCAGTTTCTTCATACCCGCGATGAGAGTCGGCTCGACCTGGTCCGGATAGCCTGAGTCGATCAGAATAATGCCTTCCGCCGAGGTAATCGCGAAGGTTGCGATGCCTTTCGTCCCGATGAAATACAGGTTGTCGAAGAGCCGGGTTGGTTCGACGTACTGGCCTTCAATGTCTTTCGCCGTGACAGAGGGCAGAGTCGGGGCAACTTGCTCCTCCGAACTGCAGAAGTACCGGGCGGCGGCGGCCCACTGAGTGCCCGCGATCCTCTGTGCCTCATCGAAATGCCGCTGGGCATCCGAAACGGTGTTGGCCTGGGCCTGCAGGAAACACGGAAGCAGAAAAGCAGCGAGGATTTTTGACATTGGATCCCGATAAAGATACTACTCCAACTCTGGCCGCACGATTCCGGGAAGTCAGGGCCCCCCGAAGAAACCCACCGCAACCCGCGAGGTGGCGCTGAAGGTTTCGGAGTCCGAATTTACGGCGCGGTTTGAGCGGGATTAGTCCTCTGCCAGCCGAGTCTGCGTTTCATCCCTGTTTTTCCATTTGCGCCTCGAAAGACTGGAAGAAAACTTGTTCTTCGGGAGACAGCCGGGGCGAGTCTGTTTCGGCCTCTCTCCTGTGCTCCCGGGTATCCTGGATAATTGCATCCAGCACCTCTTGCGGCACCAAACCCAAAGTCTGGAATTCTTCCCAGTTCATCCTTCGTACCCTGGCCACCCAGACGTGCTTGCTCAGTTCCTCCAGCATCCGCTGGATGGCGCCATGTTTCTCCCTGCCGCGGAAGAACGTTTCGAGGCTCGAATCGCTCAGGGATTGCAAGAGATGAAGACCGTCGAATGCGGTGTGGAAGAGCCGGATGCTTCGGGCAGTAAAAAACTGGCCGTCGTATTCGTAGAGTCTTCCGACCAGCGGGTCTTTCAGGATTCTGCCGATTTCTTCATCTATATCGAGGGCCAGGTTGTGGACGCGCACTGCGGTTTCTCGCGCTTCTTGTGCGGAAAGAAACGCTTTCAGCTTGTTCTCAATGCGTTCGCTGTGTTGCTGGAGGGAACCCAAAGCTTCGCTGAAGCCCAGGGAATGCACCAAATCGGCTGTGAAGCGCGACTTTTCTAAACGGTTCCTGTGTGTCACGATATCACTCACCGACTCCGGCATTCCATCCCTGTGATGGGCACGACTATTCCTAAGCAATCGGACAACCAGATCAGAATCGTGGACGGAATTGGAAACCTCGTTTTTTTTGCCCAACTGTATACCCGGGAATTTCGCTGTACCGGTGTAGAATCATTCAAACCACATGGCCCTGGCAACTGGCGCAAAACTT
This sequence comes from Bryobacteraceae bacterium, assembly GCA_049516355.1. Taxonomy (GTDB): domain Bacteria; phylum Acidobacteriota; class Terriglobia; order Bryobacterales; family Bryobacteraceae; genus BOG-234. Next base: position 9,889 of record JBEKTF010000163.1, on the reverse strand, counting down.
GGCCCATATGAGATCGTCTCGCGCATTGGCAAAGGCGGGATGGGCGAAGTGTGGAAGGCGCGCGATCCGCGCCTGAATCGCGATGTCGGGATCAAGATTTCGGCGCAGCAGTTCACCGATCGTTTTGAGCGCGAGGCCCGCGATCGCCGCGCTGAATCATCCGAATATCTGCGCGCTGCACGACGTCGGCCCGAATTATCTGGTGATGGAGTTGGTGGAAGGTCCGACGCTGGCTGAGCGGATTGCTCGTGGGCCTGTTCCTCTTGAAGAAGCTCTCAGTATTGCGAAGCAGATTGCAGATGCACTCGAAGCGGCACACGAGAAAGGCATCGTGCATCGCGATCTGAAGCCCGCGAATATCAAGATCCGTCCCGACAGTTCGGTGAAGGTACTGGATTTCGGTCTGGCGAAATCAGGAGAGTTTGCCGAGCCGACTTCGGATTCTCCCACCATGCTGACCGTCGCGGGGATGATTCTGGGGACGGCTGCCTACATGGCGCCGGAACAGGCTCGCGGAGAAGTGGTGGATAAGCGCGCCGACATCTGGGCCTTCGGTGTGGTGTTGTATGAGATGCTCACGGCTCACCGGCTGTTTGATGGCAGGACAGTTTCGGACACGCTGGCTTCGGTGATCAAAGACGAGCCGGATTGGACTAAGATTCCGGCTAAAGTCCAGCGGCTGCTTCGGGCTTGCCTGCAAAAAGATCCGCGGAACCGGCTGCATGACGTAGCCGATGCGAAGCTGCTGCTGGAGGAGAGCGGAGTCGCCGCCACCGACGCAGTCCAGCCCGTTGCGGCCCCGTCGAAGAAACTCCGGTTATGGCAGTCCGCAGCTGCGCTGCTGGCTCTCGTCGCACTGAGCCTCGCAGGCTGGATGTTCCGTCCCAAAGCCGAGCCGCCCGCCCAGATTACCCGTTTCCAGGTGCCGCTGCCGGAGAACACAACCTTCGACACGTACGTATCGCTGTCGCCGGACGGCCGTAAGCTGGTCTTCAACGCCACGGGAACGCAGAGTGGCCTGTGGATTCGCGATCTGGATGCGCTGGAGTGGCGGCGCCGGGCCGGAACCGAAGGCGCGCAGAGCCCCTTCTGGTCTCCAGACAGCCGGTTCCTGGGATTCTCCGTCCAGAACCAGATCAAAAAGATCGATGTCGCCGGCGGCCCCGCGCAGACACTTGGCGCCACTCCAACGGGCATCGTGGGAACAGGTGCATGGAACCGGGACGGCATTATCGTCTTTGGCGGCCGCGGCTCAGGCCCCTTGTGGAAGATTCCGCAGGCGGGCGGCGTTCCCATGGCCCTTACCGCAGTGGACTCGTCGCGCGGCGAATTATTCCACGCGCTGCCCACTTTCATGCCGGACGGCAAGCACTTTATCTATCTGCGCTTCGGGAGGCAGGAAGTGGGAGGCATCTACGCCGGTTCTCTGGACGCCAAACCCGAGCAGCAATCGCGGGAGCGCATCCTGGCAAGCAGGCTCGGGGCATCATATGTTAACGGTTACCTCTTCTTCATGCGCGAAAACACCCTGATGGCCCAGCCGTTCGACGCAGGCCGGCTGCAATTACGCGGTGACCCGGTCCCGGTGGCCGAGCGCCTGACAATCATCGGGGCCACCGGAGTTTTTTCCGTTTCTCCCGGCGGCGCTCTGGCATACCGCACCGGGACCCAGAACGAAAACTATCTGCTCACCTAGATCGACCGGCAGGGGAAGATTCTCAGCACCTTCGGGCAGGCTGGCACCGATCAGTCGATCGTGCTCTCGCCGGATGGAGCGCGCGGCGTGGTCCGGGCTGCCACTGGCGCAGGGGTTGGCGATCTCTGGACGCTCGACTTTGCGCGCGGCGTACGCACCTTCCTACCGACTGGTCGCGCGACGGTACATCACCCTCGCGCCGAAAACTGGTCAGGATCTGTGGGTTCTGCCGCTGGAGGGCAATCGCAAGCCGGTGCTCCTGCTGGGCACCGAGTTCAACGAACACCAGGCCAGCTTCTCGCCCGACATGCGCAGGGTCGCTTGCGGTTCCAATGAATCCGGCCGCTTCGAAGTCTATGTCCGCCCGTTCGTGGCTTCAGGACCTTCGGGCGCGCCTGCGCTGGGTGAAGGCAAGTGGCAGGTCTCCAGAGACGGCGGAGACGATCCGAAATGGAGCGCGGATGGCAAGCAGATCTTCTTTGACGCCCCTCCCGGCGGAACCGCGAAGATGGCCGTGGATGTGAAAGCGAATGGTGCCGCCTTCGAGGCCGCCGTTCCGCAACGGCTGTTCCTCTCGCCGTCCGATGGCGGCTGGGACGTCACTGCCGACGGCAAACGCTTCCTGCTGGCCGCGCCCGTGGGCGGGCAATCCGCCCAGGTACCCATCAACGTGGTGCTCAACTGGCCAGCGCTGTTGAACAGGAAATAACCGACTGGCCGTTTCAAGTTTCATGGAACTAAAGCCCGGGGACAAGCTCGGCCCCTCTCGTCTCGCTGGTCGCTGCCGCGACCCTATCCGATCCTGCGGCGTCAGGCGCTTCTTAAGGAAGGCGACAACCTTTAATCCGACGAGATTGAATCCCGCCGGGCAATTACTTCAAGCATTCAGGATGCCGTGGTTGCCGAGCTGAGAAAACTGGAGCACCCTGACACTTTCCGGGAACTTCCAATGCTTGAACACGGCAAAATCCGCTTTTGCGCACCCTCGTAATCTGCTGCGGACCTCATCGAGCGCTCGCGCCGGGTGATCATATATTCCATTGCTCTGCTCCTGTGTGTTGATCGCCCTGGTGTATGGCGACGATAGCGTCCAGGACGCGAAAATCCACTTCACGCAGGTTAGATTGAGAACGTCGTCAAGAAGCCCGGGGAATAGATTCCGTATGTGGATTGAAGCGATCCCTGTGCGCTCCTCATGGAACTGACGCCAGATTCCGAGATCGGCTATCGCGCCTGCATAGGAATCATCAGTCCCGGCAGACCTTCGAACCGAACCGTAGACACTGCCGGGTGTTCTTTCTTTCGGGCTTCGCGCATAGAGCGCTTAATGCGTCCGTAACTTTGGATAGCATCCCGATGCAACCATATTCGATATTGTCCAACTGCGTACTTCAGCAATATATTCAACTTACCTGGGTGGAGAACCGTTTATAGTGCCATCCCTGTGAAGTGGAGTTGCTTCATGTTCAACATCTGGTTCGGAAAAAACGAGACGACGGATCTCCGGCTGAGCGAAACCGAAAAGAGCGGTAACGGAAAATCCTCAGTCGATCGCAGCGAGCAGTACTGGAAGCGGCTCTCCGGGCAGGCTGCTCCGGCCGGGACAGAACAAAATAACCGCAAGCCTGCGAAGCCCCCCAACCCGCCGGCGTTCGAGGAAATCTATCAGACGGCTGCTGTTAAACCGCCGAAGCTCGCCTATGGCATCGAAAAGGTGGTGGAAATGGCTAATAGCGCCCACCTTGCAGGAATGTCTCCGGAGTTGAAGCGCAGGGCACTGCTGATGGCGCTCGATGCTGCGAAGACCGATGTAGGCGAGGTCCTCAACGACGTGGTAACCCGGCAGCGCGCCCTCAAGGAATACGAAGAGTCCTATCTCGAGAAAGTGAAGCAGTTCGAGGCTGCTGAGTCGGAACAAAACCGGCTGCAGAAAGCAGAACTCGAAAGAATTACCGCCCAGTTCCAAGCCCGCATGGACGCAAGCCTGGCCGAAGTGGAGCGCTGGCAGGAGGGGTTTCGTGAATGGCTGAAAAGCAAACAGCATGAAGTTCAGCGACTCACTGAAGCCGCCGCCCTGTTCGTTCCGCCTGAGAAGACGGAGGAGGAGGACCGCAGCGGCAAGATCACGCCGATCGGTCAGTGGGCGGGCGGCGCTTATCGGTAGGGTCGCGTCTCCGAAGTTCCTTCACTTTTGACGATTCAACTCGTTTTAAGGACGGCAGGGCGAAACCGCATGCCCCACCAAACCTGGCAGTCCACCAAAGCCGCGTGTACCGGCATTTCGTGATATAAACTATTGGCTCCGGGTAACCGTTACAGGGAGACTAAGAATGCAAAAGATACAAAACATGATGGGCTCAGCGGCTGTCCTGACGCTCCTGCTGTATGCGCTACCGACCGCTGTCCAGGCACAGCAACCGGGCCGCGCCGGACGTGCCCCGGACCCAAGCCTCCCCCTGGTCCAGGAGGCTTTCAAAATGACCGATCCGCGATATCTGATCTCGTTCAGCCGGTATTGCATGCTGAACGGACCCGCCACGGCCAACGGCAAAGGGGACGCCGCCATACCTTCACAGTTGTTCGACAACCTTTATTACGTGGGCCGAACCGATGTCGGGGCCTGGGTGCTGAAGACCTCTGATGGACTGGTTCTGTTCGACACTCTGAATAATGCCGATGAGGCCGCCAATATCATCGTCCCGGGAATGCGCAAACTGGGGCTGGATCCCGATCAGATCAAGCTCGTCGTCCTGACCCATTTTCACAACGATCACACCGGTGGCATGCCTTATTTCCGCGCCAAGGGCGTGCGCATGATGGCCTCGGAGGTGGACTGGGGCCAGCTCGGCGGCGTGCCGAATCCGGAAAGCGTCATTCATGACGGACAGGTTGTGAAGTTCGGAGACACTTCGATCACCCTCGTTCTCATCCCCGGACACACGCCCGGTACCGTCGCGGCCGTGTTCCCCGTATTCGACCATGGCCAGCGCCACGTAGCGGCCCTGACGGGTGGAATCGGGCCGACAGGCGGTCTCGAAATGCACCAGACCGTGATCGGCAGCCTTGCGCATCTGGCGACTGTTACCAAACAGGCGGGTGTCGATGTCCTGCTTGATCCCCACGAAGCCATTGTCGATTCCACCGCGTGGGGATACATCATGCGCCCCGCCGAGCGGAAGCCGAACCAGAACGATCTGATCGTCGGTGCGGACTCCTTTCAGCGATTCACGCAGATGCTGTCGACCTGCATGAAGGCTCGGGTGGTGATGTATCAGCAGGAAAAAGCTTCCGCCGGCGCCCCCCGATAGGCACTGCGGCGGGGAGAATTCATCGTTATTCATCGACATCCTGAATGCCCGCTGCGTTGGAGTGCTACGTGGATTGTGGACGGAATGCGGGTCGCTCGTTCCCTATGCGCGTCTTCACAAAGAAGACGAGCCGATCTCATGCTGTTGGTCGTGATGAAGACGGCATTCAGGCCTCACAGCCAGCGGCGAACACTTTCTTTGTAGGCCGAATACGCGATTCCAAAGAGTGAGGTGAGGGCACGTTCTTCAGGAATAATCTGGAAGCGATTGATATACCACACATAGACTGGCAATAAGAGCAATGCCAGCGGATTTGACAGGAGCACTGCCCATGCGAAGAGCGCCAGCAAAAGACCGAGATACATTGGGTTTCGCGTAAATCGATAGATCCCGCCACTGACCAAAGCCGATGCGGAACTTGCCTTGATGGGGTTAAGGGTGGTTCGTGCGCGCCGGAACGCGACGATGCCGGACACAGCGATGCTCAGGCCGAGACATAACAGCGCGAGAGCTACCGCAAGGCGAAGGCCAAACGGGATGGCAAGCGACCCTGCCAGAGCAGGGGTAAGCCACATGAAGATTGCTGAAAACAGGGCTACGAGCGGCGGCGGGATTTTGAGTTCGAGGGCGTTCATGAAAGCAATGGCAGGGCTGCGACTAAATGCTATCAGCATTGGCTCCGACGGATCCGGACGACCCGCACCGTGCACCCGCTCGTCCACGATCTGGATTGTGGACGAGTAGCGCGTTTACGTTCCCTATCCGCCCCGAGCGTCAAAATTCACTTCACGAACGCCGGAAATTCAAGGGTTCCAGGCCACGGGGACGGAAATTCCTTTATACCGGGACGGAAATTCCTTTATAGTGATTGAAGCCCGCGGCGGCGCGTATGCAACTGAAATCCGGCGACAAACTCGGCCCGTTCGATATGGCTCGCCCGGCCCTGCGTATCGTAGTCACAAAGAAACCAGAAGGAGTTGAAGAAGCCCGGAATCGCCAGCCCCTGGTTTTTGCAGAAGAGTCTTCTGTCTTAGTCACCGAGTAGCGACTGCACGCGATTTACCAGGTCCACTCCCGCCTGGCCCGCTTCCGCAGTCGAAAAATCAGGGGGAAGAACTAAAACCGGTATGCCGTGCTCGCTGTTGCGAAACTTCTCGACCGCAGCCTCGCCAGTTGGCAGCCCGAGGATCCCGGGGCCACAAATAACCATGTCCGGCCTTTGGGAGTACACGAGTGTCATGGCCTCGTCAAGTACCCGCGTCGTGAAGACCTCATAACCGGAGCGTCTCAAAAGCGCATTCAAATATGCGAGGAGATCCCGTGACGTGTCTACGCAAACGATTTTGGTGGTGGACAATGCCGACCCCAATGCCGAGTGGCGAGATCGCGGCGCTTGAGAAAATCCTGCGATCGCTTCTTTCTCCGAGGGATACGTGCGAAAGATGCTCAGCAAGTTGGTCATTTCAAGAACCCGGAGAATACGAGGGGACAAATGGCACATCTTTAAATCGCCACCAGCACCTCTCAGCACGCTGAACACACGTACTAAAGCTCCCACTCCGCCTGCAGTGAGTCAACCTCGGCGCCGGCGACAATACGGCCCTTGCACCGAATCAAGACGACATCTCCCATCAATTGGCTTTCGAGCGTCAGTGGCATCCCGTCACCAGAGAACGATACGAATGAGATTCGACCGGAACCCCCCGCGCAAGGATGCTGATCTCCTGACGGATACTCCTGTGGCGTTCCTTATTCAGCACCGCACGAGTATATCGCAGCGATTTTCAAAAGGCGCTGGAGCAGTACCGTGCGCGCATGGGGTGCCGGCGTTAATTGCGCATCTCTTAAGGAGCGGAAAAGGTGGCGCGTCGGAACAAGTAGCGCGGGGAAGACCTGCGGCGGCGGGAAATACGACATCATCGGGCCCACCGGAAGTTTCGTTTGAGAAGGTCAGCCAGTTTTGTGGACGGAAGGCGCGTCATCCAGTCCCTATTCGATGCATCGCGGAAATCGTTTCCCTTGCTGGGACATGCTGGATGAAAATTCATGAATTTATTATGAGTTCCTCACGGTAGCAAGGCTACCCTGGCAAGGGGTACCGACCCGTGAAAAATCTAACCAAAATACAGACAGCTATCGAACTGCTGGAGGCTGCGGCAGTGGAATCCGCATCTGACCACCGTCGTTCTGTTGCGAACAGCAGGATTGCGCGGCTCTCGCTGGCAGTGATTACATTCTCCATGGCTCCTTCTCTGCTCCGGGCGCAAACTGCGGCCACAAATCCCGAAGTGCAAGCACTACGGGAGGAAGTCAAAGAGCTAAGAGCGCGCCTCGCCGGAGTAGAGTCCATCCTGTCGGCGCTTTCGCTTTCGGCGGCGCCCGTGGCCGATCGCGTCGCGGCCGCCGTTCCGGTCGCTCCGATCGTTGCGCAGGCCAGTTCCAGACTAGTCCCGGTCACTGAACAGGGGAGTTCCGCGCCCGTACCCGCCAGCGGAACCTCCAGTCCCGCACCGGCGCCGGCGACTGAGCAGGTCAGCTCCCGAACCGTTCCTTTTGCCTTTGGTGATTTCACCTGGATGAACGGACAGAGCCGCCAAAAGTCCCAGCCGCTTACGAACTCTTTCGCCACCGTCAACCTTTATCTCGATACGTACTACGGTTACTCGTTCAATCATCCGAAGGACGACACGATTGTCGGAAGTGGGGCGGTGGGCCGCAACACCGAATGGCAAATCAACAACGCGACGATCGGCATCGACACCAATTACAAAAACGTGCTCGGTAAAATCACCCTGCAGAGCGGCAATCAGCTTGCCGTGACCCAGGATCTGGACGGCACGGTGAATCGCGGACGCAACCTCTCAGTGGCCAACAATAAGTACATCGGCGAGGCCGTCGCCGGCTATCATTTCGACAAACTGGACGGGATTAACGTGGAAGCCGGTTATTTCTACTCCTACATCGGTCTCGAAAGCTACCTGCTGGCGGAGAACTGGAACTACAATCGTTCGTTTGTGTCAGACATGACTCCCTTTTATTTCTCCGGGGCCCGGATACAATTCTTCCCTACTGACAAAATCAAGGTCGAGCCTTGGGTCATGAACGGCTACCAGACTTATGGCAAGTGGAGTAAGAACAACTCCGTCGGCTTATCCAACTATTGGCGCCCGCACGAATACCTTGGGTTCGTCGCCAATTTCTATTACGGCACCGATGAGAAAAACAACCCGCATCGAAAGCGTTTCCACCACGACGACAGCATCCTGGTCCGCTATTTTAACCGTCCGGAGGCGGCGGGAATCTCGAAAATGGCTCTGAGCCTGAATAGCCACTATGGAGCGGAGTGGGACGGCATCAGTCCATTCCCCGGGCGGAAGACTTATATGCTCGGATCGTCCTTTGCCAACCGCATCTGGTTCGATCACGATCACCTGGCATGGTCCTTGCGCGCAGAGGCCGTAACCAACCCGGGCCGGTACCTGGCTCTTCCTCCGACGCCAACCGGCTTCCTGCCGGGACCGGACAACTACAGTCTGAAGCTCTGGGATCTGACATCGACATTCGATGTTATGCCGACCGATTTTCTGGCGTTCCGGTTCGAATTCATCAGCCGCCATTCGAACGTCGGGTACTTTGCGGGCCCGGGAGGTACCACATCGCCGGATGGATGGCAGGCAACAGAGGGCCCATTCGTGGCCGATCTGGTGAAACACGAGAACCGCCTCACGTTCGCCATTAACTGGAGGATGTAGACTCCTGCCTCCGTGAAGGTCTACCGCGCCGGGGACACCGGGCTGGCTAGGCGATAGGGAAAGGACAGTCGGCACTCGTCCACGATCTGAATTGTGGACGGAATGCGCGTAACTCAGGCGCAACCCGCATCTTGATCGAAAGGGCTAACAGCGGCCTACTGTTTTTCGAGGTGGGTGCGGTCCTTTTCGTTTTCGTTGCAGAAGGACTCCAGAACGTCGCCGTCCGGATCCAGGAGCTCCGTGACCTTTACCGTGATTGGTTTGAGGTACAGCTTGGCGTCCTCGACGGTCACTTCCAGGTCCATATGGCCGAAATCGCGCCGGTGAAAGCGCTCTCGAAGGCGCAAAGCTTCGCTGCGGGGATGTCCGAAGCCATCCAGCCGGCCCCTATCATTGAACCCCGCGGAATCCACCACGAACGTATCGCCTTCCCAATGCCCCACCGAATAGCCGAGCCATGCCGGGTTTGGATCGACTGGAAGCTTGCGCCCATCCGTGTATATCTGGCGGTGCGTGTTATCCGCCTCGTACAGGACCACGGTCTCTCCGCGCGTTTGAATAATCTTAAAGGGAGCATAGGAGAGCAAATCGGAGCCCGGGATGCCGAGCGGCAGACAGCTGGACGACGGAGTAATAGCGCTCGCTGCGTTCTTCCGAAACAATTCGGCGGCTTCGGGCCGCATGGGCGTTTCCGCGGCTTTGAAGTCCGCCTGGATGTTCCAGAAATATTTGTTGAAGGTACGGGGGTCGTCGCCCGGCACTACGAAGTAACTTTCGTTGCCGAGCAAGCTTTCGCCGGGGGGCGTAAGCTCGGTCCGCCAGACTCCGGAAAGGTCGGGCTTGCCATCGGAGGAGCGCGGAGCAGGGGCGGTTAGGTTAGGTTTGCCATCGCGGGTGCGGGGCGTTCCCGGAGTGGGAAAGCTCAACCACTGCGCCTGAGCGCCGGTGGAGACCAGCACGAACAGAACGAACAACCGCTGATGTGACATCTTCAAACCTCCAGGCCTCAATGCTAGTGTCCTGTCTTATATAATTATTTACATATAGCCGGGATCGCCCTATACTGGGGCATGCCCAGTCCGGCGCCCGCGCTTGCCCTGAGCGCGAGTCAGAAAGCGGAGATCGAGGGATTG
>JBEKTF010000162.1:0-12701 GCA_049516355.1 Bryobacteraceae bacterium | reverse complement strand
AAGCCTCTGGGTTGTCGATGCCGCCGCCGGTGTGAAGGGTGGCCCGAAGCTCGTGCAAATCGACCTGGCTACGAATAAGATTGCGCGAGTCTATTCAATGGACACGAACGTAGCCCCCGAAATGAGCTACTTGAACGACGTTCGGATCGCAAGAGGCCATGCGTTCCTCACTGAGTCGGGTTTGGGAGCTTTGATCGTGGTGGATCTGAAGACCGGGCAGGCCCGTCGCCTCTTGGCCAACAGCACGAAGACCAAAGCGGTGCCGGGACGCACTCCCGTAATCGATGGCCGCAAGGTAGTCAGGCCCGATGGCAGTATTCCCGTTGTGAATGCCGACGGCATCGAGATCAGCCCGGACCACGCCTGGCTCTATTTCTGCAATCCTTACGGAGGCTTTCTGTGGCAAGTCAGCGTGGACGATCTGTTAAATGAAAAGCTCGACGAGTCCGCTCTGGATAAACGGGTGAAGAACGATGGCCCCCTGATCCCGGTGGGCGGAATCCTGATGCTTCCGAGTGGGAACTTACTTCTCTCGGACGTGGAGAAACACGCAATCGAACTGCGCACTCAGGACGGAAAACTCACAATGCTGCGCCAGTCGAAACTTCTCGATTGGCCCGATGCCATGTCGCTGGGCGCGGACGGTAAGGTTTACGTGGCCGCCGCTCAAGCCAATCGCAGGCCCCAAAACAATGGTGGCAAGGACGATACCCACCTGCCGTTTCGTATCCTGAGTTTCTCCTTGCCCAGATAGGCGGCATCGTGCCGTGTCAAAAGTCTAATGACGCTCATGATGGCGGGGCGTTGGGCCATGCGAACCTCCTTACGAGATCAGATGCGGAGCTACGATGCTGATGAACTCGCGGGACGTGATCACTTTCGTATTCTTCCAGAACTTCGGAAAATGCCGCGGGTTACCCGTCACCAGGTAGTCGGCGTGGGCGGTATCGGCGCACTCCAAAAACTTGTCGTCGTCTTCCGGGCGCGCCAACACCTCGCGGTATTCCGCGAGAATGGCCTCGGTGACGTACAGCTTGGCTGGTTTGCTGATGGCAAGCAGGAGGACAGTCCGCTCGAGTCCGTCCGGTTTCAGGCCGCTGAGACGAGGATGTTGGTATCGATAACGAGGCGGAGCGGGATCATCCTCGCTTCGGCTTTTGCGCGCGCGTGGCCTTGATAACCTGGTCAATCTGGCGCGAGCTGAGGGTGTCTGTGCCCTTGCGCCGCGATTCCTCGCCGATCACCCTGAGCACTTCGGGCTCGGGGGCGGCAAGGCGCACATAATCGCGGATGTTGAGCAGCACAGCCTTGGGCGCGCCGCGCTTCTCAATCACCGGCGACCGGCGCTCATCCTCAACCCGGCGCAACAGCTTGCCAAAATTGGTGCGGGCACTTAGCGCAGAGACGACGATCGTTCTTGTCGGTTCTCATAAGAACTCTTCAGTTCAATCATCTGAACTGTACAGTTGAATCTGCAATGGTGTCAAACGTGGCTTCTTTGCCGCAACTCCAGGGATCCGGAAGTTCGGGAATCAGCCTGGTCCCTTCCGTTGCGCCGTTCTCTTCTTGGATCGGCGCGAGTTCGACCCGTGTGTAAAGTAAAATCGTTCAGGTTACGTCAGCAGAGAAGCGATTCGCAGCATGCCGCTCCTCAGAAACTGTCGGGATCCCTGCCGGTTAACAATAATTCTCAACAATAATTCACTAAAACAAAAAGACTTACCGCCCAGCCGTCCAGAACCCACGCCCGCCCGGGTGCACAATATAGCTGCACAATACAAATGGCAACATAACGATATGCTCATCGGCGTCCCGAAAGAAATCAAAGATCACGAAACGCGCGTCGGACTCGTCCCCAGCGCCGCGACCGCTCTGCGCGAAGCGGGCCACGAAGTCCTCGTCCAGACCCACGCGGGCGAAGGCAGCACTCTCTCGGACGACGAGTACACTCACGCCGGCGCCACCATCGTTCCCTTCGCTTCCGACGTCTGGTCGCGGGCCGATCTCATCGTCAAGGTCAAGGAACCGCAGCCCTCCGAGTACGTCTTCTTTCGTCCCGAGCTCATTCTCTTCACTTATTTGCACCTCGCGCCCCTGTCCGAGCTCACCGATCAACTGCTCCAGTCCCGCGTCAGCGGCGTCGCTTACGAAACCATCCTCGAGCCCGATGGATCCCTGCCGCTGCTCACTCCCATGAGTGAGGTCGCCGGGCGTCTCGCCGTGCAGGTCGGAGCTCAATATCTGGAGCGTCCCAACGGCGGCCGCGGCATCCTGCTGGGTGGCGTCCCTGGCGTCGCTCCCGCCAATGTGGCCATCATCGGCGGAGGAGTGGTCGGCACCAACGCCGCGAAAGTCGCCATCGGCATGGGTGCCCACGTCACCATCATCGATCGCAATCTCGACCGTCTGCGCGCTCTCGACGACATCTTCAACAGTCAGGTCGTGACGCTCGCCTCCAACGCATGGACCATTGCCGAAACTTTGAAGCTTTCCGATCTCGTAATCAGCGGCGTTCTGATCCCCGGTGCCTCCACGCCCAAACTCGTCCGCCGCGATATGATCGCGAGGATGAAGCGCGGCTCCGTGGTCGTCGATGTCGCCATTGACCAGGGGGGCTGTTTCGAAACCTCGCATCCCACCACCCACACCGATCCCGTTTACTTCGTCGACAACGTGCTCCACTACTGCGTTTCGAACATGCCCGCCGCGGTGCCCCACACTTCCACTTTCGCGCTGACGAATGCCACTTTCCCCTATCTCCTGGAACTTGCCACCAAGGGGCTCGCCCGCGCCGCGCAGGAGAATCCTGGTCTCCGCGCCGGCGTCAACACTTATCAGGGCAAGGTTACGCATCGCGGCGTTGCGGAATCTCAGAAACGGCGCTTCAGCGAGTTCCCTGCATGACGGCGCTGACACACTTAAATGAAGAAGAGACCCTCTTCCGCGATACCGTGCGCCGGTTCGCACGCGAAGAAATCGGACCGCTCGTGCGCGCCATGGACGAGGCTGCGGTATTCGACAAAAAACTCCTGCATCAACTCTTCGAGCTTGGACTGATGGGCATCGAAATACCCGAGCAATACGGTGGACAGGGCGGAAATTTCTTCCAGTGCGTCCTCGCCATTGAAGAAATCTCCGCAGTCGATCCTTCCGCCGGGGTCGTCGTCGACGTCCAGAACACCATCGTGAACAATGCCATCATCCGCTGGGGCAGTGACGCTCAGAAAGCAAGATATCTCCCCCGCCTCGCCGCCACGACCGTCGGCTCGTATGCGCTTTCGGAGGCCGGTTCGGGATCGGACGCATTCGCCCTGTCGACCACCGCCAAGCAGAACGGCGATCGTTATTTATTGAATGGGCGCAAGCTCTGGATCAGCAACGCCGCCGAGGCCGGCTTCTTCGTGCTCTTCGCCAACGCCGACCCGGCCGCCGGATATCGCGGCATCACGGCCTTCCTGGTCGAGCGCGATTTCGCCGGATTCCGCGTCGGCAAGAAGGAAGACAAACTCGGAGTCCGCGCGTCTTCCACGTGCGAACTGATCCTCGACAATTGCGAAGTGCCTGTGGAAAACATACTGGGCGAACGCGGAAAAGGCTATAAAATCGCAATTGAGACGCTGAACGAAGGCCGCATCGCGATCGGGGCCCAAATGACCGGGCTGGCCCAGGGCGCGCTCGGCCACGCCGTGAAATATGCGAGGGAGCGCAAACAGTTCGGCAAGCCAATCGCCGAATTTCAGGGAGTGCGGTTCGATCTCGCCCGCATGGCCACCGAGTTGGAAGCCGCCCGCTTGCTCGTGTACAATGCCGCCCGCCTGCGCGACGCCGGGCTCCCTTTCGTCCAGGAAGCGGCCATGGCAAAGTATTATGCTGCAGATATGGCGGAAAAGGTCGCCTCGAAGGCGGTCGAGATCCACGGCGGTGTCGGTATCACGAAGGATTACCCCGTGGAAAAGCTCTATCGGGACGCCAAGATCGGCAGGATTTACGAGGGCACCGGCAATATTCAGTTGCTGACCATTGCGAAGAAACTGTTGGGTTGAGAATTACGTCAGAAAAAGACGACGTCGGAGCAAGGAGAATTCGTTATGCGCGGTTTGATCTTCTGTTGCATTCTGTTCTGTTATATGGGTTCAGCGGCAGCCTCGGCGGCCGCGGCCGACCTGCCTCCGGAAGAAATCATACAAAAATTCGCGGCGAAGGAAGCGGAGTTCCGCAAGGCGCGGGAGAACTACACCTACAAGCAGTCCGTGAAGATGGAAGAGCTCGATGGCTCCGGCAACGTGCAGGGCAAGTGGGAAATCGTCTCGGACATTATCTTCGGGCCCAACAAGCAGCGCGAAGAAAAGGTGACCTACGCGCCCATGAACACGCTGCACAATCTCACTCTCACCCCTCAGGATGTGCAGGATCTGGAAAACGTTCAACCTTTCGTGTTGACGACCGAAGATATCCCGAAATACGAAATCAGCTACGTCGGCAAGGAAATGCTCGACGAGATCAATTGCTACAAGTTCTCGGTCAAACCGAAGACGATGCTCAAGGGCCAGCGTTACTTCGAAGGCGATATCTGGGTGGACGATCACGATCTGCAGATCGTGAAAACCTTCGGCAAGGGTGTCGGCCTCCTGAAGAGGAATGAAGACAACCAGTTCCCGAGATTCGAAACGTATCGCGAACAAATCGACGGAAAATACTGGTTTCCGACATACACCCGCGCCAACGACACTCTGCACTTCAGAGATTCGTCCCAGCGAATCCGCATGGTGGTGAAATACGAGAACTACAAGCGTTTCGGCGCCGATACCAGCGTCACCTTCGGCGAGGAAGTGACCGGGAGCCAGCCGAAGAAGTAGCTCGTGTTAGCATCGGCTTTTCATGCCAGCCACAAAGATTACAGTGAACAACGACGGGTCCGTCCGTATCGAAGGCGATTTCGAGATCCTCGACCCGCAGGGACAGAAATTCGGATTGGGAGGCAGAACGGTGATCGGGCTCTGCCGCTGCGGCCAGTCGCAGAACAAACCTTTCTGTGACGGTTCGCACGCGCGGACCGGCTTTCAGGATAAAGTGGTCGCCCGCGACCTGCCCGCGCCCAAACCAAAGGTCTAAGGTTAATCCGTAACGGTCATTGTCGGACCGGGAACGTTTGCCGCTTCACGGGCCTTCGCCATCACCAGTTCGGCGAGGTCGTAATATCCTTTGGCGCGTTTGTCATCCGGCCCGAAGGTTGCAATCGGCTGGCCGGTATCGCCGCCGATCCGCACATGCGGATCGAGCGGCAGGGCGCCGAGGAAATTGACGCCCATATCTTTCGCCGTGCGGCGTCCGCCGCCTGTGCTGAAAACGTCGATGCGCTCGTTGCAGTGCGGGCACTGGAGGTAGCTCATGTTCTCCACGATGCCGAGGATCGGCACCTTCACCTGCTCGAACATGCGGACGGCTTTGCGCGCATCTTCGAGAGCGACATCGGACGGTGTGGTCACGACCACCGCGCCAGTGACCGGAGCGGATTGAATCAGCGATAACTGCACATCGCCGGTGCCGGGCGGCAGGTCGATGACCAGGTAATCGAGATCGCCCCAGTCGACGCCACGCAGAAACTGCTGGATCACGCTGTGGAGCATGGGTCCGCGCCAAACTAGAGGCTTGTCGCCGGGGCTGAGAAAGCCCATCGACATCAGCTTCACGCCGTAATTCGACAGCGGCTGAATACGCTCGCCGATGGCAGCGGGAGTCTGGTTTGTGCCCATCATCAACGGGACATTCGGACCGTAGACATCGGCATCGAGCAGCCCGGTTTTGTACCCGAGATGCGCCAGGGCAATCGCGAGGTTGACCGCAACGGTTGTTTTACCGACGCCGCCTTTGCCGCTACCCACGGCAATCAGATTCTGTACGCCGGAGATCGGCAGTTTCGGGCTCATGCTGTTCTCATCTTAGATGGTCTTTGTAGCGCCGCCATCCGCGTCGATCAAAGAGCCCTGCAACAACCTGCCATGTGGGCTCAGAATAAACGACACCAAAGCTGCGATGTCGGCGGGTTCGCCGATGCGCGCGATCTTCTCTTCGCGAAGAAAAGCTTCCTCCGTGGTGTCTTCGAGCCGCTTGGCTAAACGGGCAGTTCGGACCGGTCCGGGATTGATGGCATTCACCTGGACTCCATCCTCAATCCCTTTTTCCGACATCGCCTTGGTGAACGACAGCACAGCGGCATTCACCGATCCGCCGATCGCGAACAGGGCCCCGGGAGTGCGCCCGCCGGAGCCGACGATATTGACGATCGCCCCCGATTGCCTTTTCAAATGCGGCCACGCGGCGCGCGTGAGACGAACCGCGCCGAAATATTTCAAGGCGAAACCGTCCATGAAATCGTCGTCCGTCAGAGTTTCGAAATCGCCGCGTTTGGTGGCTCCCGCATTGTTGACCAGGATATCGACAGTTCCGAACTTTGCGGCGGCGGCATCCACAATCTTCGCGGCGGAATCGGCTAAGCGGAGATCGAGCGCAACGAGAAGCGAGTTCTCCTCGCCGATGATCGCAGCGGTTTCCCTGAGTAACCTTTCATCGCGGGCGGTGAGGACCACGCGCGCGCCATCGGCCGCCAGACGAAGCGCTATGGCATGGCCAATCCCCCGGCTGGCGCCGGAGACAATAGCGACTTTGGGTTGGCTCACTTGGCGGCTTCTTCCGCTTTGACGGGAGTGCCCGAGATCAGCGAATCCGGCGGATTCACGATCAGCGGATCCTGCGGCCGAAGTCCGGCGAGGACTTCGAGAGAGTCTCCAAAATCCCGTCCAATGGTGATCGGAACCAGCATCGCTTTGCCATCCCGTACGATGGCGGCGCGAATCCCTTCGGACCGAAACATCACAGTCGTGACCGGAATCGTGAGAGCGGTCGCCGACGTCCCCGTGAACTTCAAATGCACGGAGACGTACGCGCCGGGAAGCAACTCACCGGTCGGGTTATCCACGTCCACTTCAACCAGCAAGGTGCGGGAGGCCAGATCGATCGAGTTCGCATTGCGGACGATGGTTCCGGGGAAGCTCCGGCCAGGAAACTCATTGAGCGTGAGCGATGCGGGAGAGCCGTTTTTCGCGGCCTGCTCGTAGTCTTCCGGCACGCTGATGAATACGCGCAGGCGGTTCGTGGCGGAGATGTGGAACAACTCTTTGCCCGTGGCGTTTGAGCCGGCATCGATCAGGGCCCCGATATCGGTGTTGCGGGCCGTGATGACGCCGTCGAAAGGCGCGTAAACCTTCTCGTAAGACTGAAGATCCTCGAGCCGCTTGACGTTGGCGGTCGCGGAATCGACGATGGCCTTTTTCGAGTTCATATCGCCGACGACATTGTCCGCATCCTGGCGCGCGACGGCGCCCTTCTTTTCCAGGTTCACCATGCGATCGGCAGTTAGCTTCGCGAGGTTGAGATTGGCCTGCGCGGTCTCAAGGTCGGCCCGTGCCTGTTGCAGTTGATGATCCACTTCGGGAGTTTCGATCTCGGCGATTAGGTCACCCGCGTGAACGCGCGTGCCGATGTCGGAATACCACTTCTTCAGATATCCGTTAGTGCGCGCATAAATAGGCGCATCGATTAATGGCTGCGTATTGCCCGGCAGGACAAGCTCCTGAGTGGCACCGGTCAATTTCGGATGCGTGACGGCAACCGTGAGCACGGCGGCGTCATGCGTTTCGACCACAAGCGCCTTCTCCGCCGATACCCGCGTTGCAATGCCTTTGTAAACAAACCAGCCGATCGCGCCCGCGGCGAGAAGCAGCAGAACGATCAAACCGGCGCCCAAGCCCCGGCGCTGGTCATTATTCGTCAATTCCGGCTTGGCTGCTTCCTGCTTCGAAACAGCGTGTTTCGGGGCGGTCCCAGGTTCGTTATTGGTGAGCAGGTTCATAACGTTGGTGGGCCGCCGGTCTTGCTCCGGTCTTCTTCATAAGGTTGTGTAAGAGAGCGAATACGGATGGAACAAAAAGCAGAGTCGCGACAGTCGCGCACAGCAATCCGCCGATCACGGCGCGGCCGAGCGGCGCGTTCTGCTCGCCACCTTCTCCCATACCCATCGCCATCGGGACCATACCTATGATCATTGCAAGCGCGGTCATGACGACGGGGCGGAAGCGGGTAAAGCCGGCTTCGATGGCAGCCTGGAGCGCGTCTCCATGTTGCTCAAGGCGCTCCTTGGCAAAAGCCACCACCAGGATACTGTTCGCGGTAGCCACACCCATGCACATGATCGAACCCATCAAGGCCGGCACGCTGAGCCGGGTCTGCGTAAGGAACAGGAGCAACACGATGCCGGTCAAAGCCGCGGGCAGTGCGCTGATGATGATGAACGGATCAAGCCACGACTGGAAGTTGACGACGATGAGCAGATAAACCAGCACGATGGCGACGAGCAGACCTGCAGCCAGCCCTGTATAGGACGACTTCATCGTTTCCAACTGGCCGCGAATCACGACGTTCGATCCGCGCGGGAGGTTCTTCTGGCTGGCGTTGACAATCCGGGTAATGTCGTTCCCGGTCGCGCCGAGGTCACGGCCCTCCACAGATCCGAAGATGTCGATGACACGGCGAATGTTGTAGTGGTTCACGACAGCCATGCCATCGCCGCGGGACACGGTGCTGACATCACCCAGAATTTCCTGGCGCGCGCTTCTGGGTGAGGTGATCGGGACATTCTGCAAATCCTGCAGGGAGTTGATGCGGTACTGCGGGGTCTGGGTGACGATGTTGTAAGTGACGCCGTTTTTCGGGTTCAGGTAGAACGTGGGCGTGGTCTGGAAACTGCCGCTCAGTGACACCAACATGCCGCCCGCGATGTCGAATTGCGTCAAACCCGCCTGCTCAGCCTTGGTGCGATCCACGGCGATATGCAGTTTGGGTTGATCGAAAGGCTGTTGAATGCGGAGATCGACGAGGCCCGGCACCTGGCGAATCTGGCTGAGTAGCTGATCGGCGAACCTGTGATTCCCTTCCGAATCCGCGCCTTCCACTTGCACGTCAATGGGCGCCGGCAGCCCGAAATTGAGAATCTGCGTAATCATGTCGGCGGGCAGGAAGTAGAACGTCACGCCGGGGAATTCGCTAACCAGTTTCGGGCGGACCGCGTCAACCCATTCCTGAGTCGGGCGATGATGGCCTGCTTTGAGAGAGACCAGAATATCTGCGTCGGCAGAACCAATCACGCCGCTCGTGCTGTAAGTGGTGTTCAGGCCGCTATACGGCAAACCCATGTTGTCGACAATGCTTTCGAGCTCAGAGGAGGGGATCGTGCGGCGGATCAGTTGATCGACGCGGTCGTTGATACTGGCTGTCTCTTCAATACGGGTGCCGGTCCTTGCGCGCAGGTGCAGCCGTAACTGGCCGTTGTCGCTGGTGGGAAAGAAATCCTGCCCCAGCCAGGGGAAAAGCAAAAAGCCGAACATGCAGAGCGCGAGGAACGCCGGCACGAAAAAGAACCGGCGGTAAACAAAAGTAGTGAGCAGAAGCTGATAGGCTAGGCGGATTCGCTCGAAACCGCGTTCAAAAGCGCGCTGCATCAACGTGAAGGGATTGCGCGTGGTGCGCATCACGTGATCGTGGGGCCTGAGCAGATACATCGCCAGAGTCGGGACCAGAGTGCGCGAAAGAATATAGGACGCCAGCATCGCGAACACCACGGCTTCGGCAAGAGGAACAAACAGAAATTTCGCCACGCCACTAAGGAAAAACATCGGAAGAAAAACGATGCAGATACAAAGGGTGGAGACGAGAGCCGGAACGGCGATTTGATGCGCGCCTTCGAGGATGGCGGTGCGGAGGTCATGGCCTTCCTCGAGAAACCGCTCCACATTTTCTATCGTTACCGTCGCGTCATCCACCAAAATGCCGACGGCAAGCGCGAGGCCACCGAGGGTCATGATGTTGATGGTTTCGTGAATCGCGCTAAGGCAGCAGATGGACACCAGAATGGAAAGCGGAATGGAGACCGCGATGATGATGGTGCTGCGCCAGCTTCCGAGAAAGACCAGAATCATGAATCCGGTAAGGCAGGCGGCGATGATCGCCTCACGGACGACGCCGCTGATGGCGGCGCGAACGAAGATCGACTGGTCTGCAAGGGGCTCGATTTTGATCGACGGCGGCAACGTTTTTTTGATTGCCGGCAGCGCGTCGAGAACGCCTTTCACGATGCTCAAGGTGGAGGCGTCCCCATTCTTCAGAACCGTGAGGAGGGCGCCGCGTTCGCCATTCAGACGGACAATGTTGGTTTGGGGCGCAAAGCCGTCCGAGACCGTGGCAACGTCGCGAACGTAAATCGGCGTGTTGTTGGCCGACATCTTGATAGGCAAATCGTTCAATTCCGCGACTGTCGGCGGACTTGAATTCAGGTCCACATCATATTCGAATTGCCCGATTTTAGCGGTGCCGGCAGGGAGAATGATGTTCTGATTGCCGATGGCGGTGACGACGTCCGAGGGAGACAAGCCTTTCGATTGCAGCAAGCCGGTATTCAGGCTGACGTTGATCTGACGCTGTTTGCCGCCGTAGGGGTAGGGCAGTTCCGCGCCCGGAATGGTGACCATGTCGGGCCGGACAAAGTTTTGAACGTAGTCGTTGAGCTCGGCTTCGGAGAGCCGGTCGCTCGAAATGGCAAGTTGCAGGATCGGAACGGTGGAGGCGTTGTAAGTGATAATAAACGGGGTGGCGGTGCCGGGCGGCATGCCGTGAAGCTGCGCCGCGGAGGAACTGGATGTCTGCGAGATAGCGGCATCGACGCTTGCGCCGGGCTGCAGGAAGGTCTTGAGGATGGCGCGCCCGTTCAGGGTGACGGACTCGGTATGCTCGATATTACCGACCACCGTGGTCAGGGTGCGCTCGATGTTCGAGGTGATACGGCCCTCCATCTCCTGGGCGTTCATACCTGTGTACTGCCAGATGGAAGCGATAACAGGGATATCGATATTCGGGAAAATATCGGTCGGAGTACGCAGAATTACGATAGGACTTCCCAGAATAATCAGAAGAGCCAACACGATGAACGTGTAGGGACGGGCCAGCGCTAGTTTAACGATCCACATATATGGGTGTTGTCTTCGGGCCGTTGTTCAAGCGTCGTTATCCAACCAACGTTGTCCACGCAACCGGGCGCGACCTAAAGTATTCGATGCAATACGATACGGAAAAGGTTCTCCAATAGTTACTCCTCCAGTTTATCAAGGGGGTCGTTTTGACCCGCATCAGGCGGCCTGTTTGAGAGGGAATTCGCGGTAACCGGCGAGGTCGTAGCCGAAGCGTTTGGCGTTTTGGGCATCTGCGCGGCGGTATTGGCGGCGGGCTTCGGCTTCGATTTCGGCGGTCGAAAAAACGAACTGGGTGCCGGGCTCGGTTCCGGGCTGGTCGCCGGCAGTGTCGTACGACTGACCTTTCATTTTGTGCAGGTTACGCAATAAGACAGCGGCGTCGAGGGCGGCTTGACGGGCGGCGATGCGTTTGGTCTGGAGGTCCTGAAGCTGGCGGAGGGATTCTTTGAGGGTCCTCTGCAGGCGCTGTTCGTAGAGGCTGAGGTTGACGAACGATTTCGAGTCTTCGCGGAATACGCGGGCGGCGGTCAGGGCGGCGTGGATTTGGGGATGATCGGCTTCGATGTCGCCGGCGGCTTCGAAGTGACCGAGTGAGATCATGCTGTCTTCGAAGGAGCGGGCCCGGTTGAGAAGCCATTGCGTGTCGCAGAAGGTTTGGGCGTATTGGCGCTCGAGCGGCGTTTCGGGCGCGAGGTCGGCGATGAGCTCGGTGCAGAAGGCGCGGTAGGCGTCCATGTCTTCGGAAGGTAGGACGACCGCGCGACCGGTGAGACCGTGTCGCAGCGCGTTTACGCACGATCGCGCTTTGCCCTCCGGGGTGCGGGGGCCAGTGGATTTCGATTTTTGGGTTGATTGGGATGGGGACATGCGAATGGAGTTTCTCCTGGCTATTCCTTACCACGCGGATGGGGCCGCGGAATGACAGGAGCGTTGTAAGTGATTGATATCAATCGGGCGAAAAGCGGATCGGCGACGTTACCGGAAGTTGAGACGCGGGCGAAAAGCTGCTCAGGACAAGGTAGAGCGGTTCACTTCGCTTGGGCCGGATTGCCGTACATAAAGGGCGTTGAACTAAGCCGTAAGCGGCAGTTGTGAAGACGGCGTCTTCGGACTGCTTCCTCGGCTATGGTCGGTGTTTGACTGCGATAGGCTACTTTATGGGAGTGTCGGAAAAGGCGCCGGAGGCTGGTTATGATCTTACGTGACTATCCTCCACTGTCTTGCAAATGAAATATAGCTGGAACTTCCAGGATGAGAACATGAAAAAGTCGGGCGCGAGTCAAAGCCAGTCGGCATCGGAGCTCATCTCGAAAAGAATCGCCGAACTCGGGGACTGGCGCGGGGAAACCCTCAGCAGAATGCGCAAGCTCATCAAGGAAGCAGACCCGGATGTCGTCGAGGAGTGGAAATGGATGGGCACTCCGATCTGGTCGCACGACGGCATCATCTGCACTGGCGAATCCTACAAGAATGTCGTGAAGCTTACCTTCTCCAAGGGCGTGTCTCTGAAGGATCCGGCCCGTCTCTTCAACTCGAGTCTCGACGGAAACGCACGCCGCGCGATCGACATCCACGAAGGAGAAGAAGTTGACGAGTCCGCCTTCAAGGCGCTCGTTCGCCAAG
>JBEKTF010000161.1:0-12791 GCA_049516355.1 Bryobacteraceae bacterium | reverse complement strand
AGAAACAAACCAATCTTCTTAATCTTTGACATCGTTATCACCGGCGGGAATCATATCACAGCCGCGCGGGTCAGCCGGTCGCGGATCCCTGCCCATTCCGGCGTATCCGGCGGCAATTCGATGGAGATCCAGTCGAGACCCTGCCGATCCAGATCGTGGAGAACGCGGTAGAGCCGTTCGGCGTACCCGGCGGCATCGCGCGGCATCGAGCTGAAATCGAGACGTACGCCGCGGCCTGATACGGGAGAATCGCCCAGGACGATTGGCGTATGCGGACTGTAGTGGCGCGGATGTTGGCCGGGAGATTCCGCGCCTGCTCCGGTTTCCACCGGCCCGATAACCTGTTCGATCTGCGTCCGCGCGATCATGCCGGGGCGGACGATCCGCGGGACGGGTCCAGCCAGGGAGATGACCGTGCTTTCGATGCCGACAGTGCAGGGTCCGCCATCAAGAATCATGTCGACACGCGCGCCCAAACTCTCGCGTACATGTTCCGCGGTGGTCGGAGAGATTTCTGTAAACCGGTTGGCGCTGGGCGCGGCGATTGGGATCTGCGCGGCTTCGAGCAAAGCCTGGGCCAGAGGGTGCGCGGGAATTCGCAGACCGACGCTCGGAAGCCCGGCGGTGACCAGATCGGGCACGCGTGGCTGTTTGGGAACGACGATAGTCAACGGTCCTGGCCAGAACCGGCGGGCGAGGAGTTCCGCTCGCTCGGGCCATACGAGCGCGAGTTCACGGGCCATCCCGATGCTGGCTACGTGCACGATCAGGGGGCTGGAGAAAGGGCGGCCCTTGGCTTCGAAAATCCGGCGAACGGCCGTTTCATCGAGAGCGTTTGCACCAAGGCCATAAACGGTTTCGGTCGGAAAAGCGACGAGACGCCCGGCCCGAAGAAGCGCAGCGGCTTTTTCTACCTCGGTGCTCACTCCGGTAAATCGGCGCCTTCGCCCGCGGTCTTGCCGGTCTTGCGCCAGACCAGATAAGCATGGATCAGAGGTTCGAGATCGCCATCCAGCACGCGATCCACATCGCCCACCGCGAGCTTGGTCCGGTGGTCCTTGATCATCCGGTATGGCGCGAGCACGTAACTTCGAATCTGGCTGCCGAAATTGATCTCGAGTTTCGAGGCCTCGGTCTTGCGCGTCTCCTCGCGCTTCTTTTCCAACTCGAACTCGTACAGGCGCGCCCGCAATTGCTTCATCGCGGTATCGCGATTCTTGTGTTGCGAGCGTTCGTTCTGGCACTGCACGACGATCCCGGTTGGAAAGTGCGTAATACGCACCGCCGAATCCGTCATATTGACGTGCTGGCCGCCGGCGCCGCCGGAACGGAACGTGTCGATGCGAAGATCGTCCAGCTTGATGTCAATCTTGATCTCGTCATCGATCTGAGGGAACACGAAGACGGATGCGAACGATGTGTGACGGCGGGCATTGGCATCGAACGGCGAGATCCGCACAAGGCGATGCACGCCGATCTCGGATTGCAGCATGCCATAAGCGTTCGGACCGTTGACCTCGAAGGTGGCGGACTTGATGCCCGCGCCTTCGCCTTCGAGACGGTCCGTCAGCACGATCTTGTAGCCGTTGAGTTCGGCCCAGCGCAGGTACATGCGCAGCAGGATCTCGGCCCAGTCCTGCGATTCGGTGCCGCCGGCGCCCGGGTGGATGGTGACGATGGCGTCGCGCGCGTCGTTCTCCCCGGAGAGCAGCATTCCGGTTTCGAGCTTGCCCAGCACGTCGGCGTATCGCTTCAGTTCGCGTTCGATATCGCCGCTAACGGATTCGCCTTCGCGAGCGAGTTCGAAGAGCGTATCGAGATCGTCGGTCATGCCCGCGATCTGCGAGTCATTCGCGATGGCTTCTTCAAGCCGCTTGCGATCCTGCATCACCTTCTGGCTTTTTTCCGGCTGGGACCAGAAGTCGGGCGCGGAAATCTGCTCTTCGGTGCCTGCTAGTTCTTTTTTCTTTTTGGATGCGTCAAAGATAGCTCCGCACGGCAGATGCCTGTTCACGGAGCGGCGCGTATTCGCGGTCAAGTTCGTCGAGCGTCATTTTGTTTGGAAATACCATTTTAGTATCTATCGCCGGGTGGGTCCAATCCCAGTCTTTCAGGCAGTCAGCCTTCAGCGAGTTTCACCTTTGCCCTCCAGATGTCCTGTGCATCCGTGGCGCACGCTCTCAGCGTGCCGTGTCCGCACTCATGCGGACACTTGTGGCCAGGCAGAGAGAAGCGTCGAGAAAGTCTCGACGCGGCACGCAGGAGTGCGCGCGCCACGCATAAGTTGCTGATAATGATCAATGTCTCTTGGCTGATTTTCATCGCCGGGGCGGGATTCTACCGGCTTTTCAGCCGGTAGTCGGTCAACAATTGTTACAGGATCAGCATGCAATCGCCGTAGGAGAAGAATCGGTACTTTTCCGCAGCGGCGTGACGGTACGCTGCGAGCGTGAGCTCCGTGCCTGCAAATGCGCAGACGAGCAGCAGGAGGCTGGTCCGCGGAAGGTGGAAGTTGGTCAGCATCGCGCCAACGCGGCGAAATTGAAAGCCTGGATAAATGAAAAGGTTCGTGGAACCGGATCGCGAAGCACCGGCCGCGGCCGCTTCAAGCGTGCGGACACTGGTGGTCCCGACTGCAACTACGCGCTGCGCCGATTCGATTTCACGCTCCGATTCCTGCGATATCGAATAGCGCTCGTAGTGGAGTTCGTGGCTTTCGAAATCTTCGCGTTCGATGGGTTGAAATGTGCCCAACCCGACGTGCAGCGTCACTCGCGCGATGTGCGCTCCCGCATTGCGCGCACGGTCGAGGATTTCCCCTGTAAAGTGTAGCCCGGCTGTGGGCGCGGCGACGGAGCCGCGCTCGCGCGCGAAAACCGTCTGATAGCGATCGCGGTCTTCGGGACGATCTTCCCGTTTGATGTACGGCGGCAAAGGGATGTGGCCGAGGCGGTCGATGGCTGCGTAGACGTTTTCGTCGCCCAGGAATCGAACGGTGCGTTCGCCGCGTTCGCCGCAGGCAATGATCTCCGCCGAGAAGCGTTCATCGAAGCGGACAATGGCGCCGGGACGCAATTTGCGGCCTGGACGGACCAGGGCTCTCCATTCGCGCGCGTCTTCAGTGACCGGTTCGAGAAGCAGCATCTCCGATTTCCCGCTGAGCAGCCGTGACGGCAATACACGCGAATCGTTTAATACGAGGCAATCGCCTTCCCGCAGAAAAGACGGAAACTCGAGGAATTGCCGGTCCTCAAATCGCTGTTCCGCGCGATGCAGCACCAGCATCCGCGCACCGTCACGATCAACCGGGGGTTCCTGGGCGATCAGTTCTTCGGGCAGTTGATAATCGAAGTCCGAAAGCCGCATCAGCCCTACGACAGTAACCTTTGAACGTCCGCATAAGATACCGCCTCGGTTGCGAGAGGCGTCAAGGTTCCCTCATCACGAATCTGGCGGGCGAATCGCTGCAGCGCTCCCAACGCCACCCGGGATGTGCCGGACCCAAGGCTCACTCGCTTCACGCCAAGCCGCTTCAGTTCCGGAATCGAAGGAGTCCCGACCATCGCGAGTATGTTCAACGGCCCTTTCAGTGCAGAAACGAGTCGTCCGATAGTTTCGGCATCCACAACGCCGGGTGCGAACAGGCAATCGGCGCCGGCGGCGTGAAACGCGTTCAACCGCTCGACAGCGCGATCGAAGCGCGTCGATTCGTCTCCATGCTTCGCAAGAACAATATCCGTTCGGGCATTGAGCACGAGCGGGACACCGGAATCGTTTGCCGCCGCGATCACCGTGCGGATCGTTTCGAGCTGTTGGTCAAGCGGGATCAGTTCATGATCGACCATGTCTTCGAGATTCATGCCCACCGCGCCGGACTCAACCACGTCACGCGCCGTCTGTGCCGGATCGTCATACCCCGCTTCGACGTCCGCCGTTACCGGCAACCTGACGGCATGTGCGATTTTTCCGATCAGGAACAACATTTCGCTACGAGGTATCAGCTGGCCGTCGGGATAACCGAGCACCCCGGCAACACCCGCGCTGCTGGTAGCAATCGCCGGGAACCCTTCCGTCTCGATGATCCGCGCGCTGATGGCGTCCCAGGCGTTAGGAAGAACCAGGATTCCCGGACCCGAGTGCAACCGGCGAAATAATTCGGCTTTCGCTTTTTGATCCATGCCCTCTAATGTAATCGCTCACGCTCGCCGGGCTTCGAGTTCGGCCCAGCGAGCATAAAGCCGGTCGACCTCTTCCTGAGCGATATCGATCTCGGCCGCGGCGAGCGTGAGCCGCGCGGGATCCGAGACAATCTCAGGTAATTCGAGTTGCTGGCGCTTCGCTTCGAGAACCTCTTCAGCTTGCGCCACCTTATCCTCAATTTGCTCCCACTCACGGGTTTCGAGATAAGTCAACTTCTTGCGCGGTGCGTTCGATTGCCCGTCCCGCTTATCGCGCGTGGCCGTTTTCGGGGGAGCCTTCTTCAAAGCATTCGCCTGCTCCCATTGCGCGAGTTCGGCGAAGAATTCCACTCCGCCTTCTCCATCCATCGCGAGGATCGCTTTGGAAAGCCGGTCGAGGAGAAAGCGGTCGTGCGTGACGAGAACGATCGCGCCGGGGAAATCCAGAAGATTGCTTTCCAGCACTTCCAGAGTCGGGATATCGAGATCGTTGGTTGGCTCATCCAGCAGCAGAACGTCGGCAGGCTGGAGCATCAGTCTTGCAATGTAAACGCGCGCCCGTTCTCCGCCGGAGAGCCGGTTGAGTGGCAGATCGAGCTGATCCTGGCGGAACAGAAAACGCGCGGCCCATCCTGCAACGTGCTGCGGGCGATCACGGAATATCACGGTATCGCCGCCTTCCGGCGCAAGAGCCCGGCGCAACGGCTGATCCAGATCCAGCTTGTCGCGATTCTGATCGAACCAGGCAACGCGCAGCCCTTCGGCGCGCCTCACTTCACCGGTATCCGGTTCGATTTCACCCGCGAGGATCCGCAGTAGCGTCGACTTGCCGCTCCCATTCGCGCCGAGCACGCCGAGTTTCACGCCCGGCCCCAACGCGAAGGAGAGTTTCTGGAACAGAAGGCGGCCGCCCATGCTTTTCGAAATCCCTTCGCAGGCAAGCAGGCGTTTCGTCATGCGCCCGGTCGCCGTGAAATCGATCGCCGTGGTGCCTTTGCGGTTGCGCGAACTGACGTCGGCGAGCTGGTCCTGCAGGGCGAACGCGTCGTCGATGCGCGCTTTCGATTTCGAAGTCCGGGCTTTCGCGCCGCGCCGCAGCCACTCGATCTCGCGCTGCACGAGGTTTTCCAGTGCCTGCTGTTCTTTCGCCTGCGCGCGTAGGAATTCCGACCGTTTCTCGAGGAATTTGCTGTAGTTTCCCGGCGCGGAGAAGAGTCCCAACGGATATGCACGGTTGATCTCGGCAACCCTGGTTGCGCAGTTTTCCAGAAAATAGCGGTCGTGTGTTACGAAGACGGATGCAAATGCCGACGCCAGGACCAGCTTCTCGAGCCAGAGAATTCCTTCGACATCGAGATGATTTGTCGGCTCATCGAGGAGCAGGACATCGGGCTGCTCGGCCAACGCCGCTGCAATAGCCAGACGCTTGCGCCATCCGCCCGATAACGTTCCGGCCTTTGCCGTTGCATCGTCGAAACCGACGCGCGAGATGATTTTCGAAACCTCCAGTTCTTTGTCTTCGCCCTCGCGCGCGGAGGCGGAGATCACTTCGCGCACGGTTGCTTCGGATTCGAACCGCGGGTCCTGCACGACCATCGCGAGCCGGACACCTTTGCGGATCGATACGGTTCCGTCGTCGGGTGACATGCTCCCGCCGAGAATCTGCAGAAACGTCGATTTGCCCGCGCCATTCGGCCCGATGATGCCGAGGCGTTCGCCATCATGCAGACTCAGAGAGATATCGGAGAATACAGTGCGCGAGCCGAACGATTTCTCGATGGCGTCGCAGGTCAGGAGTACGGACATTCAAGCTTCGTTGAGAACGATCAGCTCCGTCGCAGCGCCCGACTCTTCGGTGTCGGGCTCTTCAGTATCGAGATAGCGCGTGTCGAGTAATCTTCCGTGCTGTATGTTCCCCATAGCGGACAGGATATTTTCACGCAGGTGCGGGTGCTCCGTTTCCCAATCGGCAATGGTCTCCCGGATGCTGCGGCGGACGGTGCCTGTGCGCAGCGAACAGCCACACGGTACCACCGGAACACCTTTGCTCTCGACATACGCGCGCGTGATTTCTTCCGTCACGTAGACCAGCGGCCGGATCAGCCGGAAATCGCGTTCGCGCGAATGGGTGACCGGCGGCAGTGAGCTCAGGCGCCCTGTAAACATGATGTTGCGGAAGAGCGATTCGCAGAAATCGTCCGCCGTGTGCCCGAATGCGATCACGTTGGCGCCCATGCCGCGGGCGATCTGATAAACGGCGCGGCGGCGAAAGCGGCTGCAGAGGTCGCAGCCATGGTCCGGCTTTTCCGTGAGCAGGCGGATGGACGGGTTATCGGTGTGGTACGTCCATTCGACTCCCAGGCTGCGGATGTAATCGCCAATCGGCCCGATCGGTCGCAGGAATTTGCCCTGTTCCACGGTGAACGCGCATACGGAAAAGCTGATCGGCGCGCGTTTTTGCAAGAGGATGAGAGATTCAAGGAGCGTGACGGAATCCTTGCCGCCGGATACCGCGACGGCGATGCGATCGCCTTCGCGAATCATCTTGAAGCGATGAATCGCTTCGCCGACTTTCCGCAGCAGGGTTTTTTCGAGGTCCACTGAGACTAGATTAGCGGATCGAAGCGCGTTGCTCGATGCGCTTCAGGCGTATGTCGAGCAATTGTTCCCTGCGGCGAATATCGATGAGAAGCATTTCTTTAGCGTGTTCGATTGACCAGCGGGCGTCCTCGAAACGGGCGTTCACCCTGCCCCCTGCGATGGTCTGGCCGGGATAAACGCGGTGCCCTCCGTCTACCCAGACGCACACCAGGATTGCGAAGTTAACGATTGATGTTGAGGCGAGAACCAGGAGGAATTGGTCGGACATGATTTATTATGCCGCGCCGCGCGAACCGTCAGCTCGCTGGAGGTGTGGAGCTTCGCCGCATAGCGGCGACACTCCAGGCGCTCGATGGTGTAGGCTGCTGGTCTATGGCGTATATTTCCCCTTGGCTCACTCATTTCGTGGGCCGCCAGCAGCCTACGGACGCCGCGCGATGTGACCTCCTTATTACTATCCTTCGGGAGGGCTGTCTCGGACAGTGGGAGCAACAAGGCAATGTGTCTATTGACCCAGGCGTGATGCTGATTTCCGGCAACGGCAGTCTTTGTGGAAATGAATTCATCCGCTTCAAGCCGGTCTGCTTCTGTGATATCCCGGAAGACAGTCTTCAACGCCACACGAGCATCTATGGGAGATTCGGCCTCGCATTCAACAAAAGCTTTCTCGGGGCCAAAGGCGCGAACCCCGTTTTCTACATCGCCAACGGGTCTATAGCTGGCGAAGAACGGCCCCAGATCCCCCGCTCACACTAAAAGATGTTGAGGGTGACCCGCAAATGGCGCTAAGGAAATACCTCGCGGCCATGAATGAGGAGCCGTCCGTCGTGCGGCGCTGCGAGTTCTTCGATCGTCTCGTTGCGACGCTGATGGGCGTCCTTCCCCCGCCCTGGCCCACAGGCACCCTCCCCGACGCCCACGATCCCGTGCGGGAAGTCCAGAGGGGGGTCTGTATAGATCTGATCCGACATGTATTCGCATTTATGAAGTTCTTCGACGAGTCTTTGCCGGAGGATGATGTCGATAACTTCTACATGGAGCGTGAGTGGCGCGTGTCCGGGTTCGTACCATTCGAGATTAACGATATCCAGAGCGTATACATTGCACCGGGATTTCGGGATCGGATCGAACGCGAATTTCCCGGGCTTGGAGTAAAAGAACTCTAACGCCCAAAATTCCTCTTGCTGAACCACCTGGGAACCAGTGGTTCTTATCCAATCGGCACGACCTCCAGATCGTCTATAGCGTCGTAGTCTCTGAAATCCGTAGTCACCAGCGGACAGCCCCATTGACGGGCAGACGCTGCAATCCAGGCATCGGCAGTCTGGATCGGCTGTCCTGTCCGGCGGCATCGATCCACGACGGCAGCCCAGATCCCGCACGTGCGTTCGTCGGGATAGAGCGTCAGGTACATCGCCATGTGAGCTTCGAGCGCCATGCGCCGGGCCGATCCCCAGTTATTGCTCGCGGGCCACAGCAACAACTCCGATCGAGTCATGAATGAAATTACTAACTGGTGACCGGCTACCGCATCCACACACGTTTGACGCAACGCATGGTTCCGATTAAACAGAATCGACACCACATTGGTATCGAGAAGCAGGACTGTCACTTGCGGTCGGTCTGGGGCGCCGAACTCTGATTGCGAAGCTCTCGGATCATTTTGATGAAGGCATCAACTTCGGCGGGATCGCTGTCATCGGACGGGGCGAACTCCCGTACGGGGGGCTTGAGTCCGGGAATGAGCACATTTCGCGCGGGGATACTCCCGGGGTTGACAAGCTTTGCCATAGGTCCAGTTTATCGCGGGCGGAGCCATCTCGTCCGTAAACGCCCATCAGCGCGATGCCTACCAGATAAACTCTTTCGCCTTATCCCGTTTGTCGTACCCATCAAGCACATGCACAACCCGAATTTTTTTAATAGTAACCGGCGATAATTGCCCGATCGGAATATACACAATCGTCCGCCCGAATCGCGCCGCGATATTCCGGAAGACCGACCTGGGAGGTTTCGCCGCCACGTAAACGACATACTTCTGGATCGAATAATCCATCCCCGCCAGCAACAGCCGTTCCGCCTTGGTCTCGGCAAAGTCATAATCCGGATCGGCCCAGACGTCGTACATTCTGCGCGCTGGCAGACTCATCAGGAATCCGCCATATTCGGCGCGCCCGATCCCAGGGCCGATCAAATGCTCGAACGGATGAGTCGAGTAAAACGCCATATCCGACTCATTCTGGTGCTCGCCCAGCCATGTCGTCATGTAGTTGTAGCGGCCATCCCGGTCCTCGTCGAAAATCACCACCACCGACCCGACTTCCCCGTGAATCTTCTGGATATTCTTAACGAAAATCTTCCCATCGTGCCAGTTGCGAATGGTTTCACGCAAATCGATGCCGTCGAGAAGCGACGCCGTAAACGGTTCCACTGTCGCGCGCTCTTCCGATAACACGCTCTTGCCCTTCTTCTTCAGGAAGCGCCCGAAATCCTCGATCACCATATCTTCGGGAGGATAAGAACAAATACTCGCGCCGTTCAGCTCGCTAGCCCACTCGCCGGGAAACTTCTCCTTCTTGCGCGGCTTCAATCCCAGATTTCCCAGCCGCCGCTTGGTGCTCGGCAGTCGGCGTCGCAGCCGCATGCGCCGGGTATTCAGCCAGACTTCATCCCCCGAAATCCTGACCGTCTCGATGTCGCTCGAAGTCTGCTGATGCGAATATCGCGACGCGGTTTCCCAGACGTCCCACGCATAGTTCTCATCCACAATCGACCGGCCTGCAATCGTCAGATCGAACAGCGAGGCGCTCAGATCGTGGTGCGTCAGAGCTAGATTGCGGCTATAGCGCGCCAGCATCCGGCGCTGCCAGCGATGCACCTTCTCGCCGGTATTCAGGGTGTAGGCGTGTTCGGCTTCCTGAAACAACGCCATCTGCGCTCGCGGGCGATCGACCATTCCACGGTCGAGCATCTCGACGCGGAACATTTCATAACGTTCCTGCAGGAACGGATACTCCGCCGTGATCTCGCCCAGGCATTCGGGATGCGCGTTGACCAGTTGCAGATTTTCGCGCCGGCGGCGTGTCGGCTCCGGCTGCGGTTTCTCCATCGCATCCAGCACAGGATCGAGCAGATTCAGCGACAGGACTACCAATACGCGGGCCAGAGGATCGGCGCCCTGCAACTTCCACGCGATTCCCCCGGCAAACCGTTCCAAATCCGCAGTGCGTTCCTGCGGGTAGACGCGATACGCTTCGACATACTGGCTCAGCGGAATCGACGTCAGCGCGTAGGAGTCCGGGTAAGTGTCGGGCAAGTGCGGCCGCTCGCTCGAATCCGGGTCGGCAAACACGATCTGTGCGCCCACCTCCTGCGCACTGCGAATCGCTTCCACGAAAGGGTCCGCAGGCTCGACCGGCACATAAACCGCTTGTTGCGACTCCTCATCGGTTATAGGGCCGGAAGCGTCGTTGTAGAAAATAACCGAGATCTGCGGCAGCCGCTGGATGGCTTCGAGCCAGACTTCTTCGAGCGTCTCGGGCAGCTCGATCGCGACTACATCCGGCCGCTCGGAAAGGATCCGCCGCCGGACTTCAATGGCGAACTCCAGCCTGCCCGGCACGACCGGAATGTACTCGAACCGTCCGCGCGTGAGGCTCGACCAGTCCTGCGGCGGCAAGTCTGGAAGTTGCGCCTCAGATGGCGACCCGGGTCCGCCGGACATATCGCAAAGCCTCCTCGCCCAGCGTCTCGATCAACGACGTTTCGAGCGCGTACTTTTCATGTTCGAGGCCCGTCGCCAGGCTCTTGAGCTTGATTGCATAGCGCGCGATATTGATGCCGTCGCGGACGCTATACCTTTCATCCGCCGCATGCGCCTGCTGCAGAAAATCCGTAACGTATTGCAGAATGCGATCTTCCGCGAAAGGCAGGTTTTCCTTGAGGATCTGGTACTCCTCGTCCTTCTCCGGAAAATCGATGAGGATTTGCGGCTGAAGACGGGAATGAATGTACTCGGGCAATTCGAACGTCGAAGAATCGTCGTTCATAGTGGTCACGAGCCGGAAATGGGGATGCGCCTTGATCTTGACGCCGGCGACGATGCTTTCGACGTATCGGCGATTGTCGAGAAGCGGCGCGAGGCTCGCCCAGCTCTTCTCGCTCATTCGATTGCCCTCGTCCAGAATCACGATGCCGCCCAGAATCATCGCGCTCACGAGCGCCGAAGCCACGTAACGCAACCGGCCCGCGCCCTCGATCACAGGCGTAATAAGAAGGTCCTCCGGACGTGTATCCAGAGTGGCCTGCATGATGAACACATCGCGTCCCATCCGCTTCGCCGCCGCATAGGCGAGCGTCGTTTTGCCGACGCCCGGCTTGCCGATCAGCCGCGGGTTCATCGGGACATCCTGTTCCGTCACCACCATCCAGGCAGCCAGTAATTGCCGCATCAACTCTTCCTGGCCTACCCAACGGACAGGCAGTTCGTCCGGGTGGGCGAGGTGAAGAGTGATTCCTTCGATCTCGACTGTCATTGGTAATTCAATTGTAGCGGTCAGGGCTTCAAGCGCGCCGCCTCACTTCAAACGCGTAAGAGGATCGCCGATCACGATGTTCATCCAGCTCAATCCGGGGATTCCCAGATAGTAACTTTCCGCCAGGGTTCGCCCGGCGTAGTATGCCGGCAGCACAAACTCCGGACGCGGGCAAAACGTAAGGAAGGGTTCGTCAATCTGTCCCGATGCGCCGGTCGCGCCTTCGTGGATATAATCCGCCGTCATTGTCTGCGGGCTTCCGGCGAACAATGCCGACGCGTCTTTCCACGGTCCGATGTGCCATGTGTCGGGAGGCCGTCGGAAGGTGCGGGCGTTCGTGGAAACAAACTCGGTCATGATCGCTCCCGGAAGCCATTGAAAGTGCAGGAAGCGGTCCTTGCGGTCAAAATCGTTCGATCCCCAGGAGGCATACCCGATAACGTCTTTCTGGTCCATCAGGACGGTAGCGGAGTCATCCAGAATCACGCGGTCTTTCGGCAAAAGCAGCGCTGCCGTGCGCAGCCACTGGTTGCCTGGCTGGTTGTTGTCGCCCCGCGCATCAATGACAAATTTACCCGTGTTCCGGGCCAGGAGCGCCCGGTCGACCAGCCCTTTCATTTCCCCCAGATCGTAGGCTGCGAGCCGGGTGACCAGATACATGGGGAATTGCGGATGGCGGAATGGCGTGTCGCGCTGCCGGAAGAACGGATTGTTTAAAGGCCCTGGCAACGGAATCGTGACTCCGTGTAGTTGCTGGTACAGCACCGTCAGTTCCGAATCCACCGAAGCGCTGGTGTTGCGAATCCCGTCCAGGTTGCCCAAAACCCACAACGGCACGTCGGCGGTCGTCACAATATAAAGGATCTTTTCGACCAGATTGTGCTTCTGCAGAAACTCCCCGACAGGGCCCCGCACTTCCTGGTCGTAAACCTCCCGGGTGATTTTCTCGCTGGGCGCCGTGTCGATCGTGCAAAGATTCGCGAGCGGCACGCCGCGCTTCTTCAGGTAGTATTCGCCGATTTCGCGGGAGTCTCGAGACTGCTTGTTGACGACGATCAGAACCTGTTCCGGGGTTTGCGCGGCCGAACTGACCGCAAATAGTGCGAAACCACACAGCGCGAAGGCGAGTATCCGGGTCGTCAAATTCCACTTTAGCGCCTTCAGGTTTTTACGTGTTCCCTGGGACTCAATCGGGAGAGCGGTCCACACTCTGGTAAAATAGCAGCGATAACCGATTTGGATCGGGGCGACCCAAAACCTGTTTCCCCTTTTATTATTGGCGGCAGTGTATGGATTTTGATCAGCTCCACACTTTTCTCGAAATTGTCCGCCTGAAGAGCTTCTCGAAAGCTGCGCAGACCTGTTACCGGACGCAGCCCGCCATCAGCGCCCAGATCCGGCAGTTGGAACATGAGTTGAAAGCCGAGCTTTTTGAACGGTTTGGGAGCCGTATTTCCCTCACGACCGCGGGGAAAAT
>JBEKTF010000160.1:0-12808 GCA_049516355.1 Bryobacteraceae bacterium | reverse complement strand
AAGGCCCGTCGGGTACAAGGACCGAGCGGGCCTTCGTTTCAAGTACCTGAGCTGAATTTGTTTATCGCCGGGCTACATCGGTTTCGAGCTCTCTGCCGGTATTGGCAGGCGCAATTTTAAACCTGTTTTGCGGACGTGCGCTGCCACTGCGCTGCCACGTCAGGAGTCTGCGGCGTTTTCGGTACAGCTCGGCCGCGTACCAGCCGAACGCAAACTCAAACACTTAGACCGAATTGAACTGGACTGAACTGGCGCCATACACGTTCGATTCCCGTTAGCTGCTACCCGTATCACACATTCTTGCCGCGACCGGGCGGCGACGTGAGCTGATGGCCTATCGGCAATCGCTGATCGACGGTTTGGCATCTTTAGCCTGCCGGGCACGCGGTAGTCTTGGTTATCTACGGCGATGCCTGCGGCCAGGGGTGTCTTACGCGGACTGTGGTTATTTCTGTGGTTACTTTGGCCTAACGGCGCGCTCAATGGCGATAATGGCCGGGGGCCTATGTCTATGAAACGTTGTCGTGGGTGATCCCAGCCTGGCGGCTGTGTCTCATTCGTAATCAGCAGGTCGCCGGTTCGATCCCGGCGGGTGGCTCCAACGAAATCAATTCGGCTTTGCCTGGCTCCCGCGTACCCAGGGGCATCCCACCGATTGATCTGAGAAACGATGATCTACAAGCGGCAAGGTCATCGTCCATTCGCGGTCACCACGCCAGAAACAATCTTCACCGTTAAGGCACAGCGCCTTACAGCCAAACAGCCAGGCAACCCCCCTTGAGTGCCGCTACAATAGCGCCGTGCATGGTTCCTTGACAACCGAATATCGATTCGGGCAGCGGCGCATGATTTCAGTTCTCCTGAGGGCGGCATGGATCCCGCTCTCAGGATCGTCGCGGAAAAGCAGGATTTCCAAACGGAGTGAACCCAACATAGGGATTTTACGGAGACCGGAGCGAGCGGGCATCATGACTATGTTCAAGCGCGGGAAGGTCGAATGCTGAAACTCTATCGAAGGCATCTGAAGAGCCGGTATCGGGCGAAGGGGAAGTAACGGAATGAGATGCCCGCGCTGCGGAATCACGGCAATATTCAAAATCCATCGGACGTTCCTGGAGCGTGTGCTGACCTTCATGACGGCACACCGCAAATGGGAGTGCGCCCGGTGTGGCCATCGTTGGACGGCGAAGAGGGGCCGCGGCCGGCGGAACAAGCGGGAATCAGGATGATCTACCAGCTCGGAAAGGTGTTACAGGCGTGAGTGCGTACGCGTCCACCTTCGGACTATCGAACAGGCTCTCTCTATCGGACGCCGCCGGGAACTCAAGCCAACCGGCGCTGCGCAAACCGCTCGTCCGGCGCTACAATAGATCTCCTTGTCGAACCCCTGGAGGCTTTATGCAGAAGCTATTCGTCTTCCTGGTCGGGGCAGCAGCGTGGGCCCAGAACGCCCCTGACCATCCCTCGGTCACCGCCCAGGGAAAAACCTTCACGCCCCGCTCGATCCTCGCCCGCAATATGGGCACGCCCGAAGACCAGACCACTGCCTTCCCGCCCCACAAGATCGTCGGCAACGTCTACTATGTCGGCGCCAAAACCCTGAGCGCGTTCCTCATCGTCACGCCGCGGGGCAACATCCTCATCGACAGTACCTATGAGCGCAACGTCCCCACCATCCGGAAATCAATTGAACAACTCGGCTTCAAATTCTCCGACACTAAAATCCTTCTCGGCAACCACGCCCACGGCGATCACATGGAAGGCGACGCGCTCGTGAAGGAACTCACCGGCGCGCAGGTCATTGCGATGGCAGAGGACGTCCCCGCTCTCAAAGCCATAAAACCCGGCGGCAAAGAGCACCCTGTAGACCGCACCATCCACGACGGCGACACGGTTACACTCGGCGACGCAATACTCACCGCGCATCTCACGGCCGGCCACACTCGCGGCGCAACCACCTGGACCATGCCCGTAACCGAAGCCGGCAAGACTTACCAGGTCGTCTTCTACTCCAGCCTGCGCTCGCCAACCGTGCTGACGCCCCCCGTGATCGCTGAATTCAACCACTCCTTCGCTGTCATCCGCACGCTGCCCTGCGACGTTCCGCTCGGCGATCACCCCTCCGAATACGGCATGGTGGAGAAGTACGCCAGACTCACACCTGGCGCGCTGAATCCCTTCATCGATCCCTCCGGTTGCCGCCTCGAAGCCGACATGGAAGAAGCCATGTTCAAAGCGATTCTGGCCGAGCAACAAAAGGCGGAACAGCAGCGCTGAAGATCGTGGAAAGAATATTCCGGGACGGTTTTTCCCGCATCCAGCTATAGGTGAAGGAGCCTCGTCGCGTTTCCTTTCAGGATGCGGTCGCGGTCGGCGGCCGGGAGGTGAAACTGATCCAGGACCGCAGTCGGATACTCGACGTCTTTGGCGGCGAAGTGATCCGTGCCGACCACGATGCGGTCGGATCCGACCAGGCCGATAAGAAAACGGAGCGCCTCCGGATAATAAATCAAATAGTCGTAATGGAATCGGCGTAAGTAGTCCCGGAAAGGGTGGTCGATCGAGGTCCCATGGTCGGTCATGTGAAAGAGAAAATGCTCGACGCGTCCCGCGAGGTAGGGGAAGGCGCCGCCGGCGTGCGGCAAGACGATTTGCAGGTTCGGATACCTGTCGAGCGCGCCGGTATAGATGAACTTGCTCGCGAGGAACGTGTGTTCGATGGGAGCGTCGATCCCGGCGGCGAGGTTGGGCGGCCCGACGGTCCTGCTGCCGCCGAAAGTGTTGGCCACGCCATCCATCTGATGAAAGATGATCGGATAGTTCAGTTCCTGGATGCGCGCAAGAACCGGCGCAAAGCCGGGATCGAATATATAATCGTGCCTTTCGATGGAATCCGGCAGGTGGACGGCCCGCACGCCAGGCTGTCCGGCGACGCGGTTCAGCTCCTTCAAGGCGAGTTCGGAGTCGCGGATCGGCAGCTCGATGCCAATGACAAAGCGGTCGGGATATTTCTGGTGGACTTGAATGCCAGTGTCATTGATGACTTGCGCGAGATGCGCGCCCTCCTGAGCTGAAGTTCTTTGCCACGGCATGGCGCCGGAGAGTGTCAGGCAATGCATTAAATCGCCGTGGTCGTCCATCCACTGACGCCGCTTGTCGAGATCGTAATCGAGTGGGTAGGGATTCGCGAGGGGCTGTCCCAGGGCTGCCAATGCCTTGTTGTAAGGTTCCGGAGACCAGTGCGCGTGCATGTCGATCGCCGCGGGCTTACCCACTCCCCCTTTTCCAGGCCGCGCCGCCCACCAGGGAACTCCCTGCGACGAGGGAGCCTGCGCTGACGCCTTGCCGACATTAAGCATGCCGATCATGGCAGCGCCGGCGCCAAACCTGATGAAATCACGGCGTCCTGAATCGTTCATGGCCATCCTCCTCAAGGTTGAACAACGGGTTTATAC
Organism: Bryobacteraceae bacterium; assembly: GCA_049516355.1. Classification (GTDB taxonomy): domain Bacteria; phylum Acidobacteriota; class Terriglobia; order Bryobacterales; family Bryobacteraceae; genus BOG-234. The sequence goes on along the minus strand of JBEKTF010000160.1, from coordinate 9,353 downwards.
TACAGCATTCTTCGGATCACCGGACGAGGGATTCAACCTGAGTCAAGCCGCCGTGGTCAGCGAGTCTCCCACTCCGAGTGAAACCCCTGGTCGAGAATGATATTCCCGCTCTCGGCAAACACAAATACGCCCCCGCCTTCCGGTCTTTGCATGGCGCTTTGCGGAACGGGCCCGCGCACGCGTTGGGCAGAGCGATGGCCATCGTCGACTGGCTTCAGCGCAATCGGCAGCTCCATTCCATTACGTTCGATCGTGTCGAAACGGATCGCGACGAACCAGCGCGGCGCTGGTCCCATGAATTGTCGAAGCCGCAGAATACGTCCGTGAACGCGATCGTTTGCCTTTGCCAGGGTTCTTTGTTTCTTGTCGGTGACGTCGCGCAGCAGAACCCCTTCTACCCCGTCTCCCGCGGCAGCAATCTCCGTATCGATCGGTCTACTCAGGCCAATCAGCAGACGGACCTTCGGCGGCAGCGGCTGCAGGGCGGCCCTGGTCACGGCGGGTCCGGCTGCCGCGCCAACGTCATCGAAGCGGATGGTGGATTCACCCACATACTCCCGGCAATCCGAGTAACGCGTCTCATTCAACGATTCGGCGCCGCGGCGGTAAAGCACTTCCATAGTCGAGACTTCGGGCAGCAGGAAATCTCCGCTGCCGATTTTCACGCGGTTGTAATCCATGACATGCTGCACGCGGCAGACAGCGTCACTCGGGGCGAACTGCTCCGACTCCACGACAAGTTGGTGCAGATCGCCATCCGATGGATCCACTGAAAAGGTTCCATGGAATCCGGTCGTCTTGCCGGGGCCGTACGCGCGATAGCTGTAACTGCTCTTCGCGGCGGGCACGTTGTACTCGAAAATTGCGAAGTCGTTGCGCCGCCCGCCATACCGGAATGCCTCGCGCGCGCTGCCGAATACGCTGGCCAGAAAAAAGCCGAACTCACCACTACTCGAAGCGCCGCTACCGACAAGTTCGCTGACGTCATGCGTTTCGAACCTCCGGGCGCCGGCCCAGGAAAAGATCTCTCTACCCTCGACGACGGCCACATCGAGACGGAGTCTGTCGCGCGCCATCAGATTGCCGCGAGAGGTCGCCAGCCGCCGCATTGCAATCAGCGACTCGCAGCTCGCGGCATTGTCCGGAGGACGATATTGAGTACGGTAGATGGTTTCCACGCAGGTATAGCGAGGCATTCGGCGCGTATTGTCGAGGACCTTCTCACGCGCCCGCTGGAAAAGTTCTTCCGCGACCGGGTCGGCGGTGCTGGCGGCGGTGGCGGCGGCCAGCAGCACAGCGCAACTTCGGAGCGCGAGGCTCATGAGAACAGTTTATTTTGTCAGAGCCCGGCCAGCTCCCCCTATTTGGGGCGGCATCTTAGGGATGGGGGGCGAGGCGACGCGGAAAACCGGTTGGGCGCTCCCCGACGAACCACTGCGATGGGCTCGTCAGGCCCTTCGGAAGGCGCTTCTCATCCCAGCTTCCGACGCGCTTCGGGCACAAAAATCTCACGTGGCGCCTTCCTTCGATCCGGAGCGCGGAAGACACAATCGAAGCCTCTGCACCGGAACTGGCGCTTGCCAGTCAACATAATGAGCAAGCGCTCAATACCAGTTGAATTTCGAATCACAAGCTCGTTTGACGCACAGCGCGGGCACATAGCGATCTATCTCGAGGTTGCCCCCCGCACGCTGAATAATTTGGATTATCCGCGCGTAAGTGTAAATCATATCCTACGGAGAATGTTTTCGTCTACAGCGCACGTGCAATCGGAACATGGGGCCGAAACCGATACGCCGGCCATTACTTATGAAGAAGCAGCCCTTCGGGCGCTGAGCATTTTTTGGTAAGCATCGAGTAGTTGTTGCCGCGCGCTTTCCCCCAAAGGCTCCGGTACTTCGGACGGCTGATAGCGGCGGCAGAGTTCCACGGTCTTGCGCAGGCTTTCGGCAAACTCAATGCAAGGCGGGCAACCCGCAAGATGAGTTTCGATCTCCTCGCACGCGCCGGGCGGAAGCTCCAGGTTCAGATAATCGGACAGCAGCGAAAAGACTTCCCTGCATTTCTCAGTGCGCTCATGCAACTCCATCTCTTTCTCCTCAGGTGCGACCGGCGAGAACCGGGCCATTGGCCCGCAGGTATTCATCCAACTCCTGGCGGACTGCCAAACGGGCACGATGCAGGCGCGTTTTGACAACATCCTCCGTCAAATCGAGAATCCGTGCGGTCTCGGCCGTTGAAAGCTCCTCCACGTCCCGCAGAAGGATCACCGCGCGGTAGTTCTCCGGCAAGTTGCGGATTGCCCGATCGAGCACGTGCTTCAGTTCCGATTGCAGCATCTGGCGATCGGGCAGCAGAGACCAATCGGCAATCTGCAACTTGCGATGGCCGCCCTCATGGTCGATCGCAGGCAGAAAGTCGTCGAGCGAAAGCTCCCGCGCGGGAGCGAAAACACTCTTCCGCCGCTTCATCAGGCAGGCGTTCCTGGCGATTTGAAAAACCCAGGCACGAACGTGCTCAGGCTGCTTGAGCCGATCGAAATTCTCAAACACTTTGAGCAGAGTCTCCTGCGCCACTTCTTCGGCATCTTCGCGATGTCCGCACATGAGCCAGCTATAGTGAAAAATCTTAGCCCGGAAGTGTTCCACGAAACGGTCGAACGCGTCCGGTTTTCCAGCGATTAATTGCCGCGCCAGTTCAATGTCGGTATCCCGTTCCAATGGCCAGTTCCGCTTGTGATTGTAGCGGGAGGTGCGATTCGACGGTCTGCGTATCGATTGAAACTTCAATGCGCGGTGAACCCAGAAGCGTGTTGTGAATCAAACAGGCTTTCACGGCGCGCAAAACACCATCCCGATGACGGCCTTCCAGTCCGGGTGCCTCGACCTCGATATGAAATGATGCCAGGCGAGCCGGATGCGTCCCCTTTTCCGCGTCGACTCGGACCTTCAGCGCGCCGGCAGGTAATCCGCGCGTCTTCATATATTGAGCCGCATAGTAAGCTGCACAGGTCGCGAGCGAGGCCAACAGAAACTCCGGCGGCGACATACCTTCATCCGAGCCGCCGTTGTCCAACGGCTGGTCGCAAATCACCCGATGACTTCGGGCCGCGACTTCGAACTTCGAATCCCCGAGATAGCCGGCTGTTACTTCCATGATCTTTTTCCTTCCTGGCTCTGCAGATGCAAATGCCCTGAAAAGGTGACGCATATCGTACGGGCCGCTCGTGTCCGTTGTGCGCGATGCAATATTGTCACCTCGGCAGAATAACTGCATCCTCAGAACCAGAAACGATGAAGAAAACGTTGTTATTGATCGTTATGTGGTCGTTGCCGGGTGGGGCACAGGACGCAATATCGCTAAAAGACGCAGTTCATCTGGCGTTGGAGAAGAACAAGTTGGTGGAGGCTTCAACCGCCGCCCGCAACGTTGCGGAAAGACGCATTACGGAGGCCAGAGCGGGGAATTTGCCAAAAGTCAATTACGCGGAGTCGTGGGTCCGCAGCGACAATCCGGTCTTTGTCTTCGGTTCTCTACTCACCCAGCACCAATTCGGCGAACAGAATTTCCAGATCGCGTCCCTGAATCGGCCCGATTTCCTGAACAACTTTCAATCTCAGATCACAGCCGATCAGACGCTCTACGACGCTGGCCAGACCAGGCACGCGGTGCGCTCGGCCGAGTTGATGAAGGACATGACGGGCGAGGAGGGCCGGCGCACCCAAATGGACGTGATCGCAGGCGTGATCCGATCCTATTACGACTCCCTGTTGAGCGTCGAGCAGCTCAATGCGGCCAGCCAGGCCCTGCGCTCAGCACAGGCTGACCTGGACCACGCCCAGAATGTCCGGTCGGCAGGATTATCCACCGATGTGGACGTGCTTTCGATCCGCGTTCACCTGGCCGGAGTTCGTGAGCAGCAGATCCGCCGGCGGGCCGATCTTGACGTGGCCCGCGCGGCGCTGAATGATGCGCTCGGCCTGCCGCTCGATACTGCGCACACTCTGACCACTTCGCTTGCGCCTTTGCAAATCCCGGAGGGCTTGCTTTCCGACTACGAAAAGAACGCCCTCAGCGAAAGGCCGGAGGCTCGTCAGGGGAAGTTGGCGATCAGCCTGGCCGAAAACCAGCAGGCGACAGCGCACAGCAACCTTCTGCCGCAGGTCGCGGCTCACGCCGTTTTCGAGGCGGATCGGCAGGATTTCTACAACCGCGGCGGAGCCAATTGGCTCGTATCGATCGGAGTGCGCTGGAACCTGTTTAACGGCTTCAGCGACAAGGCGCACATGGAAGAAAGCAAGTACGCGCGGCGCCGCAGCGAGGCCGAGCAGGAGCACGCCGATTCGGCTATCCGGCTTCAGGTCCGCCGGGCTTACGCCGATTTGCGTGCCGCCGAGCAGCGCATCGAGGTAACGAAGGCTTCCGTTACAGAGGCGGAGGAGAGTCTTCGCATCACCCAAAACCGCTACGAAACCGGACTGAACACTGTCACCGACCTGCTCCGCACAGAGACGGCGGTGTTGGATGCGCGGACGCGTCAACTGGCCGCAATACACGACCAGCGCATTGCCGCCGCAATGCTGGAACTGGCGGCAGGAACGCTGAGCGCGGATTCGGAGGTCCTGAACTAAATGACGAAGCGACTACTCGTTGCGATTCCATTTGCGATCTGGCTTGCCGGGTGCGGCGAAGCTCCGGAAACTCTGAAAGCCAAGCCGGTCGCTTCTTCGGCGTCGGCTATCGCCGTATCCACGGTTACGGCTGCCACCGAGACATGGCCTTCGATTTACGAGGCGACGGGGACGGTGCGCGCGCGGGCTTCAGCCGCCATCTCCTCAAAATTGATGGGCTACGTGCGCGAGGTCAAGGTACAGACCGGCGATCGCGTTCGCGAAGGCCAGGTGCTGGTGACGCTCGATGCGCGCGATCTCGACCTAAATTCGCAGCGCGCCGAAGCGGCTCGCGAAGAAGTTCGTACTGCCGTCCCCGAAGCCGACAGCGCCGTCGCGGCGGCAAAGGCCAACCTCGATCTGGTGCAAGTGACTTTTGGCCGCATGCAGGACTTGTTTCAGAAGAAGTCTCTATCGGACCAGGAGTTTGACGAGGCGTCCGCCCGGCTCAAGGCAGCACAAGCAGCGTACGACATGGCACAAGCACGCCGAGTCCAGCTGAACTCGAAGCTCGCGCAAGTGGACCAGGACGTCCACTCAACTGAGGTAGCTCGCAGTTACGCCGACGTAGTGGCGCCCTTCGCCGGTCTGATCACGGCAAAATCGGTCGAACCAGGCACCCTCGCCCTGCCCGGCACACCACTTTTCACCATCGAACGTGAAGGCGCTTATCGGCTCGAAGCGGCGGTGGAGGAATCCCATTTAGCGGCGACCCGGGTTGGCCAACCGGTGTCAGTGACGCTGGATAGCATCGATCGCGCCATCGAGTCTCGTGTCTCTGAGATCGTGCCCGCGGTGGATGCCGCCTCGCGGGCTTACACCGTCAAGATCGATCTGCCCGCGATCCCGTCATTACGCTCTGGAGTTTTCGGGCGCGCGACGTTCCAGCTCGGAAGCCGACCACTGTTGGCGATTCCGGCCGGGGCCGTTACCGAACGCGGACAGTTGCAGTCTGTTCTGGTCGCCGACAACGGTATCGCCCGCACCCGGCTGATCACGGCGGGGCAAAAGATGAACGACCGGGTTGAGGTATTGTCCGGCCTCAGCGCCGGTGAAAAGGTGATCTTCCCAGCGCCGCCGGGCCTTTCCGATGGCGTTGCAATAAGCGCCAACATCGCCGAGGTCCGGCCGTGAACGGGGAACGGCCACTCGGTCCCGCGGGAAAGTTTGCCCACGCCTGGATCGGATCGAAACTGACGCCGCTGGTAATCGTCGCCTCCCTGCTGCTCGGCGCTTTCGCGGTGTGGAAACTGCCGCGCGAGGAAGAGCCGCAGATCATCGTGCCGATGGTCGATGTCTTTGTTCAGATGCCGGGTGCGTCCGCTCGCGAAGTGGAAGAGCGCGTGACCAAACCGATGGAAAAGCTGTTGTGGGAAATTCCCGGCGTTGAGTACATCTACTCGACGTCAAGCGCAGGCTCGTCCACGGCGATCGTTCGCTTCCTGGTCGGGCAGGACGAAGAGAAGAGCATCGTGCGGCTGAATCAGAAGCTCAACGCGAATCTGGACCTGATCCCGCCGGGAGCCTCGCCGCCGTTGGTGAAGCCCCGCTCGATTGACGACGTACCGATCCTCGCGCTCACGTTCTGGAGCAAGCGGTACGGCGATTTCGAGTTGCGGCGCATCGCGGCGCAGGTGGACGACACGATCAAACAGACGCCGGACGTCTCGGCTGTGGCTCTGATCGGCGGCCAGCGGCGTGAGATCCGGATTACGCTGGATACGTCGCGGCTCAGTGCGTATAACCTTTCGCCGTTGCAGGTGTTCGGAGCCCTGGGTCTTTCAAACCGCCGCATGCCCTCGGGCGAATTTGCGACGGGCAACCAGGAGTACCTCCTTGAAACCGGCCAGTTCCTGTGCACCGCCGAGGATGTTCGCAACGTGGTTGCGAAAGTCAGCAACGACAAGGCGGTATTCCTGCGCGATGTCGCCCAGGTAACCGATGGCGGCGAGGAGCCTTCGCAATACGTACGCTTCTCCGATGGGAAGGGGTTCTACCCCGCTGTGACCATCGCCGTCTCCAAGCGCAAAGGAACCAACGCGGTCTCAGTGGGCGAAGATGTCCTGCATCGTCTGGAACCACTGAAGGGCGCTGTGATTCCATCCGACGTGGAGATGACCATCACGCGTAACTACGGAGACACGGCGAAGGAAAAATCCAACGAACTGTTGTGGCACATGCTGATTGCCGTGATTTCAGTGAGTGTCCTGATTGCCGTTACGCTGGGTCTGCGCGAATCGCTCATCGTGTTTATCGCGATTCCGGTTACGCTGGCGCTGACGCTCACCGTTTTTTATCTCTATGGCTACACGCTGAACCGGATAACGCTTTTTGCGCTGATCTTTTCCATCGGCATTCTGGTCGACGACGCGATCGTGGTGGTGGAAAACATCGTGCGCCACTGGCGGATGCAGGGCAATCAAGGCAGACCGCCGTTCGAGGTCGCCATCGAGGCCGTTGACGAGGTCGGGAACCCCACGATTCTGGCCACGCTGGCTGTGGTTGCGGCCATCCTGCCGATGGCTTTCGTCGGCGGGCTGATGGGGCCGTATATGCGGCCCATCCCGATCGGCGCCAGCGCCGCGATGCTCTTCTCGCTGCTGGTGGCCTTCATCGTGACGCCGTGGGCCGCAGTGCGGATTCTTAAGCCCGGTGGGCATCATGCGGGCGAACGCGAGGACTTCGTAACCCGGCAGTACCGGCGCTTCATGGGCAGCCTCCTGCACCGCACCGTCCTGCGGTGGACCTTTGTCGGCGGCGTTGTGATCCTGCTGCTGGCCTCCGTTTCTTTGTTCTACTTCGGCTTTGTGAAGGTCAAGATGCTGCCGTTCGACAACAAGAGCGAGTTCCAGGTGATCGTCGATATGCCCACCGGCACCACGCTTGAGGAAACCGCGCGTGTGACACAGTTGCTTGCGGAAGAAACCGAGAAGCAACGTGAGGTGGTGAATGTCCAGACCTATGCCGGAACCGCGTCGCCCTATAACTTCAACGGCCTGGTGCGCCACTATTACCTGCGGCGCGGGCCGAATGTGGCTGATATTCAGGTGAATCTGCTTCCCAAGAGCGCGCGGAATCTGCAAAGCCATGAGATCGCAAAACAGGTACGCACACGTATTCTGCCCATCGCGGGGCGCTATGGCGCGCGGATCAAGGTGGCCGAGGTGCCGCCCGGTCCTCCGGTTCTCGAAACGCTGGTCGCGGAGGTGTATGGACCGAGCATGGAAAGAAGGATCGCGTTGGCGCGGCAGATAAGGGATCTCTTCAAGCAGACCAGAGGCGTTGTGGACGTCGACTGGTACGTAGAAGACGACCAACCGAAATACAGCTTGTCCGTCGACGAGGAAAAGGCCGCCCTCAACGGGATCTCCGAGGACGACATCGCGCGCACCATGCAGGTTGCCTCCGCCGGATACGCGGCTGGTTTGCTCCATCAGGATGCGGCAAAGGAAGATATTGCGCTCACCCTGCGGCTGGACCGCGCCACGCGATCGGATCTGGACCGGATCCGGAGTTTGAAGATTGGCGGGCGAGAGGGACGCCAGGTCGCGCTCGGAGAACTGGTGCACGTCGGGAAGTCGATCGAAGATAAGAGCATCTACCACAAGAACCTGATGCCGGTGACGTACGTTACGGCCGATATCGCGGGAGAGATCGAGAGTCCGGTTTACGCAGTTCTCAAGCTGGGGCCGGAAATCGACAAGATCAAAATACCGGAAGGCTACCAGATCGAGCAGCATATGGCGGCGCTCCCTTCCGATACCAGCCGGTACTCCATGAAATGGGATGGCGAGTGGCACATCACTTACGAGGTCTTTCGCGACCTCGGCATCGCTTTCGCGGCAGTGCTGATCCTGATCTATGGGCTGGTGGTCGGCTGGTTCCAGTCGTTCCTGACGCCGTTGATCATAATGGCCGCGATCCCGTTCTCGCTGGTCGGCATAGTACCGGCGCACGGTCTTCTGCACGCCTTCTTCACCGCGACCTCGATGATCGGCTTTATCGCCGGGGCGGGCATCGTGGTGAGGAACTCAATCATCCTTGTGGACTTTATTGAGTTGCGTCTGGCGGAGGGCATGCCGCTCGATGCGGCCGTAATCGATGCCGGAGCAGTTCGCTTCCGGCCGATGATGCTCACTGCTGCCGCGGTGGTTGTCGGCTCGTCGGTGATTCTGTTCGATCCCATATTCCAGGGCCTGGCGATCGCGCTCATGGCCGGAGAGATCGCTTCGCTGCTGCTCTCTCGCATGACTGTCCCGGTATTGTTTTATATCTTCAACAAACAAAGGAGAAAGCTTGTATGACTGTCGATCGTTATCTCCGTATGATTGCGGGCGCGTTCGTGCTCTTGAGCCTGGCACTCGGCTATTGGGTGAACCCGTACTGGTATCTGTTCACCGCTTTTGTCGGACTCAACCTGTTTCAATCGGCGTTCACCAACTGGTGCCCGATGATGACCATTCTTCGGAAACTGGGCGTGCGCAGCGTCTGATACGTCCACGGGCATACGGGAGGTCCACCCATGTTGCGAGTCGTAGTTCCCGGACCTGGAATTTCGGATCATACTGCGGCGGCGTTCCTGCGGAAGTAGCTCGCTGTTAAGCCGCCGCGAGAGGAATGCGCCATTTGATCATGGCCACCTTTATCGCGTCGTTCACTACCAGGCATGCAATCGCCGAATAG
>JBEKTF010000159.1:0-12812 GCA_049516355.1 Bryobacteraceae bacterium | reverse complement strand
ACGTCCGGCACGCGGGCGTGAAACGCGATCCGCATGCCATCGGGAGACCACTTCGGATAGCTGGCGACATGGGCGCCCAGATGCGTCAGTTGCCGCGGATTGCCGCCGTCCGCATCGGAAACCCAGATCTCGTCCGTCCCGCTTCTGGAGCTGGCGAACGCGATGTGACGGCCATCCGGCGAGAAATCCGGGTGGTTGTCGTCCTGGGTGGAACGAAGGAGTGCTTGAGGAGGCCCGGTGGACCTGGTTCCTCCCGAACTAAGGGGAATGAACCAGATGTCCTGATCTTGTTTCTCGCTCGCGATCACAACCTGCTGAGTATTGTCCCGTCTCTTTGGCCCCAGCGATAGTCCTCCCAGAACCCCGTCGGCGGCATAAATGGGTACGGTTCCTTTGTTCCTTTCCCATTGGAAAATCCGGGCTGCGTCTGCAAACAGGAGTTGCTTGCCGTCCTCAAGCCAGACGGGAGAATGGACTCCCAGCGCGGACTTCGGAACCTCGATAAGCGTTCCTTGCGGAACCAGTCCGGGGCCCAGCGCCTGAATCAGAATGCGGCCATTGCGGACTGCAATATAGCGCGCAAAAGCGAGCGACCTTCCGTCTGCCGACAGCGCCGGCGATGAGTCGCCGGTAACGTCCCTGTCGGGAGAGGAAATCGCGCGAACGGCCCCGGTTTCAACCGATAACAGGAACAATTGGTACTTTTCACCGGCGCTGGATTGACCGCTGAAGACAATCCATTTGCCATCTTGGCTCCAACTCAATACCGGGTGCTGGCTGAAGTCCAGGTCGGCGCCAATTCTGGAAAATCGGTGGAGAGTTCGCTCGGGTCCCCCGAGGGGTGGGACGACGATGATGTCCGCGATACCACCCATCCGCCTGACGAACGCAATCTGGCTACCGTCGGGAGACCACGCCGGGAAAGAATCGGGGGCCGGATCCCGTGTCAACCGGAGCGGTTGTTGCCCACCTGCCTGCACGATATAGATGTCGTAATTGTCCCCCGCTGCTCCAGACCAGGAGAATGCCACGTAGGAGCCATCGGGGGAGATCGCGGGCTCCCGCTCATCGCCCGGGTAGCTGGTGAGCTTGGAGACTCGGGTCACGTGCAGCGGATAGGGGATGGAAGAGCCGCGGCCTGCAAAGATCCACCAGACTGCGGTCACCGCTGCCAGTGCCACAAGGCTTGCGCCGAACGCAGGCAGAGGCTTAACCCTTTTTCGATTGCCAGTCTCCGGCGATTTCTGGGAGGCGGGACGGGACGCCGCACCCGCGGGCGAATTCCCAACTTCCCTGCAATCTCCGATAAACCGGTAGCCGACGCTGGGAACAGTTTCGATGTACCGGGGAGCCCTGGGATCGTCGTCCAGCGCTTTCCGAATTTGGGTAATCGCCCGGGCGAGCGAGTTATCCGAAACGAAAGCATCGGGCCAGACCGCAGCCATAATCTCGTCTTTCGGAATAGCCCGGTCGGGATTCTCGACCAGAAAAAGCAACAGCCGGAAAGATTTTGGCTCCAGGGGCCGAATCTCAGAGCCAAGTGTGACTCGCAGATTCTGAACGTCTATCTCGGCTTCACCGAATCGGTAACAGCGGTTCTTCATGGCTTCGGCTTCCAGTTTTGAAGAACCGTGATCGGCAGGAACACGGTATCGAGGATTGTATTAACCAGGAAACGGCCGTCGGGGGAGACATCAAACTGTACTCCGCCTGTGTTAACGTCCAGCCCACCGCCATAGATTCGCGTTGGAAACAAAGCAACGGGAGTACCCGCCTCCAGCGTTTTTCCGGTCACCGTGACGGATGCGGCCATGATACGGCTGTCCGGTCCCACATAGTATAATTCCTTGCCGTCACGGCGCCATGCCGGGAAAATGCCGCCGTTGGTCGAGATTTGCCACTCGCTGCCCGCCTCGGCAAACGCGCGTACATAGATTTCCGGTCGCCCCGATTCGTTCGACATGTAGGCCACCCAGCGTCCGTCCGGCGAGAAACGCCCCCATTTTTCATCGAACCGGGTTTGAAGAAAAACCCGCGGCTTGGAATCGACTCCGACAGGCAACACCCATATGTCATAGCCTGTCCGCCCATTGGCCGTGTGGTACAGCAGGGAACTGCCGTCGGGGGACCAGTCGGTCGCATAACCATCCGCCTGTACCGGAACATCGGAAAGCACTGTCTCGTCTCCCGTGAGGTCGGACCTTTTCGAATAGATGTGCATGATCCCTTTTCGATAGGCTTTGAAAGCGATCTGGCCGCCATCGGGCGACCAGACCGGCTGGCCACTATCGCCGCCGGCAAAGGTGAAACGGTCGGCATGGCTCCCGTCGGATATCCAGATGTCCGTGTTGTTATTGACCCGGCGATGCACGGCCACGCGGCGGCCATCGGGGGAGATTCGGATGTTCGACCATGCAAATCCGTTGTTGTCGCCCGGTGTCCCGAGGGTTCCCATCGTCCTGCCCGAACGATCCAACCATGTGAGCTGAAGAGTGGGCGTTCCTCGCCGATAGGCCACCAGCCCCGTCGCAGACGCTGAGAACAGGCGCGCATGACTGGTATCGAAGAATACCGGATCGGCCACTGTAACCGGATCCCCGGACAGTTTTCCGCTATCGGGGTTGAACCGTCGTCCCACGAGCGTGCCGCCTTTTACCCAGAGCAACCAACCGGGCGGCATGTATAATCCGGCCGTGTCGGCGTCCGTCAGATGATTCGTATCTCGCGAGTCGAGCGATCCGAGATGAATTGCGCCAGGCAGAAACCCACTGCTCCCCTCGGCATAGAACAAAAAATGCCGGCCGTCGGGAAGAAACTGCGGAAAACGATGGCTGCCGGAATTGACCAGCTTAGTAGCAGCGACCGCCTCGCCACCGGATGCGGAAACGCGGAATAGCGGGCTGGAGGGATTGGGCGCGAACAGGATCACGCCCCCGGTGCTCCAGGCGCCGCCACGTGCGGAAAGCGCGTCCGCCACGATCTGCACAGTACCGTTGCCGACGTCGACTCTCTTCAACTTTCCGCCCGAGAAAAACCCCACCGACTGGCTGTCGGGCGACCAGAACGGGTACGCTGCCCCGCCTTCGGTTACCGCCAGGGGTTGGACCGTCGTCGAATCCAGCCGCCTTAGCCAAAGCCGCGACTGGCCATCCACCGTAGCAACGTATACCAGTTGGCGTCCATCGGGCGATAGCGCAAATGACCTGGGATCGTTCGTTGCGGGCGTACCGATCTCGAGGCGGGTTTCCGGCCCACCGGCGGGGGCCGGGTTACGGAGGTACAGGATCGCTCCAATCCCAAACAAAATTGCAAGACCTGCGGCGACCCAGGGCGCCCATCGCATCCCTCTGGGTTCGGAGTCGTTTGAGCTGGCGGCCCCGGGATTCGGTGGTGCCTTGTCTCCTTCGGCTACCAACTCTCCAATAAAGCGGTAACCGACGCTGGGAACCGTTTCGATGTACCGGGGTGCCTTGGGATCGTCGTCCAGCGCTTTCCGAACCTGGGTGATGGCCCGGGCCAGCGAGTTGTCCGAAACGAAGGCATCGGACCAGACCGCAGCCATAATCTCCTCTTTCGGAAGAGCACGGCCAGGGTTTTCAACCAGAAACAGCAGCAGACGGAAGGATTTCGGTTCGAGCGGGCGATTTTCAGAGCCCACCGTAACTATAAGATTCTGAGGGTCTATCTCGACTTCATCGAAGCGGTAACAGCGGTTCTTCATATCCTTCACGATTTCCTCAGGAGTCTTCAGGAAACCCTCCGAACCACATCAAGACCAGCAGGGGCAGTGCGCCGCAGACTGCTCCCATGCGACAGACAAACCACCACTTCCAGGTCCTGATTTGTTCACTCATTATAGCCGCGGGCCCGCTGTTTGCCGGGGTAAAATTGCAGGTTCGCGACGGCCGCCCCATCGTGGATGACGTCTACGTGAACGGCCACGGGCCCTACCGGTTTCTTGTGGACACCGGCAACAATGTGAACCTGATCGAGACCGGTCTGGCCCGGAAGATCGGCATGAACCCGACTTTCCAGATCGACTTCGCGTCAGCTGCCGGGAAGACCCCGATGCCGGGAAGCGACGGGAACGAGGTCGCCCTTGACCCGGTCAAAGCGGGCGGGCAGAAGTTCCTGTTTTCCGGGTTGGAGGCCATCCACAGCGACTCGCCGGATGTTCAGGGTGTGCTGGGGCAATGGTTCCTTTCCGGATTCGATTACCTGGTGGATCTCCGGGATAAACGGCTTGAGTTCGGGAAACAGGATCCGAACGGGACGCGTGCGCCGTTCACGATGCCGAACGGACGGATGGCGATTTCGACCAGCCTCGGCGACCTGGTTCTGGATTCGGGCGCGTCCCAGTTGGTTCTGTTCGGGGTCGAGCCGGATGGAGGTTATGGCGGTAAGAGTTTCGTGCGGACCCTCGCCGGTTCGCAAGCCGTCGGCATGGTATCCCGCAAACTGATTATCGAAGGCCGGAACGTGTGGCACGGCGACGCGGTAACGATGCCGAGCCGCACGGAACCCGGTGTTGCGGGCCTGCTGCCGCTCGGTTTATTCAGGGCCATCTATGTCTGCAATTCGGGAGGTTACGTTGTTTTCGAGTAGGGAGGTGGTTGCTCTTTGTTCTTCCGGATTATCTTGTCGCGACAATAAAGAGTCGCGGAAATCGCAGTAACACCTGCCCGTCAGGACGCGATGAATAGTGACGGGCGATTTCCGCCGTGTACGCCGCCAGGAAATCGTCTGCCGCAGGCGCATCGAGCGCTGAGAGGAAAGGCCGCAACGCCGATCCCTTGAACCATTCGACGATTGCGCTCGGCCCGGCCATGACATGGTTGTAGATTGTGTGCCAGATCTCGATGTGCCGGCAGCGCGGTTTGAGCAGGTCGTAATAAGCCTCCGGACCGGGTAGATCAGCCCGGGCGGCCTCCGCCAGAGGCGCCAACTCCTGCATGAGCACATGACAGGGTTCTCTGGTGTTGTCCGGCATCTGCGCGGCAAGTACGCCGCCTTCGGGCAAGGCCTCGACGAGCCGCCTCAGTACCATCTGGTGATCGGGTATCCACTGGAACACTGCGTTCGCAAAGAGCAGATCTACATGCTCCTGGGGCGTCCAGGTTTCCAGATCGGCCTCAAGGAACACGCAGTGTGGCAGCCGTTCGCGCGCCTGGCGCAGCATATCCTTTGATGAATCCAGTCCAGTTACCCTCGCATCCGGATAGCGGTTTACGAGGAGTTCCGTGGAATTACCCGGTCCGCAACCCAGATCAACCACCACTCGCGGCTGCTGCAGCGGGACCTGAGCGAGTAGATCGCGGGCCGGCCGCGTCCGGTCATCTTCAAACTTCAGATATTGGCTTGCGTTCCAGTCGCTCAACGGTGTTGGATCTCAGGCCGCTTTTTTACTGCGCCATCCGGCGAACCAGGCGGCGGCATCGGCCAGGGCCTGACGGGCGGGCGCCGGTGAATAACCCAATTCGCGCGAGGCTTTTTCGTGCGAGACCCACATCTTCGTTTTCGCCATGCGTACCGCCTCGAGCGGTACGCGCGGCGGCATGCCTGTGAGGCTCGCCCACGCGGTGGTGGCAAAGCCCGCGCTCCAGGCAACAAAGTAAGGTAGCTGGAAGCTGGGGGCTTTCGTGCCGGTGATCTTCGCCAGTTCTCCCAGGATCTGTCCGAGCGTCATGTTCTCGGAACCGAGAATATAGCGCTCGCCGACCCTGCCCTTTTCGCAGGCGAGCACATGCCCCATCGCAACGTCGCGCACACTAACTATGTTGAGCCCCGTATCGATAAACATCGGCATCGCGCCATTGAGGAAATCGAGCACGATCTGGCCGGTCGGCGTAGGCTTGAAATCGTGATCGCCCATGGGAGCCGTGGGGTTCACGATGACAACGGGAAACCCATCGCGCGCGAATTCGAGGGCGGCTTGTTCGGCGAGAAATTTCGAACGTTTGTACGCGCCGGTCATGTCGGCGAGCGAAACCGGCTGGGATTCGTCCCCGATCCCGCCCGGCGGGATTCCCATACAACCGACGGTGCTCGTATAAACAAATCGCTCGACGCCGGCAGCCTGTGCGGCGGACAGCATGTTGCGCGTTCCATCGACGTTGGAGTGGTACAAGTCGCCCGGATTCTTCGACCACAGCCGGTAATCCGCGGCTACATGGAGGACGAGTCCGCATCCGGCAACAGCCCGTTCGAGCGAAGCGGGATCGCGAAGGTCGCCGGTTACACGCTCGACCTCCAGTTCGGGAACGCCGCTCGATGCCCGCACCAGAGCACGCACGCGATGGCCGCGCTCGATCAGCAGACGTGCCACGTGCCACCCCACAAACCCGGAAGCACCGGTAACGAGGGTGGGCTTCAAAGGCATATCAACTTCCAACCGCCAGGTCAGGCTGTGGGTTGAACTACCGCCTGAATCGAGCGGAAATACTCTACGGTTTCGCGCATCCCCTCTTCGAGCGTGACCTTGGGATTCCACCCCAGGAGCCGGCGGGCCTTGGTAATATCCGGCTGCCGCTGTTTCGGATCGTCTTCGGGCAGAGCGCAGTTGACCACGCCCGCGCGGCTGCCCGTAATTTCTTCAATCGCTTTCGCGAACTCGAGGATCGTCATCTCCCGCGGATTCCCGAGGTTCACCGGCAATGCCTCAGTCGACAGGAGGAGACGGAAAAGCCCGTCCACCAGATCGCTGACGTAGCAGAAGCTGCGGGTCTGCGAACCATCCCCGAAGATCGTAATCGGTTCGCCCCGCAGGGCCTGATCCACAAACGCCGGCACCACGCGGCCGTCGTTCAGTTTCATGCGCGGGCCGTAGGTATTGAAAATGCGCGCAATGCTGGTCCTGACGCCGCGCGTGCGGTGGTACGCCATGGTGAGCGCCTCCGCGAAACGCTTACTTTCGTCGTAACACGAGCGCGGACCCACCGGGTTCACGTTGCCCCAGTATGTTTCCACCTGCGGGTGCACGCTGGGATCTCCATAGCTCTCGGACGTGGACGTCAACAGGAACTTTGCGTCTTTCGCCTGGGCCAGTTCGAGCATTCTGCGGGTGCCGATGGAACCGACATCGAGTGTCTCGATCGGATGTTCCATATAGTCCCTTGGACTCGCGGGAGAAGCCATGTGGACAACAAAATCCACCTGGGACTCAATCTGGAATGGCTCGGTAACATCCTGGAATCTGAATTCGAAGTTCCGATTCCCCCGCAGGTGATCGAGGTTTCGCTCCAGGCCGGTGAGCAGATTATCCAGGCCAATAACGGTGGCGCCCTCGGCGAGGAGGCGATCGCACATATGCGAACCCACAAACCCAGCCGCTCCGGAGACGACGGCGCATTTTTCAGTCAGAACCGGCACAATCTCGAATGTAGCACTCAAGCGCTGCAATGCCAGATTGACAAAAGATAGGTACACGCCTCCAGGTACCCGGGCTTTTCAACAAGGAGTTGCTGAAAGTCCTGCTTTCAGACGCTCGCTAACGCCGCCTACAATCGAAGTATGCCCTTCGACGGTCTCCGTGTGCTCTCGCTCGAAAGCCGGCGCGCCGAAGAGATCGGCACGCTGATTCGAAAGCAGGGAGGCGAGCCGTTTGTTGCGCCTTCCATGCGCGAAGTTCCGCTGGAGCAACACGATGAGGTCTTCACCTTCGCGGATCGGCTGCTCAAGGGTGAATTCGATTGTGTCATTCTCCTGACGGGCGTTGGTGCGCGCCTGCTGTGGAGAACTCTGCTGAGCCGTTATGCGGAACAGGAGCTCAAGGCAGCGCTGCAGAAACTCACCGTCGTTGTCCGTGGACCCAAGCCGTCCGCCGCGCTGCGCGAGATTGGCCTCGTGCCTGATGTGCAGGTGCCGGAACCGAACACGTGGCGCGAGGTCCTCAATACGATGCGCGATCGCCCCGAAACCAGCATCGCTCTGCAGGAATACGGGAAATCGAATATGGAATTGATCCATGAGCTGCGCGCGCTGGGCAAAGAGGTCATGCCAGTCCGTATCTATGGCTGGGATCTTCCTGAAGACACCGGGCCGCTGCGCCAGGCTGCGGCGAAGCTGATTGCGGGGGGATTCGACGTTGTTCTGTTAACCACCTCGACGCAACTCGTCAACCTGATGAAAATCGCTGAAGAAGAGGGTATCGAACAGCAGGTACGGGAAGCCTTGCAATCCGCGTTCGTCGGTTCAATCGGGCCGACGACTACCGAAACGCTTGAAGATTATGGTCTGAAGGCCGATTTTGAGCCCAGCCATCCGAAAATGGGCCTGCTGGTGAACGAGGCCGCGGGTCGGGCCGCACAGGCGCTCGCGGGCAAGCGATAATGGCCGGCGTCGATATTATTTCCGTCGCGATCACTCTGTTCGCCGTTGCGGCTGCGCCGCTCTTCACCAGCGCACGTTTCACTCGCCTCGAAGAACGCAGGCCGAAGGCCTACTCCACGCGTGCTCTCAATGGTTTACGGGCCCATGTGGAGTAGGCCTTCGGCCTGCGACTTACTTCTTCAGCAGCCCGCCAAAGCACGAGCGCGGTGAAAGCGCCGTACAATGAGAGATTGTCCACGGTGTCTTCATCACCCCTTAACGTTCATCTCGATCACTACGACGGGCCGCTCGATCTGCTGCTGGATCTGATCCGCAAACAGCAGATCGACATCCGCGACATTCCCATCGCGACCATCACTTCGCAGTACCTCGCTTACCTCGATAAAGCGCGCGAGATGGATCTCGACATCGGGGCCGAGTTCGTCTTCATGGCCGCGACCCTGATCCACATCAAATCGCGGTTGCTCCTACCCACCGATCCCGCGCTGCGAAAAGAAGGCGAAGGGGAGGAAGATCCGCGCGAAGAACTCGTCCAGCGTCTGCTCGAACATCAGCGTTTCAAGGACGCCGCCGAGATGCTGCAGCAGAAGCGCATCATCGAGGAGAACGTCTGGTCGAATCCGCAGATGAAACAGTTCGTTTCGGAGGACGATCAACCCGGTCTTGCGGTCGGGCTCTTCGACCTCATCAAGGCTTTCGGCGAGGTGCTCGAACGAGCCAAAAACCGGCCCGTTTACGAAGTCGAGGACGAGGAAATCTCGGTGACCGACATGGTGGCGCATGTCCGGTCGCTGCTGAATGCGACCCGAAAAGACAAACCCCTGTTCATCCTGCAGGTGATGGAAAAGCAGCGCAGCAGGCGGGCTATGATCTGCCTGTTTCTGGCCGTGCTCGAGATGGTGAAAGCGCAGACGGTGCTCATCCTGCAGCCAGATCTGTTCGGCGAGATCGCGCTTGCGAAGGGCGAACGTTTTGAAGAGGCCGAAGCGCAACCGCCGGCCACAATCGAAGAGGAATACAAGTAAGGAATGGCTTTTCCCGATCAGGACCCGCTTGAACCGCGGGTCCCAAATGAAGAACAACCGGCTGCTGAAGAACAGCCCGTGCAGGAATCCTTCTCCGCCGAAGAGCTTCTTCCCGAGGAGCCCGCTCCCGACGCGATCACCATGGAGGACGCGAAACTCAAGGCCGTCCTCGAAGCGATCATTTACGTGACGGATGAGCCGCTCACACTGGACCAGATCTGCGCCGCGATCGAGCAACCACGGGACCGCGTGATCGATCTTCTCGAACAGCTCACGGCCGACTACGAACAGCCCGAACGCGGCCTCAGCATCCGCGAGATTGCCGGTGGGTTCAAGATGACGACCAAGCCCGAGCACCACGAGGCCGTGCGCCGGTTCGTCAAGAATCTCAACCCGCCGCTCAAGCTGTCTCTTCCGGCTCTCGAAACGCTGGCGGTGATCGCGTACAAACAGCCCATCACGGCGCCAGAGATTATGGAAATCCGCGGCGTGCAGGGGGCCGGCGTATTGAAGACGCTGCTCGACCGCAAACTGATCGGAACGGCGGGCCGCAAACAGGTAATCGGGAAGCCGATTCTCTACAAGACCACGCGGGAATTTCTCGTGCAGTTCGGACTGAAAGATGTCAGCGAACTGCCCAGTTTGAAGGAATTCCAGGAACTCGCGCGTTTCGATACGGAGAACCCGGATACTCCGATTGAGAACCCCCCGAGCGGGGAACAGGGCGAATAGTGGCGGAAGAGCGCCTGCAGAAGATTCTCGCGACGGCCGGCATCGCGTCGCGCCGTAAGGCCGAGGTGCTCATCACTGAAGGCCGCGTAACAGTGAACGGCAAAGTGGTCAGCGAGCTTGGTTCGAAGGCCGATCCCGAGACCGACCACATCAAGGTCGACGGCCGCCTGATCAAACAGCCCGAGCACTTTATTTATCTCGCACTCAATAAGCCGGACAGCGTGGTGAGTACCGCGAGCGATCCCCAGCGGCGCGCGACAGTGCTCGATTATATTCAGGGGGTTCGCGGCCGCGTCTACCCGGTGGGTCGCCTCGATTATCACAGCCAGGGGCTCATCCTGTTGACCAACGATGGCGAGTTTGCGAATGCGATTACGGCGGCCCGCAGCCATGTGCCGAAGACGTACCTGGTCAAATCGAACGGCTATCTCACGCCGGAACAAGAGGAGGAATTTCGCACGGGAGTTCCTCTCAGCGGGCGGCGGACGGCTCCGGCCGGTCTGCATCTCTACCGGCGCGGCGACAATCCCTGGTATGAGGTCAAGCTGATCGAGGGCCGCAACCAACAGGTCCGGATCATGTTCAAACATTTCGGTCGGCTGGTCGAGAAACTGCGGCGTGTCCGCATCGGAAATGTCGAGCTGGGTTCGCTGAAGCCCGGTGAATTCCGGCATCTCACGCCGGACGAAGTGCGAAAATTGATGCGGATGGCGGGTGGCAATGGTGGCAGGCGAGAATCTCCTTCGGAGCGCTAAGACGATCGCGGTGGTCGGTCTTTCGAGCAGGCGCTCGCGGCCGAGCTACGGCGTCTCCGAGTACATGCAGTCCAGAGGATACCGGATTATCCCGGTGAATCCGAATGAGACGGAAGTGCTCGGCGAGAAGGCGTATGCGTCTCTGGACGAGGTTCCCGAACACGTTGATATCGTCGATGTATTCCGCCGCTCCGAATGCGTGCCTGAGATTGTGGACGCGGCCATTCGCATCGGCGCGCGCGGGGTCTGGATGCAGGAAGGCGTGGTCCACGAAGAGGCCGCGCACAAAGCGCGTGCGGCCGGCCTCGAAGTCGTGATGGACCATTGCATTCTCAAAGAGCATCGGAAGATGCTCGCCAGGTAAAGAGCATCGGAAGATGCTCGTCAGGTAAAGAGCATCGGAAGATGCTCGCCAGATAGACCTGACCACCGCTTGCTTACGCGCGCGGCTCAGTAAAATCAAGCGCTGCAGAGCCGTGACCGTGAGGGAGCGGTACCGATGCTCCCAGGTAAGAGAGTCAACGAAAATCCGGCCCCCTAAGAAACACCTAAAGCTTTTCTCCGGAGTGTCGATAAGAAAAGCGAAGGCATTGGCGGCCAGTCGCCCGCGCACTTCATTTTATATGACCAGCACCAGATCCAATCCCTCGGTTGGCGCCCGCGTGGCGGTGTTCCTGTTTCTGGTCGTTGTGACGGCGGATGCTTTCGGCGCCGGTCCCTGGTGGACGTCAGGCAGGTTCTGGTCTCTGCGCGTGGCTATTCTCATTGCGGCCGGGGTGGGAGCGTGGTGCATGCGTGAACGGGGTCACCGGCGGCGCGAAAACGCGTTGGAACGGGCAGTGTTCGACAGGACTCGGACACTGGACTGCGAACGGTTAAGGGAGCGGGAACGGAACCAGATTCTCGAGATGCTTGTGTCGAATCGGCCTCTCGGAGCCGTTTTGGACGGCGTGGCCCGGCTGACCGGCTCGCAGTACCCGGCTTCCCTGTGCGCCGTACTGATCAAGGGCGCCGATGGATATCACGTCGCGGCCGCGCCGGATCTACCCGAAGAATGGCTCGCGGCGTTGCGGGTGCAGCATGCAGTTCCGTTTGAGGTCTGGCGAAAACACATCGAAACGCGGCCGGACCAGAATCCGGCGTGGAAGGTCTTCAACGACTCATTGAGCGGCCGTGGTCCGGCGGTGATCCATTCGTGGCCGGTTGGCAGCCCGGACAAGCCACTCGGCGCGTTGCTCCTCTTTTACCGCGAAGCGTCGGAATCCGGCGAATCGGATCCGCACGCTGCCGAAGCGGGATGCCGGATGGCGCGCCTTGCTCTCGAGCACAGCCGGCTGTACGACGACTTGCGTTTCCGGGGGCATCATGACAGCCTCACGGGACTGCCTAACCGGGCGTTATACGAAGAGCGTCTGGATCGATCTCTGAGCGAGGCCGGCGTTCTCGGCCAGAAGGTCGCACTCCTGTTTGTCGATCTTGATTACTTCAAGCAGATCAATGACACTTTCAACCACCGGGTGGGCGATTCGCTGCTCAGAGAGATTTCGCGGAGGATGAGGGCAACCCTGCGGCCGGGCGACACTGTGGCGCGGATCGGCGGCGATGAATTCACGATCGTGGTGAACCCCGTCAGGGACGCGAGCGAGGCAGGCGAGATTGCCGCGCGCGTTCTGGAAGCAATTCGCGTCCCGATCGTCATTGAAGGTCGCCATTTGCAGGCGAGCGCCAGCATTGGTATCGCGATATTTCCGGACGATGGCAAAGATTCGGAACAGTTGGAGCGCGCAGCCGATGCAGCCATGTATCACGCGAAAAATCTGGGGCGCGACCGCGCTGAGGCCTTCGCCACACGCAACGAAACGCTCGATCGCGCGCGCATGGAAGAAGAACTGCGCCTCGGATTGCGCCGCGGTTATTTCGTGGTTTATTACCAGCCGAAAGTCGGAGCGGATCGGAAGGTAGTCGGACTGGA